>CAYLTY010000001.1:0-121853 GCA_964386705.1 uncultured Planctomycetaceae bacterium
TTTTCGGCTCGAAGACTCTCATTACTGCTGGATCAATTCCACCAAGGCAGACCACCACAATCCAACCCTTAAGTTGAAAACCGCCTACGTTTATTTGCAGATCGTCATTTGCGTCCGGGACGAGATAATCGTTTGGATCGACGGCCGTTTGCAATGCTCTAAGCAATGCCATTGAGCGATCGGAAGAAACGAAGGCGCTGCGAATGCAGACAGACTCCTCACGATAGCCTGAAGTCCACCTCCAGCCTCCCCAGAGACTCGCCCACCCGGTGCTGTCGAGTAAAATGCGATCAAAATCGCTCCTTACAACCCCCAAACACCAATCGTCAGATTCCTTTGCATGCTTCCAATCCGGCTTTTCAAGCGGCATTGGATCACGTCGATCTGCCAGCCAGCCACCGTCCGTGCGTGAAAGACTATGCGAAACTAGCCAATGGCGAAGGGCGTCTTCGAGCTCCTCGGGTTCCCTATGCACAGGAGTTGTCGCTAAGAGCTTTGCAGCCACCACCATAGTCGCATGATATGAGTGATAAAAATTAAGATCATCCGCATGAGGATATGATCCGTGAGAATGATAGGACTCCATTTCCTTAAAGATTCCGAGGCGATGTCGCTCGTCCTGATCCCAGCGACGATGTTCGGAGAACTGCCAGTCACCTTTTATCACATTTAATGCCTCACGCTGAATGTAAACTTGCGACTTTGCAAAGCATTCGCCGAGTTGAGTAAACCAGTATTGGTTTATATCATAGTCAAAACAGTCAGCATCAATCGTTCCTGGCTCGCCTTCGACATGCCCCGCCTGATTTTTAAAGCGTTGATGGCGTTTCGATTCAATAGTTGGGAATGGAGATTTGTTGACCATGTCGATTTGGCCTCGCAAATCATCTTTCGTTACCAGAAAACCAGCGTCTAACAAAGCGGCTATTGTCTTCTTTGCAAACTCCCGAATGAGGACATGGGGCTCATTATTGAATGTTAGCTCGATTAAGAAATCGCAATGAGGGGCCACCACGTCCGGGCAATCTCGCGCAGCGCGGGTCAAGCCGATCAGGAACCATTGTAGGGCATGTAACTTATAGAAATGCAGGCGGCTATCAGCAAAGGCATCAACGGGTGCGCCTTTCGCCAGTGCAACAATTCTGCCGATGACATTTCCTCGTTTAAGCGTGCAAAGAGCTCGGACTACGTGCGCAGCTTCCCATCGCAGATTTGCATGCGGGGCTGCAAGGCAGCCCCAAATATAGCCAGCAATGGAGCTGTTGATTTCGTCAGGAGGCGCAAGTTTCGGGGACCATGGGCCATCGCCATCACTGTTTTCTAGAGTTGAGTCAAACAGATCGAGGCCAAATGAAAGCACGTTTAGAGCATCAGTTTCAGTCAGCTTCGTTGCGAGGAGCCCGACAAGAGAGAACAGGCGATCGGGGCCGACGACTTCCGCCTTCTTTCCAATGGCCATAAGAACCGCATCGACCAACTCAGCTTCTGCGAGTCCGGAGAGTTCACAGGCAGTCTTGAATGAAAAGATCCCATTGTACCGACTCCTTCTGACTTCCAAACAGTAACGCTGGCACACTGCCTTTAAGGTTTTTGCCAGTGCATTCTTAACACCAAGGCGGTTAGTCCAACGTTCTGGATACTGCTCCAAGAACTGGCCTAAAAGATAGAGATCAAACTCTCGTACTTGCGCAAGGGCAGTAACGAACTCAGCCTCTTTGCCGCCTTGAACGCGACGGCAGGATTCTGCGAAGAATCGATCGTGATAGTACGGAGGATCGAAATTCATAAACCGGCGATATGCTCTCGAAATATCGTCAGCGATACAGAGGTCGATACTATCAAAGATCGTATTCCAACCTTTCTCATCTTGGCTCCCTGCAGTTTTGGCGTCATCGAATCGCTCGGGTCTATTCGTCGATTCAAGGGCATGTTCTTCTCGTTCGCTTAACGCCACACGCTCCTTGAGTTCAGTCACTGACATACTATGCTCGAGCAATACATTATGCAGCTCACGCCAAGTTCGAGAACTCTGTCGATCCAGCTTCATATAATGATAAACGAATTCAGTCGCAGCCTCCTTCTCAGCCGTGTTTGAACAATCCGCCAAGACGCTTCGGAGTAAGTAAGGTTCGTTCCATTGAGCACGAAACCCAACGAGCGCCAGTGCGACTTTGGGATCAAGTCTGCTCCGCGCTAGGAGAAAGTTTACAGCAATTGGCAGTATCCGGTCGGCTGCTCCAAAATTGCGATCTCGCCAGCGACTAAGAATCGCCAATGACGAGTTTCCGCATAGACCGACTATGGCCTCAACAGTAGCTTTCCAATCAAAATGCTTGTCGCGGACGACATACTCGTAAGTCAACTCCGCACAACGCGAGAGCCGGTATGCGATCAATGAATGCGGGGTGTCGTGAGACGCAGCACGATCGGCCAAGTGCAAATGTGCGTCCCATCGGTCCAAATTCTCGTCGCCAACTTTGCTTGCGACTTCCATGGCGTGTTCGAAATACGCCGATGCTTCCGAGCAACTCACTGTCAGGACTGCCCGCGCCAATTCGACGTAGCTGGACGATATGGACTCAGCGTCTTCTCGCTCGTTCTGGATGATCTTGAAAGCGTTATGTGCATATTCGAGCGAGCGCCCCTTCAGTGAATGTGATTGTCCTGCGAGGCGCGCGAGCCACGCGAGCGTCGTCGTAAACAATTGCTTCCTTAATCCTGAAGCCCATCGTTCGAACGTCTCAACCTCAGCGATCTCCGAGATCAGTATTATATCGAACCATACTCGAGCAACCTCGTCGGAAGTGTGCGAGTCGTCTTGATAAATGTTTCTTGGCGTTATTGCAGATGCGATCCTAGTTTTGGTCTCCGTCGCAAGATCAACCGATGGAACGCGGCTTACGAAGGTGGTTGCCCATAGCATGTGCCAAGGCAAAAGGGTGCCGATGTCTTCTTTAAATTGATGTGTATCCTGAGACCTGGAGTGAAATCCGGAGTTCTCTAGCTCTTTTCTTAAGTCATCATCCGCTAGATCAATCAAGTTCAATAGTCGCCCTTGGAGCGCCGCTCGCAGAGCGTATGCCCGAAGAAAGGGAAATCTCAGCTTGCCATAACGAGATGAAAGTCCTGTTGGAGGCGACGCTGGCAAGCAGCGCGTCAGAATCGCAATCAGTTCCTCGGTTGAGCCAACCGACAATTTGTACGCAGATTCTACCAGTGCTGTTATTGCCCGGATTGCATCTCCTTCTGCATCTCCTTCTGCATCTCGGTGGTTGTCGCCTCCCCGTTTTCTGCGAAGATTCAATATAAGACGAAAAACGCGTTTGACAACGTGCATCGGAGCCGTTCGATGGACCTCTCTCAGCTCCAGCACTATTGCGAGGATGAGATACAGGTCGTTCTTGGCGGCGAGAGCCAGTTCATCGAGTTCAGTATAACGGCCATGGTCAATGAAACGCCTTGCGAGAAGCCGTCCCACACGAAACGAAATGGCGCGGGGCTGCCATTTACGCAGATCGCGTGCGCAGAACTCCGCACCTTGTATATTGAAGGCTGCGGTCGCCATTTCAAGAATGTCTTCGTCTTGCACACGCTCTTGTTGTCTCTTCTCCGCCGGAAGCTGACTCCAATTCTTCAGCCATTCGCGGGCCATACGGAGCCTGGAGCGTGCCTCTCCTAGCAACTCCTCTCGCCCAGATAGTAGCGCGGCTTCATAAATATAATGGGAACCAACCCAACCTGAGCCAAATGATCGTCGTGATACAAGCTCTTGAAGGCCGCCGCTGTCCATAAAAAGCGAGGCTAAGTCTGTATTGCTCTGCAGAAGTCTAAGCCGTCGTTCATCACCAGCGCTTGCGCCGCCAGCTTTCAAAGCTAGTTTCGCGGCATCGACATAGCGTTTTGCCCGTAGGCTTGCCTTGAGGGCAAATTGGAGCCGTTGCAGCTCGACATCTCGTTTCTCGACCACCTCGCTGGGTAGTGCATCAGAAGAAAGAGCGAGCTCGACGAGCTCTGCAAGATGACCTGCCTCCAGCATGAGTTGAGGCAATGCGGACGCCACATAAGCGCTGCTAGCCGCGAACGGCTTCAGGCTCGCGGTAAAAGTCGCTAGGTCGCTTGCCGATGGCCTAAACTTATCTCTGAACCAAGTCTCTGCGGGTTCGTCGAAGAATTGAATGGTATCACCGGTGACGATGAGTGGGCGCCCGAGGTCGAACGCAAAGCTCTTGATTGCAGCCTCATCGACCCCCGACATAGACGCAAGAACCGACAGCGGGATCAAAGGTCGGAGCGCTGCCAGTGCTGTGCAGATTTTGTGTATTTGAGCCTTCTCGATTGCTGTTGCCGCATCGGTAAGCTTCGCGACTGCTGTGTTAAGCAGATTTTCGATCGCATCATCGGTCGTAGTGGGGTTTGGCCCCAGGGCGCGGAGAGTCTCCTCCAATGAAAGCTTCCGCCCAATCGCCAAAGCTTGAACACGAGGATTCTGTGAGGTCAAGCGGTGGAATTCCTCAACATCCTGTTCGGTGGCGTCAGTAAAAACCTGTCGTAAGTAAAGCTTGGTCTCAGCTAATCTGAACGGACGCAGCTCCAGACGGAGTGTGTCTGGGGCGGGGTCAAGATATGCCTGTCGATGCGTCCGACAAACGGCGACCAAACGGACACCCTCCGGCAATTTTTCGCGGATCAAGTCGCGTATAAAGGACCGAGATTCACCAATTTCCTCAGCCGCCATCTGCGCGTTGTCAGCTGCGTCGACAACTATGCAAAGAAGAGATTCCGGGTTCGCGGACCTCAGCGACGTGATGCTTTGCTGTAGGCGGTAAAGGAATGCCTTTACATAGTCCGATGGTTCGGCATGAGAACTCGGAACTAAGGGATGGCAAAGCCCTCGGCTAGCTAACTCATTTGATATTTGGACGAGAGCATCCTTATGGCGATGCCGGTATCCACTGGCACTCCGGTACTGGCCATTTCCGAAACAGTCATAAAGGACACTCCACGAGCCTGTGGGAAGACCTAATCTGATGCGGGTTGAAAAAACTGATTTCCCTACCCCCCCAGCGGCATGGACAATGGCAGGAATTCCGTTCGCTTCAACAATTGCTCGGAGAAGTTCTGCTTCCTGCTCCCGCGGAACTACGTTTTGAAGATCTTTGACGAGGCACGGTGCGGGGAATAGACGGCTCTCGTCAGTCCTAAGTGCTCTGAGCACATCCATTCGGGTAATCGCTGGATTTTCCCCGCTTTCAGAAAGTGCTTTCCGGGTTACCAACTCCTTCAGTCGAATAGGAATGTCAACATCCGCACCTGGGAGGTAATTACTAACTTCCTGGGCTAGTATGTTCTGTTGACTCCACAACCCTTCTTGCCCCCCTTCAAGGCGAAGGAGCCTGCAGAATACCGAGAGCTCAATACCGCATAGGCTCGTAAACTTTTCAAGCTTTTCGTGATCGCTGCTGTGGCGGGGAGAATCGCCTGCAGCAGCATCCTGGATCGCTTCGAGAAAGAACGGAGCAATATGACGATTTGAAACAAACCAGAACTCCAGCTTCCCTAGCAACTCGTCTTGATGAAAGTGTTGCAGAAGTTCCCTATATCTTGCGGCGAATCCCGCCAATGTCTTTTCTAGCCCGCTTGGCTGCCAAACTTCGTTAACCCTCAGGGTTGAATGTTTGAGTTGGATGTACCGAATCAGCGTTGCCTGCTCAAGATTCTCGCTTCCATAATATTCTCCCACGTCAATCAGTTCTTCGCCGACTACAACGCGGTCTGTAGCGGTAGCTTCTGAAGGAGACGATCCTTCGATAGTAACTGCTCTTAAACTAGCGTCGGGAGACAGGAGAAGCAGGCACCGGCGAGCCGCCCAAGAATAGTGAAACTGATCACCATCACGACTCGCACGCACCATGTTAGTTTCAGACATGTGGCCTATGCACCTTAGAGACTATTTCGCCGCGCATTGCCTACTCTCGGCCTGCACGCCCATCCGCACCAGCTACCGTTCCGCAAATCGCGATGACGACCACATCGACCAACAGGTGTTTGCGATTGACCGTTGAACGAGGATCTTTCAACTCGCCGAAATGAGCTTTCAGACCAACTTTGATCGTTTCGATTTGAGCAGACATCGAACACCTCCTTGTGGCTTCCGCCAGGCGAAACCACCCCGCCCGGGAGAAGGCTTTCTATACCATTCCGAAACCCGTCGCGCCAGCGACCCATTGTCCGCATCCCGCCCAGAGCGCGCGCTGGCCCTGGGGGGGGGGCCGGCTGTCCTTGAGACCTGACTCACCTCCATGTTCTGAGACTTGGCGTTTCTGGCACCACATCGCCAGCTTCAACAACGCCACCCCGTTGACTCTACCCCGCGAGACACTGGCTTCCCACTTCAACTTGTTGTCGAAATCGTACTGAGGTGCAGTCTGCGTACGTCTAAACTCGTATCGTTGTCGAGTTACGAAGACTGGGGATCAAAGGCACCAGTCGTCAGACCGTTCGCAACATTCTCAAGGAAGAAAGCATTGAACCCGGACCTAATCGGAAGAATAACTGCTGGGACAACTTCGTGAAGCGCAATGTCGAGACACGCTGGGACTCGTACGTTTTTGGCCAACATCCAGCGACAGATCTGTTGTTGTTGTCGGAAGAGTTAAGACAATTTCATGGCAATCGTCCACGCAAATGCACCTCAGCCGGTGCGCAGCCGTGCGTCGTCGGGGATCGCCTAAAAACTTGCGCAAATTGCAAGTCATTGCGTATTGGGCACTTATTTACACAGACGATGACTTGCAAAGACCAAATTTCGCTCCCGGGCACGGCCCCTGCAATGCAGTCCCTGACAAATGTGCTCGCCCAGGATTTGTATCACTTCATTTCCATTAGGAGCGTTATCATGAGAGAAGGACTGCATGTATTGGCCAACAATGTCATGCCGGAGACGTTGGAATGCCTAGGTTATGGTCTTCTAGTGATCCTGATCGGACACTTGTACCTCATCGTCGGCTCGCACAATTGCAAAAAGCGTGAGAAGCCAGAGTCCGAGGCCATGCAACAGGCCTCAAGCTCCGCACGCGTGCCCGAAAAGGCTGATGCCGACCATACACCGGAAGTGTCTCGAGCACATAGACTCATGGAGCTGATCGCTCATTTACTTTTGATTACAGCCGCACTCTTGCAGCTGGCTGCCGGACTTGGCGAGCCGTAACGACGAAGCCTCTAATACGGATTCCAGACATTAGCTGTGCGTTTGGGTGCAGCTTGTCAAAACCACAGAGAGGGCGAGGCTCCTGTCGATCCACACCAGCCACTCGAAACGGCTCGGCAGGAGCCTCACCCGAACTGCGTCGCACACTTATTTCCTATGAAGGATATACGAACGTATTCAGAATCCAACAAAACCTCGTGGTTTTAACGGTGTTTTCTTGCATCACGAGTTGATCGGAGAAGGCTCACAACTCGCTGCCCGAGACTCTGACAACGAGCGGTACAGCTTGATCTTGACCACTGCCACGAGAGTGCCACAGCGTCTTGCCATCAATTGCTACGACCTCACGCGTCGTACTCTTCGTTGGCCTCCAACACTATCCCAGTAGTTTGTCACAGATGCGAAAAGGCCTCGCCCACCCACAGGGCCAGCAACTGTTCGAGGGATTCTACGTCCATGGCCAAGAAGGCCCGTGCGAAGGCGTATCCAACGCGTCACGACTGACCTCGGCGTGAAAAGAGGATTACAACTGTCACCGCCCGGCTGGTTGGTTGGGTTGCCTAAGCTCCATCGAGTTCGCAGCCTCGCACTTCTGCTGGCACCCGGAGATAGGCTGCGACTACTTCCCGGCTCCAGCATTCCTGCGGTACCCAAGCCGAGCGCTTATAGTCTCCGGTACCAAAATAGGGGCACATCAACGCCGCTTCCTTCCGATCTCATGCAATTGCATGATCCGCGAAATCACCCTCTCTACCGTTTCCTTGTCTGAATTGAATCGCAATGCTAGTCCATCCGTGTTTTGGCAAATCAACTCCAATTCTTTGATTCGCTTCATCGCGCGGTTGCTGGCCACAATTGTGTTGCATAACGATGAGAAGGAAACTCCCCATGCGTCGGCTAAGTTCTCCACATTTGCGCCGACGCGACACAGCCCACGAATAATCTCATCTGTCGCAGCAATACTGATCTGGCCTCGAGCATTCCCTGTGCTTTTGATCCTCAACTCTTTTGCGGCCTTGGATGCATTTCCACTCCACTCGATGAATGCCCTGACAATGAATGGCAGCATGAGGGAGCTGTCTATCGACTGGCCAAGAGGCACATTTTGCAGATACGGCAGCGGGTTGATTTCGAAAGAAAAACTGACGGGTAAAGGATTCACAGGGGATATATGCCCGAATTGGATCTCTGCCTCGCCCGTCTGAGAAAGCTGCATCAACGCGCTGCGTATTGTACTTTTTAACTCCCGGACGTTTCCCGGCCAGGCGGCTCGATTCAGAGTGTCGATGGAGGCCTGCGACAAAGTAAGCTGGGCTTCGTCTAGCTTCAGCTCAATCGCGGTTTCGCGTATAAATTTAGGCAGCAATTCATTTAAATCGCCCAGCCTCTCTCTCAACGGCGAGACAACTATCGAATACTCATTGACGCGATAATATAAGTCGCCTCGAAATTGGTTACATTCAATCCGTTCGGCAAGATTCTGATTTGTTGCAGCAACGATGCGCACGTCAACATCAATCTCATTGTCGCTGCCGATAGGCCGGATTTTTTTATCCTCGACAGCTCGCAGCAGCTTTGACTGAAGCAACATAGGCATCTCGCCAATTTCATCCAGGAACAGAGTTCCCCCCTCCGCAGCCCTGAATGCTCCTAACCTGTCTTCGAATGCACCCGTAAATCCGCCTTTTTTGTGGCCGAAGAGCTCCGATTCGACTAAATCTGCCGGAATTGAAGCGCAATTGATGGAAACCATCCGCTTGTCATTTCTACTGCTGAGGCGATGAATATCTTTCGCGACCAGCTCCTTTCCGACCCCAGATTTCCCAACAATCAAGACAGAATAATCGGTGACGGCGACGGCAGAAATACGCTCACGGACGCCTACTGTTAGATTCGAAGCACCACGGGTATCAAAGTCCCGTTTAGTGCGAATGATGATCCGAAGTCGCCCAAACGAATCGGACGGCAGATCCTTCCTAAGATTAGCGATGACGCCACCACGCGCCAGAATTCGAACACGTTCAACAGGGCAATGACTGGTGAAATTGACGATTGGTGTATTGGCGTGTCGAGCCCTCCATTCACTCAGAAAAGTACCGATGGCCGACTGTGAAAAATCACTAGCGTCGAAGACCACAGCATCAAATTCAGGTTGATTCGATGTGACCGCCCTCCAGCCACTCAACTGAGGAATTGTAACGGTATTCCAACCGTGACGACGTCCTTCTTCGCGAAAGCGCTGTGGCCATTCTGTGCCGCAATCGATCAGCAGCAGTTGTTTTGCCATGCGATCCTCAAATCGTCAGTCAGGATACAATTCACTCACTCAACTGTGTGGTGGGTGCAAGATTCAGCCACGTCCTGTTCGCTTCGCCGATTCCGTCAGGCAATTCTTCATGTCAATCCTGCGAAACTTGACGGCTCGCCGGTCCAGGAAGACGAATCCGGGTGGCGAGCCCTGACTGTCCTGAGAGTTCCCGAGTTGATCCAAAGGCGGCATCACCACCGTGTAAACGCGCTAGGCATCGAATCGCAGTGAATTGCGCGTTCCACCAGTCGTAAGGTGCGGATTGCTGTTGGCGATCATAGGCAGTACTGGGATCCTGAAAGGCGGGAAACTCGCCGCCATTGTCAACGAAGGAAATGATCGCATCGGCGTTGTCTCTGTCGATGGTACCGGCATCAACAACCACCTTAGCGGACGGCTGTCCTCGCACTCTCTCTAGTGCTAGGCGCAGTGCAAGATAGATCAATTGCGTGCCGAAGAATTCGTCGATCATCACAATAGTTTCGTCTCCGCGGACTTGCACTATTTCAGAGGAAACAGCCAGACCAGAGCAGGCTATTTGCACCAAGCTAGTGATCTCGCTTGCAATCGCACGGGGCGAACAGCCGACAAGCGCTGTTTTGCCAGTCATTCCGGTTTGCCCGAGCGTGGCCGCGCTTTCGTCCAGGAAGTTGGTGAATCTGGGATTCGCCTCCCGGAGCTTGTCGAAAGTACGGTTGATACGCAGGGCTATCGCACCAAGTTGTTGCAAACTGTCTACATATGATTGTTCGATGGATCCGGATTGACTACGACCGCGCGCCAGCGCGGTATCGCTGATATAGATCAGTGATTCGATGTCATTCTTAATCCCCTTCGCCGCGAGGGCAGAGACGATACCGTGACAGGTTGCTTCGGCGGCAAGAACGATCTGGTCTCGCCGGGCTCGTAGTGAGTCGCTCTTAATGGCCTCACACACTGCGTCAATAATTTCATTTGGCTGCGCCTCGAACTTGTTGAAGAAATACTGTGCCTTGAGCGTTCCCATGACAAAGTCGTCGGTACCGCCGGGATCGGCCGTAACGATGATGCATGGTACCGTAGGGCAATATTGACTGATAAACCGAAGTACATCAAGTCCTTGAAGGCGTTGGCGAGAACCATCGGATTCCAGAAAACGCTTATCTAGGAGAACAGCCTTCGGTTGGCTAACCCGCAGCCATTCAATCGCCGCTCCACTTTGCGTGAAAATCTTCGTGCTCAAACCCCGGTCGAGCAGCAGTTGCGCGTACAACTCAGCCGTCGATGCCGTATCTTCCACAACGATCACATCAATCATGTTACACCTGTAGTTGCGCGCGGAATCGACATCGTGGCCTCGACTCCGCGGCCGTCCTCTCGATTGGAGATGGAAAGAGTCCCACCGAACTGGTCTTCGATCATCATTCTGCAGAAAGCGAGCCCAAACCCGCGTGCTTCGTTGCTCGGGACTCTCTTGGTTGTGAAGCCAGGCTCGAACAGTTTGTCGACTGTGACATCAACCGGCAGCCCGCTGCCCTGATCCCGTACGAGGATATGCACGGCATGTGCGTCTACTCGAACGATTATGAATATAGGATCAGTAGCTGCTGATGACTCACGTGCGTTCGAGATCAAGTTGCGAATGCACTGACGCCAGATGATTGGGTGACCTTTCACCGGGGGTACTGTAACGCTCTGGTCCTCAAATTTGACATTCTCAAACGTATGGAGTACTTCCGTCGCCAGGTCGCGTGTAACGGCCTCGTCGTTCGAGTGACTGAGAACGGCTTGCAATTCTTCGCGACATTCCTTGACCCGCTGCAGTGATAACATGACCTTGTGGCGAACGTCCTCGACCTTCTTAACTGCTTCTTCATTCCCGACTAAGCCGCTCATGGTAGTTTCCAGCAACGTGCAGGACATGTTGACGTCCCACAGTGGAGACACCAGGGCGTGGAGCGCCTCCCGATAAAGATACTGCAACATTGTGTATTCCCGGTGACTCACCAGCCGCAACGGGGAAACCGCCAGTTGCGCCGCCGCCATCATCGTTTCGAAGGTCTCAAGTACGTGGTGCTCAGGACTATCAAAAGGAGCTTCTGAGAGCACTACTACGGAAAAATCTACTCCCCCCACACTCTGCAGGCCGACCAACGCGGCTTGTGTATGAAACTGAACGGCAACCGAAGATAGGATGATCGGCTTTCCCTCACGCATCATGCGATGAGACACTCGGCTGGGAGTGACGCTAATATGTCCAAGATGCCCTTCGACCATTTCCCAGACTGTGGAATCATGAGTCAGATCGTGGCCGGTTTGTGAGATCAGTTCCCAATTCGACTGAGCCCGCCGAAATACGGCGACGGACAGCGAACTCAACGCACCGTGGAGGCTGTCACATAACACCTGCGCGACGTCGCGCCGCGTATAGCAATCTCCGTACTTCTGAGCATCAGTTGTGAGCAATTGTCTCAGAAGGGCCAACTGTTGCTGCTTTAGTACCGGTGCGATATCTCGCGCCAATCGGCGCAAGTCGGGGGCGGCCTCTTCGAGTTCTTCCGCCGAGGTCGCTCCAACGCCTAATACACCGATGAGTTCTTTGCCATCTAAAGTGATGGGTAAATTCAATAGTGCGCCCGTAGGTGAACCAACCATCTTGTATAAATCGATGTCCCGCTTTTCGTCATTGACTACATCACGTGACAAAATCGATTCCATCTGCTTGGCGGCGCGCCCGACTAGTGATGTTGGCTTGTGGTAGGGTACCCGTATGCTTGAAGCATCAACATGTTTAGGCTCGCCCCCAGCCAGCCCACAGATTACCAGGCAGCCCTGTAGAGTGCGGCGAGTCTCATCTGCAACGAACACATGCACATACTGATTACCAAAGCAATGAACCAGCAAATGGGCTACTTGTTCAAGTGCCTTCTTGACTGTCTGTGTGGGCTGAACTCCCGATCCTCGGGTGTAGGTGAGTTTGTTCTCGCTGACCGCCGAGGCGGAAATTGTCTCTGGGATGGCGCTCGGTACAAACGAGCGTCTGGCTGCTTGCTCAAAAATCTGGCCATTCAAGCGGAGCTTGCCGTCAATGCTGACAATCGCCCCTGTCAAGCGCATCGCTTCGAATTGGGCTCGTTCAATCTGCGGTACCTTGCCGGCGATGATTGCGGTGATCGCCCGAAACGTAGACACCGAAGTTCTGAAGCGTTGGAGCGTTCGGTCGACAAATCGATGTTCGAGCATCTCGACAGACAACCCGATATCCCAAATGGTTCGTGAGAGGTTGGTGTTTTCAACGACAGAAAGCGGTTTGGCGCGGCGCTTTAGTCGCAGGCGCTGAGCAAGCAGACTCACCATACCCGGGTGACCTCCGGTAAGAGCTTCGATTTCCAAAGCTGCGCTGCGAATTACCGGCCCGACTGTGCCGAAGCAATCCTTCCACGGAAACAGTTCTACGATCTCGCCATCGGAAAACGGCTGGAGCTCAATCACTTCCGCGCCATTGAGTGGCGAGATGCCGAGATCATTCGACTGAGTCAATTGCAGCAGTTCAATGCCACCAGTGACGATCGGGCGAATTCTCTTTTCAAGCTGAGGATCATTCCCAAAACTCCTGAGCACCGTCGACAGCATCATTTGGGCATGTCGAGGAAGTGCGCCTATAGTATGAAAAATTACTGCACGGTAATTCCAGACAGATTTCGTGGCGCGCAGTATCTTCAGCAATTGATCTTCTGTGCTGGCAGTCTGCGCGACCCCGAGACGATTCAACAAGTCGGCATACATTGCGGGCAACGGCGCGGGATGAAAAGCGAATTTCTCGAGTTCGATATCGATAAAGTCTGCAGCACCCATAATCTGAGTCGTGTGATCTGCAACAGCTCGGGCAAACTGCTCGCTCTGGTAGCGCGGCGGAGCGACGACGGCAATCGTATAACCCCCGCGGAGTTGGTCGCTCATCTGCTTTGCCAGCTGAGTGCGTTTCTCAGACAATTCAAAACCAAAGTGAGGAGCATTATCCGTCATGATGATTCAAACTTCCTAACGGCTTCTCTGACCATCGCGCGCAGCTCGGCCAGAGGAGGGGCCAATTCTCGAACCAACTTACCCAACTTCTCAGAATGCATTTGATACATACCATCTTCTACAGCCAGAAATCCGGCCATCACTGCCGAGCGGAGTGCTTTACGGACCATGGCCGAGGGAATTGCCAGGCCCTGCAATCGCTCATCTAGCGCGACCTGTTTCGCATTGAGCGCCTTATGGTATTCGCGCCCATGAGGAAACACCGTCAACACCAACTGGGTTAGCGGATTCAAATCTTCAAACGTGATCTGAAACACGTCGGCAAGCTTGACTTCCCGAATTGCCTGGGCGCACTTTTCTTTCGTCACCACGCCGCTCTCATCGACCGCAAGCATATCCATCAGGTTTTCGCAAACCTTGTGTATATAGCTTGGATGATTTGTGGTTTCATAAGAGATGATACGCAAGCAAGCATCTTTGTCGTCAAATCGAATCCTCAGGCGTTCAATCGGGAGAGAAATCAGTTGATGAGCTTCATCCTGAGTCAGCGACCCGACGAAAATCTCTCGCCCGAAATTAAAGAAGGATGATTCTCGGTTGGTGGTCTCGTCATACAGGTCTACAAAGCCCGCGCAGACGAATCGACATAGATTCTCGTTCGACAAACCGCGCAATTGCCAGAATAGCTCGGCAGCTTGTCGACGATCGTTACGGAACAGCTTGTCGACCTCATCAATCAGAAACAGTACCTGAGCATTTTGAAAACGCCGTAGGCGACGAAGTTCATAGGCCAGGCTGGCTACCGAATTGCCTTCTCCGCCGATTGCTTCGATCAATCGCTCGCAAGCTTCTTGCGTCGAACTCGTCGTCGCCACGTCGATATAGATCGGACGAAACCATTCGTCTGTATCGTTGGCCTGCTTAGATAGAGATCGTTGACGTTCGCCGCGCGTAACTTGACCCAACCGCCAAAGAATTGAAGTCTTGCCTGCTCGACGCGGACCGATCAGGATTGCATTGCCCGTCGCCGCACTGCGCAACGTTTCCAGAATGTCCTCACGTCCCACGAATACCGCCATGTTCGGATGATCTCCAGAGTGATACGGGGAGATGACTTTTAACGGCAGGGACTTGGTCATGTATTCAATCAGCCAGTCCAGGCAGGCGTTGGTTCTTTCCTGGCCTTCGCTTGTCAATAATTGTAGAAAATCCGATTCTTTCAGGATGGCCAGGGACCGACGCTGATCCTCTGGTATAACGCTGAGGTCCGCATCATTTGAGGTGAGCAGGAAGATCGGGTCTCGGAATGTGGTCCGCCGTTTCTTTAAGAGGGTCGCCAGTGCCAGCTCTTTTCCGTGGGAAACGAACACCCACAGCGTGTCGACAGTGCAACGTAGCCCGATCGGCTCCATGTCGAACAATCCAAAGGCCAGTTCCGACTCACTTTCATACTCCACAGCCCACAGCTCAAGCCCGCACAATTCTGCGATGCCCGTTAATAAGTCCTGTAGCGGAGCCTTCGTCTCCGCACCGAGTCCATCGCACAGCCTTTGCCACGCCGGCGCCATTTTGAGAATCGTTTTGGAACGTTGAGTCAGGCTTTCCACTGCTTTGGGAAATGAATTGAGTGATCGAGCCAGGTGGGCGAGTTGCTGCATTCCCAGTATCTTGGGCATTTCCGCCAGGCGATTCAGCACGATCGTCGCCACGCGGCGATACTGCTGAACGCATCCAATCCAAGGCCAAATCGGCAGATGAACGCCCCACGCTTCCTTCTTCCGTAACAATCCCAGCGATTCCAGCAGCTCCTCGTGTTCCCTCCCATACAGTTTCGCATCCTTCATGCGGGCCATGACATCGCCTTCCGCTTGATCAGGTATGAGAAACTCGGATGAAATGAGAATCTGCTCGGTCAGCTCCAGGTTCTCCCACAGCATTTTGAAAGTTTTGGGGAGCGAGCTCCTATTCAGATCAATGATGCTGGCTTCAGCCGCACCTACGGCGGTCAAAGCTTGCCCATCGTGGGCTTGCGAGGTCATATTGCGAATCAGCTCCAGCACCAGCGACGGAATGCCCAATGTGGCTGCGCAGACAATCTTAGCCAGCTTGTCCGGTTGATTGATCCCCGCAACTAGGAACAAGAATTCGAGTTCTCTCACTGAGTACTGGGAAAGTCCACACGACTCGGTTCTAACGCCCGCATCCAAGAGCGCAGAGTGCAGTTCTGCGCCGGTACCGACGAAGTAGATTATCACCGACTTTTGCTGCGTTAGCAGGAGATCGCAAACGTGCTGGACCACCGGCTTAGGAGCACCCACCTTATCGAGGATGATAATGGTCGATTGATTGCAGGGAATCGTCCGACAGAAGGCCCCGACAGAGGCGCATGGACTGGGAGCGATTGACAACTCAGGGGGCAGCAGACGAGATTTGTCTTCAATGGTCCAGCACGGCACTAACAGAGCAATAGGCACTTTCGATTCAACCGAGATTTCGTGTTGAACTCGGTCAATGGTCTTCAGTTCGGCATCGGCAGCGTGCAGTTGCTTGAATTGCTCTAAGGCCGTGGTGTCGTTCAAGTGCGCCACAGCATCCTCGCGCAGCCGCTTAATCCATTCCCTCTGCTCAAGATGCCAGTTGCGAATTTCGTTTCCGACATAGCCTGTCAGTTGAATTGGCTTGTTCACCAAGGGGCGATACACACCGGGGCGGGTAATTCCTTGAGGCAGCGTTCGCGACTCGATCGGAGTTCCGTCTCGGTCGCACAGGGTCAATTGCCCATTTGCCTGGACAATATAGGCAACCATACCTTCAGCCTGCTCGCCCTGAACGAGCCCGAAATCGACAATCTGGCCGGAACTTGATTCAAAGATCGTCGTATACTTCTCTAGCTCTAAAATATCATGGCGGTAAATGGCCATATTACTGGCTACATACACGGCGGTCCCGTCCTCGCTGATCGTGAGCCGCAACGGTAGCCCATGCCGGGAGATCGCCGTCTCCTGGCCGAACACTCCGGTTGTTAGATCGAGCGTCTTGGCCGACATCGTACAGTCTGATTGCAACCAGATTACTCGAGCTTCCGTTGCGGAAATCGGACGAATCTTGATTGTCCGGATGGGGCGCAATGTGAAACCAACACGAGCTAGATTTTCGGCCAATGGAGCATCGCCGTGCTTAAACGTTTCATAATAGACTTCGCCCGTTTGCAGGGCTGCAATGAGGTGCAAATCGTCCGAGTAAAGTGATGGGCCATTGACTTCAAAAGCCATGACGCGAGCCGGCAAAGCTAGCTCCCAGATGCGTTCGCCCGACGTCGAGTTGATCGCCAGAATGCGTCCATCTACGGTCGAGACCAACGTCTCCTTTTTATCATTACCCGATACATCCGCCCATGTCATGCCGGTAATGGGGCTACCGACTTCAAAACTCCAGTCGATACCCGCCGTACGACTGACCCGGCGGAGAACCAGGTCAGTCGAGGTTTGCACAAACGCGGAGTGTTCCCCCACGCTGACTTTTCCCACTCGAAAGAATACCGGCGTAAAGGGCAAGCGCTTATGCCACGTCAGATCGATTCCATCTTGCTTGTCCAGGTCATACAGGTTCCTGTCAACGGTGTCTCGATCACCTTGAGCTAGAGCTCGCTCCACTTCCTTCGCAAGACGAATCCGATGATCGATCGAAGAAACTGCCTGCGGCAGCTTGGGAACAATTTCGTTGTAACGGTCTGGTAGCAGAGTCAGCAGCTTTATCAGCAAATTGGTCCTTGGCCGCATCAACACCTCTTGAAGTATCTGTGCCTGATGGTCGCGCGACAGAACGTTCAGTCGGTCACAGAGTTGATCGGACAAGATGGCATGGTTCGACATCGCTAGGCTGACAAACTGTGCGATGCCCAGTCCCTGAGAATTGATCACTCGTACGAGTTCATCCGCGATGAACGCCGACGTTTCCGATCTGTTGGCATTACTACTCGCAGTGGCGTCACGACAGAGTTCTTCGATTGCGCTGGAAAAGTCCCCAAGATATGCCGCTGTAGGAGTTGCGGCACTCGCTTGCGAAATGACCTTCTTTGCCTCGCGCAGGCAGTACCTGCGATTAACGGGATACAACGACTTCACTTGCCCCTTGTCAGTCGCTGCCCATATCTTTGGGCCACTGCAATGCTGCTCTGCAGTACGCGGCTCGACCTCGACATCCAGCGCGAAGACACACTTCCCCACAGGGTATGACCATTCCACCCTATGATCGCTCACGCAGATAACTTCCCCGCGCGATGTTCCGGCAATCAGTCTTTGTGATTCACCATCCTGTGCAGGATAAGTACACAGGCTAAGTACCTTTGCTCCACAGTAATGCCTCCATATGATGCGACCATCATGCTCGATAATGGAGACATTTCCGCCAGAGTCGGCGATGGCTAGTTTGGGCGAATCGCCGTCGTGGTCCGTAACCACGGTATGCAGCGAGTCATACTCAAGTTTGAACTGGACTCGAGGTCGAATCGACTGACTTCCCAAGTCTTCAGTTGTAAAAATCTCGATTGATGTATCGGCCAAGCCGCAAACAACATGACTCGTGCCCTCTTTGCCACGGTAGACGTTGATCGTCCGAATCGCTTTCTGTGAACTCAGTCGGCCGACAGGCGTGGCTAGGCCAGTTTCCATACTGATCCGAAGCAAGTTGCCTTCGTAGTCACCGGCAAGTGCGATCCGAGAAGGACTTCCCAACGGCTCAGGTAACCAGCAGATGGAACGGATTGAGGCATGTCCTTCATGTTTGATCATAAGTTCAGATTGCTTCCTGGACTCACCCGCGATTTCGAGAGTGCCTATCCACCCCATCACGGACGGGTTGCAGTCGTGCCGCGTTACACCACACAGCACAACATCCGTGTGCTCAGCGCCGTCGCGAATCAGGAAGTCACGAATTTGACTCTGCGGCGAAGATTGATACAGGCATTTTTGAGAGTCAGGTTGCGCACTGACGAGCTTGCTGCCGACGGAAAGAATGGGCCCAGTACGCCGCGAGTGTCTTAAGCAATAGACGTTAGAATCCGGGGGCAATTCACGAACGCGCTCATTGGTCTCCACAGCTCCCGCTTCAACCAGCCTGAGCATCTTTAGCATGTGCGACAGCATGTTATCCCTCTTGAGCCACAGTCGGAACGCGACAGGGCAAGGCAAAATGCGTGCCGATGGTTCCGATGACATAAGGCTCTACGCAAACCTCAATTCCGAGGCACTTTCTAGGAAGCAAAACGGCCGCGTCGCGGCAATTCCGCCGACTTTGTCGGACAAATTGAGCCGTTTTTTCCAGACGGTAACCCAAAATCGCTGAGATGGAATTAGCTCAGGCTGCTTGACTTTAGGAGTTTTCAATGAGCGTGCACTTGAGCGCCGTGGGTGTTGATGTCCCACATCGGAGCCCATCGCGGAAAGCCTCTCTGTTCAGTAAGCTGTGGAATCTTTCCTGATGCCGGTAAAAGTCCCCGATTTCAGGGGCTTTTGTTTCTCCCTAGCATTTGCGAATGCGTTGCGCATGGGCTGGGGAATTGCTGGGACAACTTCGTGAAACGCCACGCCGAAACACTCTGGACGGTGGACTTTTTCACGGTGAAAACTGTCACTATCCGAGGGCCTTCGGTTCCGTAGGCGTATTCCAAAAACCAGCCGAAACTCTGTAAGCCATGAACTGCGTGCAGCTTATGAAAAAGGCATTTTGGTGTAAAGTGACGCACTTCGTAGCAAATAATGGCGGTATGAGGCGGTATGACGCACCCAATCCGGTAATTACCGGGTGGCGAAAATGACGGTCAAAAAGGGCCGTCGGCAGCTCCGAGTTTGAGCCACTTCTTCTGCTGAAGAAGGCCACTCGAAGAGCACGCTTGATGGTGGCATTGAATAGTTAGCAACTGCCAAATCGCGCGCCGGAACTACTCGGGTCGAGGCCGCGAGCTATTGAGCGTCAACGGACAGATCGCGCCATCAAGTCATCGCCGCAGAATCGCTTCGCTCGTTGAAGCGGCCGCACCAATCCGGCTTCTTTGAGGCACGGAATCGGCCCTCAGAACGGCCAGAATGCCACAGCAAGAACAGCTCGTCGGAGCACCCAAAAAATACGATTCACGCGATCACTTCCGATCGCGATTTTTTCGCGGCTCGCGGACGACATAGTGCTGTTCAACAGAAGTGTTATCTCACCGTTTTATAGCGAGTTGCGACAATAGCATGGCCGCCAAGATTTTCCACCCGCTGCTCGCCCTGATCGCGTCCGCAACCAACAATGAACTCGCCCGTTATGTCGAGTTCTTGAAGGAAGAGAACAAGATCCTACGGTCACGAGTGCCAGGGCAGATCCACACGAAGCCGGAGGAGAGGTCACGACTGGTCAAGCTCGGCAAGTCGTTAGGTCAGGCAGTTGAAGAGCTAATCACTTTGGTGTCGCCCGCGACGTTCTACCGCTGGTGTCGAGACGAGCAGACGACCAAGACGAAGAAGAATCCGAGGGCAGGTCAGCGGAAGCCGCGCGAGGTCAGGGAGTTCGTGGTTGAGGTCGCGCGCGCCACTGGGTTCGGATACACTCGCATTCTCGGCGAGTGTAGAAAAGTGGGGATCAAGAATATCAGCCGCCAGACTGTCAGGAACATTCTGAAGGAGGAGGGCATCGAGCCAGGTCCAAATCGTAAGAACGACTGCTGGGACAACTTCATCAAACGCCATGCGGAGACATTGTGGGCTGTGGATTTCTTCGCGGTGAAGAGTGTGACGCTCAAGGGGATTCGTGACCTGTATGTGATGGTCTTCCTATGCCTGGAGACCCGTGAGGTCATCGTCACTGAGTCGACGGAGCACCCTAACTCCGCGTGGGTCGTCGAACAGACGAAAGAGTTCCTTGATCAGACGATGGACCGCGAGAAGAAGCCGTCGATCGTGATGCACGACCGCGACACCAAGTTCACCAAGGAGTTTGTGAAGACGCTGGAAGAGAAGGGCGTGCGCACAAACAGGCTGCCGATCACTGCGCCCAATCTGAACGGCAGATGCGAGCGTTTCATCTTAACAATTAAGTACGAGTGTCTGTTTAAGTTCATAGTTTTCGGCAAACGGCATCTTGATTATCTCGTGAGCTCATTTGTGGCTTACTACAACGTGCAGAGATCGCACATGGAACGCGAGCATTTGCCACCTGTTCGCGAAGAACCAAGCGAAGTGATGAAGTTCAAAAGGGAATCGGTGGAGATCAAGTCGTATGTGGGAGGGCTCGTGCCGTCGTTTGAGCGGAGGGCTGCGTGAGCGGCCTCTGCCCTCAGAATACGATATGTGGACCTCAAGGGTGCGGCCACAGTTGATTTATGCTCGTGCGGGTCGCCAAAATGTGCCGAACTTCGATGCAAAAGGGTTCTTGAGTAGGAACAGATTCTTGAAGCCAATAGTTGATGTGATCGCTGCGCTCACTGTCGTGTTGTGGATCGTGATAACGGCCTTTGGATACCACTCCGGTTGGCTGTGGTTGGCGGGCATTCTTGGTATTCTGTACTTTCACACCATTGGCGACGACACAAAGGGTTCACCTTCGAGAGCAGCAGGGCGTTCATCGATGGATGCAGGGCGCTCGCTTGCAGAGGACGGTCAGATTATATGCCCTCACTGTCAAACGCGAGGCAGGGTTCGAACATACGGTATGGAACGAAAAACTGGAATCAGCGGAGCCAAAGCGACCGCCGCAATCATTACCGCGGGATTGTCACTATTTTTCGTGGGTCTCTCACGAAAAGATGATGTTCTGCGTGCTCGCTGTAGTAATTGTAATGTTAGTTGGGATATCAGCTAATATATAATTCGTTTCTTGAATGTCTTCTGCGAGCTCTGAGTGAATGCGGCTCATTGATTGTCACGAAAGAGGGCGGTTGCGAGTACGGAGCTTTCAGCCGAAAGCGGCGAGGATGCGGTGGTTAGGTGTGCCGCATTGGCGATTGGTAAATAGAAACCAACTCGGAAGTAAGATCCGCTCAAGTCGCAGCAAACATTCTGTCACCTGGGTGCTGATGCCGGTTGGCTTTTCGTATTGTCCGAGTCATCAATGTGGCGGATTAAAGGTCGAGCTGCTCGCTCGGGTGAGCTTTCTGCTGAACCGTCGCTTAAGCCGTGCCTCTGCATGGCCTGAAACTATGGCGAAATGCGAGGGTAATTGGGATGGTGTGTCCAATCCGTCCTATCGGCGTTTGCTTCATTGCAATGAGCCCTGGAGTTTGTACTAGGGAAGGTTTCAGCCAAATTGGCGGTTCGACTTACCGATCCTGTTTCTTGACGGAGCGAAGTAGAAAGTCGAAACCTGTTCCAGGTATCACAGCCGCGTCCTCGCGCGAAGATGTTGTCTTGCCCCGTTTTAGGACCGTCGCGGCTTACAGAGTTTCGAACTGCGCAGGCAAATTGACGGATATGTATTTGACCAAAGCACCAGCTCGTCGCCCGAACCTGTAGAGTTTGTATGTTATCCGTCGACACGATTTTCCGACTGACCCACCTTTGAGCAATCAGCATGAAGCGCCGAGTTTTGGTTCAATGGATCGGCCATAGCGACTTACGTGCAATGGCTCGCGACCTCCCGCCGAGCGATCGAAAGGCTATTCTCGACGTTATCGGAGGCGAGCCTGCCAAGCCGAAAGACGACGGGCCAACAAAAACACTCCTTCAATCAGAGTCGTTTGATCAGATCACGCTCCTCAGTAATTACAAGTCTGATTTCAATCGCTGGTTTCGTACTTGGCTCGGCTTGCCTGCGGAAATCGTGGCTGTCGAGCTCACAAACCCCACAAACTACGCAGCGATCTACAAGCTGGCTAATCAGACTCTCAGTGCGATTCGCGGCAGCAGCGGCAATCTCAATGCTGAACTTTGCTTGCATCTGAGTCCGGGGACGCCGGCGATGGCGGCCGTTTGGCTTCTACTGGGAAAGACTCGTTATCCGGCGACTTTCTTCGAAACATTCGCCGGTCGGTCGACGGTCACGCAGATTCCCTTTGATCTCACGGTTGATGTCATTCCGGGCTTGCTGCACCAGGCGGATCGGCACTGGGAACATCTCGCGGCTATGCCACCAAGTGAGGTTTCGGGATTCGAGAACATCATTGGAGAGAGCATGATCATCCGTGATGCTGTCGGGCGAGCCAAACGAGTTGCATTGCGAAATGTTTCGACACTGATCTTGGGCGAAAGCGGCACCGGCAAAGAACTGTTTGCACGCGCGATTCATCAGGCGAGCCCGCGACGGGACAAGCCGTTTGTTGCCATCAACTGTGCGGCCTTGTCTAAGACCCTTTTGGAGTCCGAACTTTTTGGGCATGTCAAAGGGGCATTTACCGGTGCCACCTATGAGCACAAGGGGGCATTCGAGCAAGCTAATCACGGCACGCTCTTCTTGGACGAAGTTGGCGAGTGCGATTTGGAAGTCCAAGCTAAGTTGCTCCGCACGTTGCAACCGGGTGCTGGTGCAGCCGCCAGTACGCGGATGATCCGGCGTTTGGGCGGGGCGCACGACGTTCCTGTTGATGTCCGGATTGTGTCCGCAACCAATCGGGATCTGCGGGATGCAATTTCTAAGGGCACCTTCCGTGAGGATCTCTTTTACCGTCTATCGACGATCTCGATTTGCTTACCACCTCTCAGGGATCGCCGCTCCGACATTTCCGCAATCGCGGAACGACTGTTGGCAGACATCAATCAACAATTCGCCTCGGGAGAACCAGGCTATGAGCACAAAACTCTTTCTGCCTCCGCAAAAGCCTTTGTGAAACAACAGGCTTGGCCGGGCAACGTCCGGCAGCTTTACAACGTCTTAGTTCAAGCGGCCGTATTGGCGGATCAGACGGAACTCAGTCGCGAAGACCTGTTCGCTGCGCTGGGAGAATTACCCCCGCCAGCGTCCTTCCAGAGGGTCTTGCAGGGGCTGGATTTTGAGTCCGGTTTCGACCTCGACGAGCATCTCAACAGCCTGCAACGAGAGATCTTGCGTCGCGCGATGCAGCAAGCCAAAGGCAACAAGACCAAAGCCGCGAAGCTGCTTGGAATCAAGAGCTATCAAGCCCTGACGCATCGCTTAGACAGCCTCGAAGTGTCCGACCCAAATGCGCCTGGCGAGTAATCTTCTCCATCATCGGACGTCGTGGCACAGTGCTTGCCTTAGCGTCGCCGCATGAACCAAGAACACGAGACGCAGCCCATGCAATCAGACAACTTTGAGTTCCTCAGGACCAAGCAACCGGCATTCGCAAATCGTGCCGCACTGATTGAGGATCATATTCATGACTTGCCTTCCGACGCGGTCGCCAACCTGCGGCGATACGCGGAATTTCTCCTCCATGAATTCTGTGAGGGAAAGGGCATGCCGCTGGAACGCATCGAAAAGCGTGACGAATACGGTGATGTTCGAACTGAGAGGTTCCGAGTGCTGATTAAGGAGTGCCGTGACCAAAAACAGTCTTGGCATATTCCCGTTTCCCAGAGTCAGTTGTTCGCGGAACTAAATGATGAGGGCGATCCTGCTACCCACAGCAGAAAGTACGAAGCAACCGAAGCCATGAAGTTCCTTCGCATGGCATGGGATTTGTCTGTGTGGGTTGCTCGCGAACTGCAATGGGGAAAACCGGACAGGCCCTTTCGCGAGCCGCCACGCGGAGGCAAAGAGAAAGCTGAACTGCGAAGTCAACGCGACGAAGCCGCACGAAGAGCGGCGGGGCTTCCAATTGATCTGTCACGCTGGGCAGCGAAGCAATCGATCACACCGTTCCGAGCTAAGAGGTTCACCGGTCGCGATTGGGTCTATCGAAGAATTGAGCAGTTTCTACATCAAGATGAAAAACGGGTATTAGTTATTCAAGGTGATCCCGGACGCGGCAAATCTGGCATCATGGCCCAGTTCCTTGATGAGCACTTGCCGATTGAGACAACTGCATGCTGGCACTTCTTTGTTGATTCTCAGGGAGAGCCCCGAGACTGGATACGTCGATTCTATTCGGCCCTTCTGAGCCCCCACGAACTCAAGAATCAAGAGCCTCACTTGGCGAATGCCGATCAGACTGATTTGCTACGCGAGTTTCGACACCACCTCAGCGAGAGCGCAATCACGTTACAGAAGCAACTCGTCTTTCTGGTTGACGCTGTCGACGAAGCTGGTCCCTCAAAGGATGCGGTTGCCGAATTCTTGCGGAGCGAGTTTCCGCCCAATGTTCGAGTTTTAGCCACGGTGCGGCCAACGCATTTTGACGCATCTCGATGCACGCTGATTGACGTCTTTGATCTTGAGCATCCCGATGTTCGCAACGATCACCGCAATGATGGGCTGGCTTTCGTGCGCGCAATTGCGCCAGCAAACTTGAGCGATGACGCACTGCGAGCAATTGGTGAAATAGGGAATGGCAATTTCTTGGTCCTGTCGTTGATTTGCCAAGAGCTTCCTTCATCAGCCTTGGAAGTCGAAACCTATTTGCAGCAACTGCGAAACTTGGATCAAAGCGCACCGAAACTCTATGAGGAGTTATTCCAAAAGGCTTGGAAGCGTCTTCGACGGCTTAGCCACGAAGCGCTTCGAAATGTGTATCAGACATTGGCATTACTCGCGGTCTGCCGTCAGCCCCTCACATCCGAGATGATTAAAGGGGTCTTGGAGTATGAGACATCTGATTGGGACAAGCTCGTCGACAATGTCGGCGAGTATGTGCGCGAAGACATCGCTCTTTTCGACGGAACAGAAACCGAAGTGTTCCGTCTTTTTCATTCAACCTTCGCCGATTTCGTCTCGCTGAAATTGAAGAGTGACGCTCGAAGAATAGAGCTGAGACTTGCCAACAGTTGTAGAGGCTGGATTCATGAAGCCCCGACTGAATTCGAGCGTGCGTACGCTCTGCGAATGTGATCCATCACTTCGTTCATGCCCAAGCGTGGAATGAAGTTGAAGCACTTCTGACCGACCTGCAATTTATCCAAGCTCGCTTCGAAGCGGGGCAAGGACACGACTTGCTGGCGGAATATGACACCGTTCTCAAAGCCCATCCGGAACAGGACGAGGAATTCAAACAGCAAATCGAGCAAGATGCCGCCTTACACAAGTACGTGCAGGCCATCGTTGATTACTCACGGCGCTGCAGTGCGATCCGCAAGCGCCGGGAACATCCCGAGTGCTACGGTCGCATCGCCGAAATACAGCGGATGAAGATGAATATGCCTGACCCGCCGGATACGAGGAACACCATCAACGAGATGCGGTGTACTTCCGAAGAGGCACGCATCGATAAACCATCAGTCGCCACTCGCTTTGAACGGATCCGAGAATTCCAGCAATTTGTGGGCTCGCGATTTCATCTTTTGGTCGAAGCTCCAACCGCTACGATCGATATCGCTCGTAATCACGCTCAGACAGGCATCGTGGCTGAGGCTGCTCGGAAGCTCGAGCCTTCTCGCCTAACATCGACTAGGCTGCTTCGTAGTCAACCGCAGGATGCTCACGAATTGCACCCATTGGTAATTCGTTCGATCGACGGTTGGAGAATCTATGATTTTGGACCGGACACCCGGAAAACATGGATGACCCCAGACGCTCGCTTCGCCTTCATTGGAGGAAGCCCAGACGGCGACGCGGTGATCGATCTGCGCACTGGCCGTGACCTTACTTCGGGGTTCAGCAGAGCCCCGCTCGCAATATCGCTTGATGGGCGTTGGATAGTGCTTCACAAGAAGCATGATGAAGATCGGCAACAACTTTCTCTTCTGGACTCTACTAGCGGGAGGGTCGTCGCATTCTGTGATGACATCCAATTGTCATGGTCTATCGGCTTCATGGATCAGTGCGGCATTACGCCAGACGGGTCATTAGTGGTCATCATCAGTCGATTCGATCCGGTCAGCGGCGATTTTGGATCCAACTTCTTGGTGACGTGGAATACGCAAGTGCAAGTGAACAATGTTCACACAATCCCGCTCGACGATTTTGAGCCAACGGAACTAGTTCTATCCCACAGCGGTGCCTTCGTTGCCATCAACGGAAGACATAATGCAAGACAGGATGAGTTCGGTTCCGAAATTGATGAAGGCCGCCGGTGGAAGGTCTTGGATCTGTTGGAGCGACAAGAGTGCTTAGATGTAGCGGAAGAAGAGTTCACCTGCGACTCGGTGGATGGGTGGCATACCAACGATTTTCTCTCAGCGTGCTCTGTGCGAAGTGCTAGACAAACCGCGGACTCAAGAGTGCAGATCGGTATGAACGCGACCGTACTGAGCCATACGGGCGAAGTTCTCAGGCAACTAGATGGGCACGTTTACTGCCTCGACGCCATTACCGCCGATGGCAGGTTCGCGATGGCGCAGAGGAAGGACGAGGTGTGCATCCTCGATCTTGCCTATGGTAGGAGTGACCGGGCATCTGCGAATTCCGCGGCTTCCAAAACAAATCCTACTGGTGGCGGGAACCTTGATGATCCCTCTTTCTGTGGAGACGACCTGCAACAACTTGCCCGCGAGCATGACGTGACCATCAAAGTCAATCCATACCGCTCGTCAGAGGGGAGTGATGAAACACGCGCGGAAATGGTTCTTTGTCAGGGCAAGACGAATCAATGGGCGATGCCTGGCGCCATTCGATCTGGTTCTTGGGAATTGGCTCCGGACATGAGCGTCCTAGTAGCGCCAATGTCTGCAACAAATCCTTTCGATCAGCCCCTCAACGCTCAAAGTGATCTGCGTGTCGGGAGTGCCGCAGCTTTACTCGATCTCGCTACTGGTGATGAGATTCGAATTGAATTCCCGGGTTGGTGTTTGGGATTCACTCCCGACGCTCGTGCCGTCGTCTTTGGTCAATTCTGCAACAATTTTGCAGAGTTCGATCGACTCAGGTTTTGGTGCTTGAAGACACGGGACTGGTTGGAAATCAGTCGTTATTCGGAGTCATGTTTCTACGATGTGGTTGCCAGAAGTCCCGATGGTCGGCGCCTCGTGCTTTCGACCGCTGTCAATAAGAGTATAGTGTCATTCAACAATGATGATAATAAGGTCCTGAAACGCAGGTATGTGGATGACGGTGGTTGTTGGGTCAACTGGCGAGCATTCTCTCTTGATGCAGAATTCTTACTTGAGCATCTCGATGGTGAAACCCGCCTTTGGTCAACCGAAGACTTCAGCTTAATTGGAGTCGATTCCATGCCACGCCGCCGAGTAATAACTCCGGAAGGGAAATGCTGGATTGATTGGCAAGGCGTGGCACGAGATAGCCGCGGGCAGGATCTTGGGATCAAGATTGATGCTCCAAAGCCTGGTCCGTGTTGGGTCACGGCGTCGCGTGCATATCACATAGAGAAGGGTGATCACCAGCTTGTCTCCTCCACCGACTCAATGCCTGTCCCCTTGCCAGGCCAACGCCTTCCGGGAGTTTTTGACGACAAGATTACCTTCTCTTGCCGCCAATGCGGACGACGATCGGTCTTGCCGCCCGAAGTCATTGAGGCTGTGAACGCGATTCACGAAAAGTTCGGTATCGGCCCTACGTCTGTGCCAAGTCTGGAACTCGTCGATGATGCCTGGGAAAAGGGAACTTCGCTCAACTTTCCATGCCTTATTTGTGGTCACCCTCACCGCTCAACACCGTTTTATATCGATCGGCGTCCTAGCTGATTATCCATCGTTCGGAAAACGCAGAGCTTGGATCGCAGCCTCACCCTGAAGGAAGCGCGACCGCCATTAGTTTTCGTACTCAACGGCGACATCCCCCTTTTTCTCGATCTCGGAACGCACGCATGCACTCAACGTCGACAACCTATTCCTCAGGGTATCTCGACAAGGCGGAGCAAGTTTTCTTAACGCCGATGCCACAGTATTCGTGGACGCAGATTGTGTTAGGAGCCGACGTGCGGTCTCAATTCAGCGGGACGCGGCGCCTAAGTGCTGTGGGGCAAAACACGTTTCGAGGCTTTCACAAAGTCAACAAATTGCTGTCCGGCGCAAAGGAAGCGTTTACCCGCTACTTCTTGGAGCAGGAGCCGGCGCTTACTCATTCACTGTCGAGCGTAGCGTCCAGGGATGATCTCGACCTCCTGAGCAATCGGATTTGCGACGAAGTAAGTGCCGGTTTAGGCAATTGTCTTCCGAGTCAACGTCGGTCATTCAACAAGATTCGTAAGCCAGTGGATTTGTATCTGGAACATCTCGTCGCGATGGCCGTCGAGCTAGCTGAGCGGCGGTCAAGACTGGTACCGCTCCTGAATCTGCCATTGGACAGTCAGATCCTGGCGCACCCTGATTTGTTCTCCGTGCATGAATTGACTGCACATGGCCTGACGCGTAGATCGACATACAAGGACATACACAATCAAGAGACCTATGCATCGCTTCAACGGCTACTACTCACAAAGGCCAATTCGGTTGCCGAATCGCTAGGTCGTTCATTCCACGTGATCTACTTCGATCTACTCTGGAATGACCCCTTCGGTTCCGTAGACGGGATGCAGCTTTTAAGCGAGCGGTCATAAGACATGGGACAGGCTGAGTTTACGATAATACCCTACTTTTGCAAAGCGTTGCAAACCGTAGCAAACTGTTGCCAGTATGCTCCGTAATTGGGCCATTTCTCCGTAATTTTCCGTAGAGAAATTGGGGCCGATTTTTGGCTCGCAATTGGGGCACGAAGTGGCCGCTAAATGTTGTCCGAATCACTCGCAAAGCGGGCGCGACTATTGAGCTCTAACGGCCAGATCGCGACATCAAGTCATCGCCGCAGAATCGCTTCGTTGATTGAAGTCGCGGCGCCGATCTGCCCGGTTTGAAGCGCGAAGTTGGGCCTCAGAATGGCCAGAATGCGGCCGCAAGAACAGCTCGTCAGAGCGTCCCAGCGATACGGTTCACGCGATCAGTTTTGGTCGCGAGTTTTTCGTGCCTCGCGGACGACATAGTGCTGTTCAACAGAAGTGTTATTTCACCGTTTTATAGCGAGTTACGACAATAGCATGGCCGCCAAGATTTACCACCCACTGCTGGCTCTGATCGCTTCGGCGACCAACAATGAGCTCGCCCGCTATGTCGAGTTCTTGAAGGAAGAGAACAAGATTCTGCGGTCGCGTGTGCCGGGGCAGATACACACGAAGCCCGAAGAACGATCACGGCTGGTCAAACTCGGCAAGTCGTTAGGTCAGGCTGTTGAGGAGCTGATCACGCTGGTCTCGCCCACGACGTTTTACCGTTGGTGCCGAGAAGAGCAGACGGCCAAGACCAAGAAGAATCCCAAAGCAGGTCAGCGGAAGCCTCGTGAAGTGCGAGAGTTCGTGGTTGAGGTCGCGCGCACGACTGGGTTCGGATACACCCGTATTTTAGGCGAGTGTAGAAAAGTGGGGATCAAGAACATCAGCCGTCAGACCGTTAGAAACATCCTAAAGGAAGAAGGCATAGTGCCAGGTCCGAATCGCAAAAATGACTGCTGGGACAACTTTATCAAACGCCACGCGGAGACGCTGTGGGCTGTGGATTTTTTCGCGGTGAAGAGCGTGACTCTGAAGGGTATTCGCGATCTGTATTTGATGGTGTTTCTGTGCCTGGAGACGCGCGAAGTCATCGTTACAGAATCAACAGAGCATCCCAATTCTGCGTGGGTGGTGGAGCAGACCAAAGAATTCCTCGATCAGACGATGGATCGTGAGAAGAAGCCCTCAATAATCATGCACGACCGGGACACGAAGTTCACGAAGGAGTTTGTGAAGACGCTCGAGGACAAGGGTGTGCGGACCAACAAGTTACCCATCACGTCACCGAACTTGAACGGAAGAGTGGAAAGGTTCGGGCTCACGCTAAAATATGAATGCTTGTTTAAGTTCATCATCTTCGGGAAGCGGCATCTCGATTATCTCGTGACCTCGTTTGTCGCCTACTACAACGAGCGACGATCACACATGGAACGCGAGCATCTGCCGCCTGTTCGTGAAGAGCCCGCTGATGTTGGGAAGTTCAAACGAGACTCGGTCGAGATAAAGTCGTATGTGGGTGGGCTTGTGCCATCGTTTGAGCGGAGAGCGGCGTGATGCGCGAGCGATACACATTACGGCAGATTTCTCCGTGACCGCCACTGAACCATTCGGCCGCCTACGATTCTTTGCAAGCCAGATCAGCGAGGCAAAAAGTCTTGAGCGGTCGCGAATCGTGCAACAGTTCATAATGTTCAACGTCACCCAACATCACCTTGAGGAAGTTAGAGGGCTGACGCTGTGTAGCTAAAGCCCGTGATCCGATCACATCCAATGACTGGATTCCGAATGGCGCTTCGATATGGATCTCAGATCTTGCTTCCGTTTGCTAATCCGGTTGTCGGTCGAGGACTAACGGGCAGAGTCGTATTCGTGTCAAAGCACTCGGGAGCAGTACCACGGAATTCAGAGATCAACAGCTTGCGGACCGCAATCTCGTCAGAGAACACGGTCATCCAGATGCTGAAGAAGCCATGTCCAATTGCGGTGCGAGCAATTTGACGACGAAAGGCGTCGGTGGGGTTAGATTGGAGATCACTCTTGCTCTCACGAGCTATCAACCATGTTTCCATTCGCTGAGCGACACGGTCGATGGCCACCAGTTGTCCGTTCGAATCCGTAACGGCACTAATCCGCTTGTCCAAACCGACCAAGGCCAGGGTTCTTTTGGCCATCGCCTCACGTGGCTCCGTCAGATTGGGTGGAACGACGATCTTACCATCCATCGTGTAAACATAGGCTGAAGCAGTATTGTCCCGGTCTGGCAGCAGGACATCGGCTAGCACGACATTCTTGTCACCCTTGGTCGAGTTACAGTTAACGCACCCTAGCAGGAAGTTATCCCATCGCCCTTGTAGATGTTCGTAAGCCGCCAATCCTTTGGGTTGGATATGCTCCACTGCCAGTTGCGTGGCGATCCGTCTTTCGCAGTACGAGCAATACATGCCGATCCGGCTCGCCAGTTCGCCGAAGGCATCGCGGTAGTTTTCATAATCGCCAACCCGCGGGCTGGCTTGTCGAAGGACAGGACGCATTCATGCCCCCCCTTTCGCGGCGGGTTGTCCAAGAGCTCGGTTTTCTCCCAGCTTGGCGGCGTTCTTGAGTTCGAGAAACGCCTGAAAAGCCGGGTTGTCGGCGTAGGGGGCGATTCGATCCGCCAACTTGTCCTCGAACTCAGCGAGCTTGTCCGCGGGAGCTCCTGCCGCCTCATCTAAGGTAACCAGATAGTCTTTGGCAGCGGCAACCATCTCTTCGTACCGCTGGCCAACATCCGGTCGATCGACGCCCATGAGTCCAGTGGCAATTTGCTCGACGCTCAAATTGCCCAGTTGCGGAACGGTCTGTCCTTGCAGATTGATCAATTCATCCTCACGGAGCGACTGAATGATGAATGGCGAGTGTGTGGTCGTGATGAACTGAATCCCTGGAAAGACCTTTCGCAACGACTCCACGACGCCGCGCTGCCATTTCGGATGCAGATGCACGTCCAATTCGTCGATCAGCACCACCCCCGGGGTCTGTACCAAGACGCGAGGCCACGGTTCATCATCTGGACCGAGTTCGTCGGGTGGGACGAGGAAGTTATTTTGCGTCACGATCTTGATTGCTAGGTCCGCAACCAGGGCTAGCATGACCCGCTGGCCGGCACTCAGGTTGCCAAACGGTTGTGGGTTTCCATTGATCGACAGGGCGATTTCTTCCGAATCGCTGTCGTACCAGATGCCCTCAGCCCCCGGAACACAGGCCAGCACAGCGCGGCGAATGACCTCGAAGCCCGGACGAGGGCGGCCGTTCCGGTTGCCCATCTCGATATGTTCCCCAAGAAACCAGTGGGCCAAGTCCGCGATGCGGATGCGCTCGTTTAGGCAATCGTAGAACGCTTCCCAGCGGTTCGCCGGTCCGTTGGACTTCGCTTTGGCCTTGTTGCGCTCATTGTGGGCCAGCCATGCGCGCCCAGCGCCGTAGTAACTGATTACGGGCAGCAAAACTTGCTCGCCCTGGCCGACGCGCTCATAAGCCGACCGGATCAGGACGAGAGCCTCTTTGGATGCGGCATTGCTTACTTTGGTCTTACCGACTGGTAGAGACTGACTCCAGGCGAATTGTTCCCGGTCGAGGATCGTGCCAGTCGCCCGCACTGACATTGTTTTCTGCACGCGCTCGAACTGCGTCCGGTCCCCTTGGGGCGTTCCGAGCAGTCGCTTGTCTTCCTTCTTGAGTCGGCGATGACTATTCGCAAGCAAGGAATCCGGTTTCCACTCCAGCCAGACCCCCAGCGCCACGGCGAGGGCATCAAGAATCGTCGTCTTACCCGTGCCGTTCTCGCCGATCAGGACGTGGAACGATCCTGCGCCGGGCGGTGCATTGGCTGGTCGCGGAAAGTCGAAATTCGCATCCGCGAACTTCTTGAAGTTCTGGAGTTCGAGTCGGTCGATTCTCATAGGGTCTCCCTCTTCATTTCACTGGTTCTCGCACTGCGGACGCCAGCGATAACCGTCACTAGCAGATCGAACCGCAGGACTACACTCGGAATCCGGGGCTGTCGAGAGACTGCCCCGAACAAATGTTTGACAGAAGGACCGGAAGCCCACGAAGAATGAGGGCGTTATCGCCGTCCTGTTGCTAGCTGTCGGCGAGTGAGCGAGGGATTGAGATTCCGTCGACCTCCACATACCGTGGCCATCGAGGCCGCTCATCCCAATAGATCGGGTTCTCAGAGCGTGACAACTCGACAAACACAACCGTCATCTCGATCTTCAGACCATTGCCCAAATAGGGGCGGTCGGGCCAAATGATCTCCCCGAAGCGGTCGGCAAAAGCGCCCGACACGCGCGCAGGAGCCGGATTGATTGCGACTTGAATATCTATGTCGCCAGCCCTGCGGATCCAACGTGGATCAACGTCTGCAATTACCGTCCTTGCCCAAGGAAGCTGGAGTTCCGGTTCGAACGGAACATCCTCCGTGATGGGTAGGATTACTTTAACCAACGCGTCACGCTCGAACAGGTCCTTGAGTTGTGACTTAGAAAGATAGTACTTCATCATCTGGCTTCCCTGCCCCGCGTTTACGGCGAGGACTTGTAGAAAGAAGGCTGCGTCGCTGTTCGCGACGGGCACGACGGGCCGACCGAGCGGAGCCGGGTCGGACTTAATGATGTTATGCTAGCCCACAGCACGAAGACCTGCAATCTTCGTGACCTTTTGCGGTGCCGCCTTTTATATCTATGAGGGAGGGCTGTTGCGAAAGCGGAACGGTGCCCCAAGTTGGCGACGGAGTTTGCGTTTCCTCGGTCCATAAGGAGCAGTGCGATGATGTATCTGGGAATCGACTAGCACGCACGCCGGGTGACGATCTCGCTGCGAGACGATTGTGGCGATGTGATCCAAGCACGGCAGGATGTGGCGACTTGCAAGCGGGACTCGGTGGAGATCAAGTCGTATGTGGGCGAGCTCGCGCCGTCGTTTGAGCGGAAGTCTGCATGACTGCTGAGTGCTCCGGTGCATGCCGCTTCCATCTTCTAGTCGTCATCTGCTGGTCTCCTCGCGCCCTCGGGTATCTGAGACCGTCATAACGCCTGGGTCAGTTTTTCAAAGGCAGCCCAACTCAGCCATTGCGGTCGGACCGCGCGTCGACGAATTCGTCGATCGTCTGCTGCACGAACAGCGCGGCGTCTCGGAAGCTGTTGTATCCTTCCGCGGCCCATTTAATCTCAATCCTCATGTTCGTGCAATGGGTCGCCAGGATGGTGAGGACTGGCCCCCATACGCGATCTTCTCTTGCACCATATTGATCCTTCAGCGTTTCAATCAAACGATGATAAGACCGAGGGTGGTTGATACCCTCGTGCCGACCGGTATCGATCCCGTACGCAGCAAGGTACAACAGTGCCGTTGCCGCACCAGTTTTAGTCCCCTCGCGCTCTCTGAAGTCAGTTGCATTCCGGCTATTCACCCAGCGGATTGCTGTTAAATCACACGCTTGCTCCTCATCGCGCAACGCGGCTGGTCGGTTGCGTACACGCGCGAACACAATGTGTGCAAGTTCATGGAATATGTGGAAACGAATCGCATGCAGGGTCAGCCGAAACGCAACTCCGTCGACCGATTCTCTTGCAGCAGTCTGACTGGGGGCCGGAAAATGAGAAGGCATTGGCTCTCCGGTCAATGCGATGTCGGAATGCAGCCAGGTGAGCATTGCCCGCGGCAATTCCAATTCTGGGTGTCGCGCAATGTCGATATCCCCGAAGACCGACTTTCCTTCAAATGACTTTGCGTAAATCACCAAGTGTCCATAGACGAACACCCAGAGGCATTCCAGCGCTCGCCTGCTGATGTAAAGAATTCCAAAGCCCGACGCCTCAAATCTCCAAGTGTCGCTGCCGGTGACCCGGACATGCAGGTTGTCGATCACTCCTTTTAAGACGTCTGAGTCATCTCTAGCTCGCTCTGGAATCTCTGCCAACATCCCTTTGATATCAATGAAAGAGGGCGGTTGCGAAAACGGAGCTGTTGCCCCAAGTTGGGTGAGGGAGTTTGCGTTTCCTCAGTCCCTCAGGAGCAGCACAATGATGTATCCGGGAATTGACCAGCACGCGCATCATCCCTTGCCACTGCTGTCCTATGGCTCTGGTGCTTAGATGGACTTGCTCCTAATAGCAGAGTCTTGGTGAGGGGGAGGCTCAGTAAAGATCGGAGTCGCAGTGCTTGTTCACGGAACGCGCTTGAGCAAAGCTGTTAGCGCTGCGGCTCGATCAGCGGCGGAGAAATGTCGGGCCGTGCTATCGGCTTCTTGCGACAGCACTTCCTTCAGTCGCTCGCGCACTTGCGACTTCATCAGAGGAGGGAGAGCCTCGAAAGCCGCTGAGTCGATCATGTAGCTCAATGGCGTCTTGAAGAGTCTGGTGTGCAGATCGAACTCTCGCAAAGAGGGACTGTCCGCGAACTGCGGCCCACGAGACGGAAAATCGGTCGCAAAGTCAGACGTACCCCGAATTGGTGCCGTGAGTGTCATCTCGTTGGCAAAGATGAGGTGCTTCACAAGGGCTTCGGTGCAGGCGTTGATCTTTTCTCGCCCGGCAGGCGGTAGCTTCGAGATGTCGCTCGTTGTTTCAGGCAGGCCCGCTTTGTGAAGAGCGATGCGCGTCTCGAAGTTGGCACGCGTTAGATAGTTCTGCGCGTCAATCTGATGTTCGAGCACCATCAAGGCCACGAGATCGCTATGCGGTGTGAGATACGGCTGCACGTTGACCAGCTTCGACAGGTCAGTCACGTTTTGTCCTGCGGAGTTGTCGATGGACTTCGGCTTCTTGCTGTTGCTCAATCGGAAATTGCCGAGATGCGATTGGTCTCCATGTGTGCCGCTTACGTACCAGCCGCCCCAGCGCTGTTTGAAGGGGCTACTATGATCCGTCCTGAAGCTACCTGCTGACACGACAGGTTGACCGTCTGGATCTGGATGCACGGACCTCACCATCAAACCCGGCACATTTCGGGCTCTCACCGATCCGTGACAGGTTAAGCACCGGTTAGTCTCATGATGGAAGTATGGAGGATCAGACTTCTGTGACAGCGTGTAGAAGACTGTGCCGAGCTTTGGATCGGCGACGGCGATTTCGATGACGCCTTGCTGCACGAAGCCGACATAAGTCTCTTCGTTGAAGTACAGCGCTCGCGGTGTTGTCGGAGAAATTTTCTCGTCCTGCAAACTGGTCTTGGCGAACGGCAACACCTGCGAAGTCGGCGATATTTGCAGCTCTTTTAATAGCGCGACCAGATAGCCGTGAGCGTCTGTATGTTCCAACTTCTTCTGGCCAGCCACAATCAATGCTTGCAACCGCGAGATCCGATTGTCTGGCGTGGCGAGACTGTAGTTGATGGGCTCGTATTCATAGTCAACGGCCGTGTCAGCAGCGTTGATTGGCTCGGTCATAAGCAAAGCCAAAATACTCATCATGAACAGCCGAGAGCGGAAGGCGATATGTCTCATCGAGCGAACTCCGGATGTATAAACTGAGAAGACGCGGCTGGCGCTCAGGGCGTATCTGTGGCAGACGGAGGCAGTTGAACGCCACGTTCTTTCGCCAGCACGAAGAGCAAGGACTTGTTGTCAGTATTTGGAACGTGACCGGTGTAGGCCCAGGCGATCTTGCCATTCGTTCCGATGACGAAAGTCGCGTGATATTTCTCTTCGTCTTTTCCAGGCGACGCGGCCTTGTAGACGCCATATTCCACAGCCTGCTGATTGTCGGGGTCCGACAGCACCGGAAAGTTGAATCGACCGTATTTCTGGTAGGCTTTGGCGGTGTCTTCCGGGCTATCGGGGCTAACTGCAATGACTTCCGCGCCGAGTTCGCGAAAGTGCCGCAAGTCATCATTCAAGACAAATAGCTGAGCAACGCAGTGACTACAGTAGTATCCATAATAAAACACAAGTACGACCGGACCGTTCTTCAATTGCTCTGACAGTTTCAACGGCTGGTTCGAGTCATTTAATAAAGTGAAGTCGGGAGCTGTCTGCCCAAGTAAACGGTGTTCGTGCGATTGCGCAGGAATGAACTCTTTATCCGATAACAACTCGGAGAGGTCGCCTGACAAGTCCCAAGGTTTAAAGACTTGGAGATATGCTCGCGCGTCATTCGCCACATGTCCCGTAGGAATAAGCCCATACTGCATGCAGAGGACGCGACACTCATCCAAGACGCTGGCCTTGCCCTTGGGATTCAGCGGGACCGTCATGTGGTAGCTCAAAAGGATTGCATAGCCTACCGAGACCGTCAGTAAGAACCCTAAGAGAACCTTGCGTTGAAGTGGTCGTGGTTTGTCGCTTGATATGTGTTCGATAACGGGGGGCTGAGCCATGTTGTTTCCTTGCATGGATAGATTTCTTACTCGGTAGCATCTTGGCTGAAGGAGGGCCGAAGGCGTCGGCGTTACGTCACTGGTCATGTGCAAGTCGACCGATCCGAAACACCGACGCCCCCGACTTCCCTTCAGAGAGACATTGATGATCCCGATCGCTACTGACCACCTGTGGCTACAGGCATCACGGCATCAGCAGTCGATGACTTCTGTCGAACGCAGTACACGACCTCGCCCGTGCGAATCACGAGGCTGCCGTTGACGATCGCCACTCCGTACTGCACTGGATCCGCGAAGCGGTTGTCGCCTTGTTCACGAGCCTTCGCAGTCTCTTCTGGAGTCTGCGGACGGCGGCGTCCTTCACCACTGCCATCGCCACCAGCTTCGGGCCTACCAGTGCGAGAGCCAGCCTGGGCTTCGTTCATCGGTTTGCTGTCAGCGGGCTTCGTTTCAACGACTGAAGAAGCCGTCTTCGACGCTTCGGGGTTTGTCCTTCTTGAGTTCGGCTCGGTGGTGCCGCCGCTCTGCATCGGAACGGCCTCCTTGCGGACGCCCTCCCTTTGTGGTTGCTTGCCATCGTCCTGATTGTGGCCGCCAGCTCCATCACCTGTCGCACGTTGTCGAGCGAACGGTTCGCTCCCGACTTTCTCTGGATCCCACAGTTGATTCTCCGCGAGTAGTTCAAATTCAGGCTTCGCGGCGATGACTGTTGTCAGGCCGTCCTTCCCGAAGATGTAAACGCGATCGCCAATGCCCACCGGAGTCACCCAGCAGCCCTGCGTAATACGTTTCGCGTAGCGTTTCTCACCGGTCTTGGCGTCGTAACAGAAGACGACTCCAGCGCGATTGACCCAATACGCCAGCCCGTTGTGAATGAGCGGTGAATTGAACTGAGGCATGGCCTCTTCAGTTCGCCACACGATCTGCGCTACCCACTCGTCGCCCTTGCGACTGATCTCGACGACCCCGTTTGACTTCCGAGCTTCCGCTTCATTCTCGCCGTGCATGCCTGGCGACCCTGCGATCACAAAACGGCCATTGCCCGCGACCAATGGAGTTGCCGAGCGATTGCCACCGACTCCATCGAGTGTCCACAGATGCTTGCCCGTCTCCGGGTCGTAGCCATCGAGCGAACCGGCTGAGCTGCATACGATGTGCTGTCCGCCATCGACCGGAACGAGGTTGGGAGACGAATAGCTGGTGCGACTATCGCGGTCGGTCTTCCACTTCGTCGCACCGGTTTGCTTATCGAACGCCGCGATATAGCTCGGCCCCTCATGATCAATCAGCAACACGATCGCGTCGTCGGTTTGCACTGGGGATGAAGCCAGCCCGATCGTCGATTCGAACGCGCCGTAGTCGGTCGTGAGGATTCGCTGCCATAACTTCTTACCATCGTGCGAGAGCGCGACAAGTTCGCCGGTTTCAAAGAAAGCATACACTGCCTTTGCATCAACGAGTGGAGTCGGAGCCGATCGACTTTGAAAGTAGTTACTACGGTTCTTTTGTGATGCTTCGAGTGTCGTCGTCCAGCGGATGGTTCCATCCGCGAGGTTCAACGCTGAGACATGACAGCGGTCTTTCATCAAGCCTTCGATTGCTGTGACGAAGACGGTGTTATCCCAAATGACAGGGCTCGATTGACCTCGGCCTGGCAACTTGGTTTGCCAAGCCAGGTTCTCTGTATAAGACCACTTCACGGGTACGCTGGCGGGGTCAACCGCCGTGCCGCCGACACCATGAAATCCAGGCCAACTCGATGCTGAGGCCGAACTTGTTGAGGGTTCCGCTCCCAAGCACGCACACACGCTCAACAAGACAATACCGGCGGCTATAAGGGTTGCGTCCAAACTCGATATCAGCGACTTCTCAGGAAATTGAGTACGCATTTGAAAACTCCAGAATTGAATAGCGATGGTCCAGATTCGACATCGCAGCCGCGGCTACTTGGCCTGCGCGGTTGCACTGGCAGCAGGTTCGTTCGGTGCAATCTGAGGGACATTGGCCACGAACGTGGCGGTGTAATGCGTCTTGTCGTAGCCCTCTCCCTTCTGTTCGGGAACGCCGTGGTGCACGACGGCTAGCACGAAGTTGCCCTCTTTAGGTGTAAACGTCGCAACGCCTTCAGCGTCGGTCGTGCGTTCGAAGTCTTTGTCGAAGCCCTCGGCGAGGACTTGACCGCGTGGAATGAAACTCACGCGGGCTTCTGGCAGAGGCTTGCCCTGATACAGCAAACGCAACTTAATGGGCTGACCGGCGACAAATGCAGCGGGGTTCGTCACCGGCACAAGTTCCAGAATATGCCCAAGTGGCTTATCAAAACCGATGGCTTTCTCGGCTCCAGCTCCGGCGCTGAAGTAAGTCTTGGCACTCTTGATGGCGCGAGTTGATCCATGCAGTGTATCGAGAGAATGCACGACAGCATGGAGACCTACACCCTGCGGAATGAACCGCGCCGACCAAAAGCCTTCCTTCGGCGCATAACCCATATCGACGATCTTACTCTTGAGATCGTGGCTTTTTCCCTGGCCATCAATGACCGTCAAAGTGCATGGTGCCAGCGTGATTTTGCTGGCGAGCTTGAAGTCGCGATGGTCGTTGCCGTGATTACCTAGCATGAGGTCCACATGCACGACATCACCCACACGAACTCGTGGCGTATTAGTCTGAACCCAAGTGTCATGGGCGGCACTGAGACTCGGTACGAGTAGTAACAGAAGAGCGAAAAACTTTCGCATGTATGTATCCTTGAGAAAAAAGAGGGGAACAGGTTTAACCGCAAGCCGCAGGCGTGCGCGTTTTCGAGCCAAAGTCACATTTGCACGCACGCTTACGGCTTGCGGTTAACGTGACGTGGCTCGCTAGCAGCTTCTAGAACTCGCCGACCAAGTCATCGCCGTTACGAGTGCCCAGCGCGCGCCACTGGCCGAGATCGATGTTGTCGCTCACGAACCGGACCGCTCCGTCACCAAGCAGTGTGTGAACTCCACCGACATGCTCACTTCGCGCGGCGAACACGCCGTTACCGCAAGTGCCCATATCCATGATGCTACTGTTGGGACTGTGGTAGTGGTGGTATCCGTTCCAATACTCGCGGCCATGAATCCAACCCGCACCACGTTGACCAGCATATCCCCGACTAATTGCGATCGTCGGAGCTTCAAACTGGTTAGGGTCAACCGGCGTTGAGTAGCCGTTGGCCAAACCGGCCGACGTAGGCGGTACTGTGCTTGACGTCCAAGTGCAGGCCACGTTGATGTAAGTGCGGCGTCGATCATACAACGTACTAGGAGCTGAGACCGTTTGATTCGGCAGACCAAGTACGGACTCAGAAAAGATTGACGTATTGCTGAGACCATCCGGAACATCTGCGACGCGAACTTTGGAGTTGGTCCAAATGATGCCGTCAGTCGGCAATCGGGTATCATACAGCTTGCCAACCGCCGTACCAAAATTGATGTGATAGTTGGTCCCGGCATACTGAAACGTCTGCCCGGTGGCACCGCCGGTTGTTCCAGAAGTAATGCTGAAGATTTCAGTGCCGGAGTCACTGGGACAACGGAACGAACTTATCACGGTCTTGGTGGCTTGCACGAATGGTGGATTCACATCGCCAGGACAGCAACCAATTTGCAGCTTCAGTGAGAAGTCCAATAGATCTCTCAAACCTGCTTGGTCCATGTATGGCAGCAACTGGGCATGCACCGAGAAGTTGCCGCTGTTCGCGGCACCCACTGAATAAACTGATGGGAACATCAAGTGGCTGCTCTCGTAATTGGCGACAGCCAGTCCCAATTGCTTGAGGTTGTTCTTGCACTGTGATCGCCGCGCAGCCTCGCGGGCTTGTTGAACGGCCGGTAGCAGCAGAGCGACGAGGATCGCGATGATGGCAATGACAACAAGCAGTTCGATAAGTGTAAAACCGGCGTTTCGCCGGTGTTTGAAGTTCTGACGAGACATGCGAAAGCTCCAAATCCAGTCGTCACAGCAGACGACGGACCGAGGAAATGAACGAGAAGTGCGAGTATTCGGCGCGCGGATTCAGACGGGCTTTCGATGGCGCCAACGACGGAACGCCGTCGTTGATAAGCAACCACCGCCAAACATCTGGATTGCGCTACGATCGGGGATCTCAGGGCAAACAAAGTCTCACGTGACGAGTTTGCTCAAAGACGGAGGCCTAGCAGCCTCGAATTGCTCCTGCCGCAGAATCGCTCGCATACAAATCACACTGCCGACATGTCGCGCGGCGGCGGAGTGGGAGGTTCAAGTCGTTCGCCGACGTTGCGTGCTTGGAGCCACGCCACTCGCAGGTCATCGGGGACGTCAAACGTCACCAGAAACTCCTGCAACTGCAAACGCGGATCCAGATTAACCAAGAGCTCGTCGTGTGAATCAGAACCGCATGGAGATGACTCAATTGCGAGAATCCGCTCTTTGGGCGAGTCGGAGCTCTTCGAAGCCGCACGTTTGGTGGAACGGTCCGCCGCACTGCTAATGGACTTTTTGGAACAACAACTCGGCTCATGTGAAGGCTCAGAAGGAGTCTTCAGTCCGCAACAACTTCTTGTGGCCGAATCTGACGATGTCACTTCACGAGCATCGGTGCTCTGTTGCGACTTGCGGCTGCAACAGCAGGTTCCAGACATTCTCTTCTTCAACGAGCACCGACATTGTCCATCAGGACTCGACGCACACCCGGACATTCCTTCCGATGGCATCGTATGCACCAGCAACAGCGGAGCGCCTACTGACGAGATGGTGAACCAAATCGTCAGCAACCAATGCAGAGCGAGAACGCTCAGCCGGTGATGCCGCTTCAGGAGTGCTGTGGGATGCGGTAAAGACATAACTTCTGAACTGAAGATCGTTTTCTGTGTAGGTGGTGGTAGCTCGTAGGATACGCGGCAAACTAGGAAGCTGGTCCTTCATCAACGGGCTTTGCTGCCTCTGGTGCCGGAACAGCTCCGGCAAGGACGTAGAGCAAGGTCTTGTTGTCGAGGAACGGCGTGGGACCTCGATAAGCCCAGATCACGTTGCCTTCGCGGTTGATGACGAACGTCCCGTGCGATTGATCTTCGGGTCGGCCTGGGTTGGCTGGCATGAATGTGGCGTAGCGTTCGGCTGCCTTATTGTCGGGGTCGGAGACCACCGAGAAATCGAATCGACCATATTTTGCAAACTGAGCGGCGGTGAATTGCGGTGAATCGGGACTCAACGCGACGACGTTCGCGCCCAGTTCTTGGAAGTGCTTCAAGTCATCATTGATCGCAAAGAGCTGAGCCACGCAATGACTGCATCCATAGCCGTAGTAGAAGACGACAACGGTAGGGCCTTGAATCAAATAGTCCTTCAACCACACACGCTCGCCGCGATCATTGAACAGCCCAAATCTCGGCGCCGGTTGGCCGAGCAGAGGGTGTGCTTGCGAGGGCACCGGATCGAAATCAGCATCGGACAAGAGGACCGATAACTCATCGGACAACTTCTTCGACTGAGAGGCATCGAGATAGGCCCGCGCGTCATCGGCGATGTGTCCGGTGGGAACAATCCCCAATTCCATGCAGACGCGCCGGCATTCTTCCAGCAGGCTTCCGCCTTCTGTAACACCCGGCGTGGTGATGTGGTAGCTGAGGATGAAGACATACAACGTCGACAGCGCGCACAAAAATCCGAGAAACACCTTGAGTCCAACGGGTGTGGACACGGTTTTCTTAGGGCTTGAAACACGGCGGAATTCACGCATAGACCTGCTTCCGGCGGCTTGCGGCAAGTTGTGTTGGAGAATGTCGAACGCGCGCAACTACTCTGCGTCAGTAGCGGCATGTCCAGACCAGACTGGCTCACGGTCGCTCTGAGATCGTTGACGGGCGGCGTCGCGACCTAGAGACCGAGCGTAGTTATACATCTACGGATGTAATGCAGATTTGCCCGCCTTCGATGCGGGTAGAATGCTTACGCCACAGAGCGACGTGCGCCTGTTGAGGCCGGACCGAAGAAAGGCGACAAGCGGGACGCCACGGTCAGCGATTCAGCTGCGCCGCTGCGAGGAGTCCAGGATCGCCGAAGGGTCATGCACGCGGCGGATGCTCTGCTGGCTCATCCCGCAGAGTTGGCAAGCGAGTAAACGAAGCGGTCATCCTCGCGGCACGTGCCGTGATTGGCACCGAGTATGTAGCTTCAGGAGGGAGAGCCAACTGGCTAAATGAGGATGAATCGAAGTCAGACTCGCCGCTGCAAGAGCAGTGATCTGTCGCCACCATTTGAGAAGAGTCCGCGACTTGCTGATCACACTTCGCCGTCGCCAACTGTTCGCTTTGGAAAGAAGCTACGACGCGAGGCGATCTCTTTTTTGAGCAGCAAGATTTGCTCTCGGGCTTCGGCTGCTCATTGCTTGATGATGCCTGCGACTCGCTGACCTCGGTATTCGAGCTTTCAATCGATGTCTTTGAGACAGTCTCCGGACTTGGACGGCTACAACAGCAGGTTCCGGACAGCTTCTTCTTTACCGAACACTGACAGTCTTGTCCGGGGCGAAGAGCACAACCGCCGCTGCTACTTGAAGTGCTTCCGCTGCTTAACAGTAAAGGCAATCCGAGAGAGACGATCGCAAACCATGCCAACAAACCCACTCGCAGCAGCAACACACCGAGACGGCGAGTCTGCAATTTGAGCTGGAACGAGTTGAGGCGGATAAGGTGCATGTGAGGGCTAAAGACGTCGAGTGACTCCGAGATCAACGGATACAAAAGCTCGCAGCTTTGACTAAAAGTGCAAGTTTCGACGAACCTCTAACCCGCGATTTCTTACATCTGACAAACTTCGCGGTGCGTTCAAGGGCCGAGTCCAAGCTGAGTCATTTGTGCCGCCGCGAAGAAGCCTTCCTTCATCAGCCGACTTCATCAGATTGGTCAGAAATCCGTTGGTCAAGACAGCGATCGCATCGTCGGCAAGCCTTTGATATCTATGAAAGAGAGCTGTTGCAAAAGCGGAACTGTTGTCCCAAGTTGGCGAGGGAGTTTGCGTGGCAATTTCCTCAGTTCCAAGGAGCAGCACGATGATGTATCTGGGAATCGACCAGCACGCACGCCAACTGACCATCTCATTGCGAGATGAGAGCGGCGATGTGATCCAGGCACGGCAGGTGTCAACGCAGCCCGAGAAGGTGCATCTCGCGTTGACGCGTGAGCCTCCTGCTGCCGAGCAAGTCACACGATAAACGCCGTGGTAGATTGCAAGGTCACTGTGGGGCGATCCGTGGACTGGGGCAGTGCGCGTAACGGCGATACACCCGGATACTTCGCTCTCCACAAGCACTCGGTAGCATAAGGTGTGATGGGTGCCCGATGTGGATCAACTCACCGAAGGTCAAACGGAAGCATGATGCACGACGACTTTTCTTCACTGCCAGTTATTGATGTTGCGTCGCTTTCGACTGGCGGCGCCCAGAAGCAGTTGACGGCCGCCAAGATCGACGCCGCGTGTCGGCAGAGCGGGTTCTTTTACATCACTGGTCATGGCGTCGATGCGTGCTTACAGCAGCAGCTGCAAGCACTGGCACGCGAGTTCTTCGCACGTCCGACGGCGGAGAAGATGCAGATCGAGATGAGCCGTGGCGGCAAAGCCTGGCGTGGATATTTTCGGGTCGGCGACGAGCTGACCTCCGGCCGTCCCGACCAGAAGGAAGGGCTGTACTTCGGTAAGCAACTTGCAACGGATCACCCGCTCGTACAAGCGGGCGCTCCGCTGCACGGGCCGAATCTGTTTCCCGATACGCCCGCGGCATTGCGAGCGATTGTTCTGGACTACATGTCAGCGCTGACGGAATTGGGGCAGCGATTGATGGGCGGTATCGCCTTGGGGTTAGGATTGCCTGAAGATTACTTCGCCGATCACGGAACTCGCGATCCGCTGACGCTATTTCGGATCTTCAACTATCCGCCGCCGCAGTCGCCTGAGCTCTGGGGCGTGGGTGAGCACACTGATTACGGCTTGCTGACGATCCTCTTGCAAGACGAGGTCGGCGGAGTGGAGGTCAAGTCGAACGCGACCTGGATCCCGGCACCGCCGTTGCCGGGATCATTCGTGTGCAACATTGGCGACATGCTCGATCGGATGACGCGCGGCGTCTACCGCTCCACGCCGCATCGGGTCCGCAACGTCTCCGGTCTTAATCGCCTGTCGTTCCCGTTCTTCTTCGATCCCAACTTTTTCGCCGACGCACGGCCGATCGATCTTCCTTCAGGCGAAACGGCCCCTGATGACCGCGGGAGTCGTTGGAATCAGTCGAGCGTGCATATCTTCCAGGGAACGTACGGCGATTACCTGCTCGGCAAGGTTGGTAAGGTGTTTCCGGGGTTGAAGGCGAAAGTGCTCTGAGTCCGTTGATATCTAGGATCGAGGGTGGTTGAAAAATCGGAACCGCTGGCCCAAGTTGGCGAGGGAGTTTGCGTTTCCTCAGCTCCTAATGACACGTCTCTTATACAGCATTTCGTCAAGCTGTGAGTGTTGCTGGTTGTTATTGCCGTTTGACTCGGTGGTGAGCCGGTCAACAGATCAGAGTGGAGAGGTACTGCTCTATGCCTGCACGATCTCCTTGCGTAGCTGTAGGAGTATTCCGGCATCTCCCGGACCCGCAGTTCGGTGTCCACTCGGACCGGTCGCCACCGTGCTGATGTCGTAACTTCAGTTCTTTCCCTTGGCGGGTGGACGACGGCCGAGTCGCTTCGAGAAAAAGGCCACCCCGTCCTCACGAAATGGGTGGCGCAGTTCGATAGCCCATTTCACGGAGAACAGCTCGATTTTATTTTTGGCCCGCTTTCGCCACCAACAATAACCCAATCGATACCGGTCAGGTTGATCTGGTCGGCCAAGGGTTCCCCCTAGCTTCTCGATGAGGCGTGATTCTTTGGACGAGTCGATGCCTCGTCTTTCCGACTCACGCTCCGTTACGGAGCCTGGTTCTCCCAGCCGACGTGCATGAACACGTCAGTCCAAATGTCCTTAACTCTTGCGGCATTTTCTTCTGTAGCTGCAACATCCAGAATGATGGCATACGAATAGCCTTCGTCGGGGCCGCTTTCTGGGTACTCAGCATGCCCGAGTTGATCAATCCCGATGTCACTCAGTCTTTGCAGAAATGCAGCGCGCTGTACATCAGCGACTATCAAATTCTGCTTGTAGGGGTTGTTGTTGAAGAAACAAAGTGCTGGAGGATTCAGCTCCTCAACTGCGGTCACTCCGAACTTATGCTGAAACAGGTGCGAATGTGCGATGTTTGCATATTCTCTTGCAAGCTCTTTCATCTGAAACTCTCCGAGTAATTTGACGGAAACAAGAAGTAGCCCACCGCGGATCTTGCGCGGTGGTTCAGACGACTTGCTGAAACATCCAGCCACCGGAGACAAATCCGTCGAGGGGTGGTCAATTCGCGCAGTGGCGAAGCTGGAAGCGGGGTTCAGGCAGATCGCCGCTCGGTGTAAGTCGCCCCGTTGGAGCAACAGAAGCACTTGATCAGCCATTCCGAAGTTGCGAGCCATTCAAGGCATCTGCAAATAAAAGTCGGAAATTCGAGGCTTGTTCAAGGCCGCTTGGAGTATTTCGAGAAGGGGGTAGTGGACGTTGGTAGGGCTGACAGTCTTCTCGAAGCTGCGACGCATTGTCGCCTGCCGTAGGCAGCATGTAATTTTACTGGGGTATTGTTGACATCAAGATTGGCCGCTGCAAGTGAAATTGCGCCTTTGATATCAATGAAAGAGGGCAGTTGCGAGAACGGAGCTGTTGCCCCAAGTTGGCGAGGGAGTTTGCGTTTCCTTAGTCCAAGGAGCAGCACGATGATGTATCTGGGAATCGACCAGCACGCACGCCAACTGACGATCTCACTGCACGACGAAAGTGGCGATGTAGCGGTAACAACGAGCACGAGGCTGCAAATCGCTCATTGCGATGTCATCGGCCGAGAGAAGTCACTTGCGACTTACGAACTCCATGCCTCCCCAAAGAGGTCCCCAATGGCGTATTCAGGCTCGCTGCACCGGCCCCGTCTCCGCGATCGCTTCGATTCACGCTCTGACTCAGCCTCTTGCATGGCTTTGATCTTTGCTCGGGCTCGATCAAACGTGGCTTGAATTTCGGTCCCAGTGAGAGCACCGCTTTCTAGAAGCTGTGGCACCAGTTCTCCACACAAGATAAGAGGGCCGCAATGGACAATGACGGCGGCCATGTAAGCGACCTTCTGGTCGAGATATCTCATCCGCTGAGCCTCGTCCGCGTACAGGAATCCCGCACTCAACCATGCCTGTTGCCAGTCGTAGATGTGTTGTTGTTGAATGTTCGACACGCTCTTGGGCAATTGGCGGTGATGTAGTTCAATGATGGGGCCGGCGAGCGCGATTTCCACCAATTGCTCATTCGCAATGGTATGATCATAAGTTCCAACGGGTCCGACCTGGGGCGGTACGATCATCGTTGTCGCGTCCAATCGTCGGGCGTCGCCGCGACTAGCCAAGTCTGCCTCAGAGAAGCCATCGAGAGAGACTCGATGAAGCTGGATTGTGAACTCAGTTGCAGCCCAAGCGTGACCCGCAATGTGCCAGGCGTGGTTTTCTCTTTCGGTATCCATGATTGGCATTCCTTGCCGGTTAAATCCTGGGGCTAAATCGCAACCGTGACGTTTCTTGAATACGCCGGAAAGTTAGGTTTGCGATTCATGTGCTTATCAGACACTAAAACGTAAAAGTGCGAACGTGCACGATACGCAGACCGAGCACGCTCAGGGCGCCATTCAACCATTAGAGTGGAGGCGCGAACGAGACCTATCGGAGCTTCCTACGAGGGGACCGGCTCGATCAGAGCCGGTCCCCTCGTACTTTACCTTTGAATCAATGGTTGAGCCAGGCTCACCGCAGTCGCCGAGCGGTCGCTGCGACGCCGGCTGAGCCCGTACGACCTTAGCCAGCCGCGGACGGCCAGTTCTGGCGAATCTCGCCGTCGATCTGACCATCATACACCAGCTTCGTACCGCAGTAGTATTGCTTGTGAAACAGAGCCACTCCAGCAGCATCACACTCGTCACGAATACTACGAACCCAGCCTTCGTTCATCGTGCGACGCTTGCCTTTGGCGGCGTTCTCACAGCCTGTAATCACCCAATTGAGGCTGTGAATCTGGCTACCGAAATGGACCGGTCCAAGCAGCGGCTCCGCTGACACAAACCGGATCGCTGCTGGAATCTTCGTCAGGAAATCCAGGCGGTTGATTTGGCTCTGATCTTCGATCGTCGTACCCAGCCAGACGTTCTGGTAACCGCCGTCCCAATCACGTGGGAGTCGGTCCTGGATCAACTCGGGGCGTTTGGTGAGAATCAGCCAGTCGAGCTGCTCACACGTTTTGATGATCTCCCATGCCTCATCGCGCCAAGCATCTGCACCAGGGTGAAAGAAATCTGACATTGAGCAAGTAAAAACTCGGTATCGCGTGTTTTCCTCACGTGCCTTGCGATTCCAGCAAGCCGGATTGCGCCAGGTCTTCGTACGCTTCGGGCCTTGGAAAGGTTCGTTGCCGGAGCGTCGCATGATCGGTCCGATGTAGCAGTGCAGACAGGCTGCCGAGACTTTGTCGCAACCCCACCAGGGATTCCATGTGTGATGTGTCCAACCAATCTTGGAGAATTTCATTTTGAGGACATTCTCAAACTGAGAGAACGAAGGCTACCGACCGCAGGTGGTCGAGTAGGAAAACCAGTACGGATCGGGGAATCCCATCCTGGATCCCCGCTCCAAGACCCTCGTGGTCAGTTGATCGATAACATCGCCAACATCATTGATGGCGGCTTGGACGATTTGGTCGATCGCAAAGCAGCGTCCCGACGCGGAACAGCGAACGAGTCGCATGCTCTTCAACCAAGTCATCGAATGCGGTCCCCACGCTAATGCGAGTAAAGTTCGGATAAGCCTCCCTGAGGTGCGAGCCCTTTAGGCATCAGCGACTGCTGGCAGGAATTCGAGGCTTACCCGAACGCGGAGGACCAATTAGGAAGGTTCTGTAGACGTGAGTTGATCAGTATTCGTAACGCAGCGACAAGTGGTCGCTAGTCGCGACACTTCATGCGCTGGAAGCAGCAATTTCGCGGTTAGAGCTCGTCCTTCACGGAGTTCCACACTTCAAGAGCGCCTTCGGCGAACCCGCGGACAAAAACATCCGAGCACTGTCGGTTATCGTCCTCGCCGATTGCAGTATCCCAAAACTCCTCGGAGTCGTGCCGGTCGGCGCTTTCGTTACCCAGAATGATGCAGACCAAGCGGTGGCTGGCGCCAAAGACATCGGATTCGAGGGTGGTCAGGATCACGTCAATGTCATGCTCAGAAGTCGTGTCCCACCAGGCTGCAAGGTCGCACAAATGCTTGTACTCGGCGTACTCCGTGGCCCACGTGCGACCGGCGTCGAGCCCGTCCGCCTGCTCGGCGCTCTCTGTTTCCCTTTTGGACGCCCTCAGGCGTTCTCTCAGAATCGCAAGACCCTTTTGATTGCGTCCCTCGTTATTGGTCGACCTCGAAATATGGTTCATGGTCAATACTTTCAATGCTTGCTTTGACTTTGGATACCGCCCGGTAGCAAAGACGTACCGGGCGGAAGAACACACTCACAACGCGTAAGACTTGAGGCGGGTGCCTCGAATCTCGAAGCCGTCAGCCAACTCCTGCTGACAACTTGGCTCACTCCGGATGAGCCCCAAGCCTTGGGGTAAGAGATTGCTGAGCGATCACAGTGGAAATCAACGTGACGCTGAGTCGCTGCTTAGCAATCAGGTAGACAACTAAGTCCTGCCGTGCGGTACGCCGTTGTCCGAGTAGTGACAACGGAAAAAACGAGCCAGTTCTAGGTGGTGAGCCCTTCGGGGCTTCTGCATCACAAAGCTAGAAAACTAAGCTCACGCAAACTCGGAGTACTTAGATTGCCAAGGTAACCCCCGCATCGTGGCGGTGGGCAAGCGGTGCGATCGCATTCCGCGATCGAGTGACTGTCGTATCAAACCAGTAAGCCTGCGCTCATGGCGGCAAGCGGTGCGTTCACAAGTCTAGTCAGTCAGCGGAGAACGCGTTTGAAGTATGGACTCCCAAGGAATCATTGTAGTGGGGTAGCCCTAGCTAACGCTGATGACGATTGAGATTCGGTCCTCCCGTCTAGCTCTTCGGTTTCTCTTGCCGCAGCGATTCTTGCGACACGTCGTCCGGCATGGGCGACTCGCGAGAGATTACGGACGAAATTGAGTTGGTGCCAATCGCTGATACGCATTTTTGGAAACTTATGCAGATTTAATGCGCCCCAGCCAGCTCTAAGTTTTGGGCGCCTAAAGATTGGCGTCTGGGTAATCTGGGGAGTTACTTTTTGGCGGCGATGAGGTTTTGAGGAAGTACGGCAATGATCCTCAGGGTGTGCCGTAGTGCATTCGGAGCGACAACGGTACAGAGTTCGTATCAGGGGCAGTGCAACGCTGGTTGCAGCTGGTGAGCGTTGAGACTTTATACGTTCAACCTGGCAGCCCTTGGGAGAATGCGCAGAGAGTTTTCATTCACGACTGCGCGACGAGTTCCTGAAGCTCGAAGAATTCGAAAACCTGAGTTCGGCTCGTCAGCTGACGCTGGCTTGGCAAGACGATTGCAATGATTACCGGCCACACATCTCGCTGGGGCTACGTACCCCCGGCGAAGTTCGCGGCCCGCAGTGCAGACGCCGTTCGGCCTCCGGCCTCGCTCCGCCTGCACAGCGACGATTCCCCAACCAGACCTTCATAGGAGCTGGTTTAAGAATTTAAAGCAGGTCACCGCAGGATCGACCAACACTGACAATCAAGACTCGGGCAGTTTCTTTAGTGCCGCGGTCTTTTCTTGGCGGGCCGGCTCTTCCAGTTCGTCCACTGCTGCCACGCAGTTGGACTTCAGGAAGGCAAAGACCTCGTTGCTCAACCCCGGGAAATTGAAGACTCTCCACGACGAACACGCTTGTTCATAAAGCGCCTAATTACCGTAGGTTTGACCAACATCAGGACATTCTCGCGTGCGGATCATTCCAAGGACAATGATCACGTGCATTATCCTTGCTGCTGTCCGAGGACCTAACTCATCTGCGCTTTTGATTCCGTGACAAACATCATTTCTCAAATTGCGGCCACGCTGGTCAGTTAGAATGGTTCGCAAATAAGTGACGAGGTCTTCGCCTAGGATCTGGACCACTCTTTCTTCACGAAGTAGATCATCAAGGTTCTTGAGCATCATCCCTCGCTTCCGCCGGTCGGACTTCTGGATCGTTGCACCAACCGATTGGGCAAGTGTCCGTATTGCGGATTCTGCCTCTGGAATTAGGAGATGTGCGGCGACGATGGAGTCTCCATTGATAAATGCTTCGACACCTCTTCTTAATACTGGCAGGCGATCACTTCGCCACAGCGGTGCCCGCAGGACTTCTGACAACAGGTCGTCGGCATTTAACTTGAATCGCTCGATTAACTTGGTAAAGGCCACCTCCAGCAACATGTCACAAAACTGAGTCTGTTGGGAAATGTGTCTTACAAGATGGCCTTCGGGATCTTCGTCGGCTGGACCAATTGCAGAAACAGTCCTTCCGTCGATGTCTACGATTGTAGTTGTAATCAACGAAGCAGCTATGGCTTCTTTTTGAATGCTTGCGAGAGTTGCTCGCTCATCCTCAAGTCGAGGGATAAAACAGTTGGCAATTCGCCTGAGGCTTTTTGGAAGATCATCGATAATTATTTGTGACAGCCAGTCATCCATCTCATGATCTGTTATCGTGATCGGAACCGAGTGACTAGTCATTTCATCCGGTACATCAATCTGTCTTTGTTGCAGAATACCCAGAACTCGCTTGGCCTCACCGTGCTGCTCGAACTCCACCAGTAGGTCATGCAGCCGCTGCAACCACTTGACGGCAAGCATGGCAGATGCTTCTATAGCCGCCTGCGATACCGCAGTCACATAACAGCCTAGTATGGCGGCAACGTCATCAGCTTTAGATCGTGATCGGTAGTAACGAGCTAGTGAAATCACAATTGATTCGAGAGCCCACTGATCAATGTTCTCTTTCGGCATCCCATCTATATGTCTTCGTAAAGTAGCAGCAATTTCGTCGAGAATGTTAGCGGGCTGCCTCCGTCGTGGTATTTCCAACATACAGTTAAAGAGTGGCAGTAATAAATCAATACCCTCGTCCTTGTCCGTTCTCAGTGTTGCATAATCGACAGTTGTGCGACAGCAAGTTTCGAGGCGCTTTGGATTGTTGATCTCAAGTACAAGCGAGATCGCTCGTTTTATGAACTGGCCGCCTGTGAAATGTGAAGCGATCCTGTCAGTCACCACTGATTCAACGTACGAATCAATTGCTATGTTTGCCGCGTCAACTGAAGGCCGGATGCTCGTTGTTATCTTCGTAAACTCCCAAATGGCATCGGCGTATCTCGCCCGCAAGACTGGATGCCTCGATTCATTCATGCGTGCCTGCCAGTAATTCAAGCATTCCGGCGTAATGCTTTCGAGTGAGGGTGAGTCAATTCGAACACCTTCTTTGTTCGTGTAAGACATCTCAGGACCGAAGGCGGTGCCCCATTCTGTTTGTTCAAATCGCAGATCAAGCGTCGATGCAATGAATTCCCATTGGTAGGCGGATGCTGGAATGTCTTGGCGCGGATAGAGCTCTTCGCGAATTGATTCCAGTGCACAAGCAACGTCGTAGTTAGCCAAATGGCTTTTACGTTCGAGCTCAGCGAGTACTGTTGCAACTCTTCGGTCCGGAGTGTCTGTCATAGGCTTAAACCTGGGTGATCTCGATTGTTTGGACCATGTTTTGTAGCAGCCTCAAAAGCGATTACAGGAGACAGGCCGCATTGACTCGTAATAGCACAGAGTCCTGAATGCGTTTATCAATGCCTCGCTCGTAGTCTGCGGATCGGCGACTGCCGTTTCAAAGGCCGGAAGTAAGGGTAGCGGGATGAGTTCGGTAACAGGCTGAGCCGAATGTGCTTACGGGTCAACCAAATCACTTGTCAGCATTTTGGCCCCATTTGTCCGTGAGCTTGGGTTTCATATGCCAGTAGGCTGTTGACTTGGGATGCGTTCCACGACAGTACCTTGTCGCAAAGGTCTTACTCTGCCAACGCCTTGAAGAACGCGTCGGCGGGGTCACTGTAGAATTCGATGCTGATTTTTGTCCAAAGGTCGTCTGGCAAGTCATTCAGTTGTCTGCGAGCAGCGACGGGCATCAGCAAGGTCGTTGCCTGCTTTTCGATGGCGACTTCGGCAATCGAAACGGCGTTTGGAATCAGCTCCACTGAGCCACCGAGGTTGAGTGAGCCAACTAAGACCATTCCACCCTTGGTACTTCGTTCGAGCAACGAACTGGCGAGAGCGACCAAAACTGGCAGGCCCACTCCAATTCCGCTGCGATCGTTGTCCATTGCGCGCATCTGGATGTTGAACTCATGCGAGCGAGGATCTCGATCGCCGACGAGCTTCTTTGCGAGGGTGTACAAATTCTGTTCGCCCACCTTGACGCTTTCGCGGAAGCCGGCCGGAGCTGGTGTGTTCAAAATCTTAACACCGCCACTGCCGGGGCCAACGGACACTTCGATGCGATATAAGCCAGCACCCGATTCCTGAGAACCAGGGCTGATGGCCCAAACCTGACCAGGTGGAAGTGGATCGCCTTCTATGGCGTCGTCACTGTGAAGTTCAGGAGTAGCCACAAACTTTTCAACGCCGTCGGTACCCATCGTGTAACTGAAGTGCGTATTACGGAACTCGCTTTTTAGACATCGCTTCTGCTGTTCTTTGACACGGCGGCGAGACTCGAAGGCGATTCGGACAATTTCTTCCAAGTCATCATCAGGAACGGGCATCGAAGGGTCGGGGAATAGTAACTTCAAAAGCCCGCTGATTGATTTGTTGACGGCCTCAATGTCACGACCACTGAGTGCGCCACCGAAATGCACTCGCCCCTGTAACGCAGAAACGCGACTGCTGGGGCGCAGCTTGTTCCAGCATTCGCTGAGGAAGTCGCTCACCAAACCAAAGTGATTGGTCAGGTGTTCGTTAGGGTTGAGCTTTGGAAAGTCCCAGCCCGGTACAAATGCGTGCAAGCGATCATGAAAGGCAGTGTCGTCGCGCATTTCGGGAGGCAGTGGGCTGAGTAGATGTCCGATACGTTGCTGCTGTTCGATATCGACGTCGAAGTTGCCGACCATGACGATGCCTCCTTCGGCGCGGATGCTGTCCTTGCCGCGGCTGAATTCGCCTGACGCCATATAGCCCTTCATGATGTTGACGCCATCTTTCTGGTCGAAAGAAACGCCGGACACTTCGTCAAAACAGACCACGTCATACTGGCAGACCAGTCCACGCTGCCCGTTGGCGTTGTTCACGAACATCTTGGCAACCGTGGCTTTGCCACCCGAAATTAAATGGGAGTACGGAGAGATTTGCTGGAACAGATGGCTCTTGCCAGTTCCTCGCGGACCAAGTTCCACCAGATTGAAGTTACGTTCCACGAACGGGACCATCCGTAGCAAGCAAACCCAAATCGCACGTTCGGTGAGATGTTCCGGCTCAAGCCCGATCGACCGGATCAGGAAGTGACGCCATTGCTCGGAACTAAAAGCCTGCCTGCCTCGTGCCAAGACATCCAGTACGTCCGACTTCGACATCTGAATCGGGCGCAAGGCATCAATCGAAAATGGCCTACCGTTGCGTTCCTGAGCAACCAGCGCGTCGTAGCCCAGCGTGATTTCGGCGTAGAAACCGTCGGTCAGCATACGCTCGTGTTCGCGGACTAGGTTGTCATCGATACGAACATCTCTTAGGGCCAGGCTGGGGACTTCCGCCACATAGCAGTCATTCTTTGCATCCAGCTTGGCCTTCAGGATGTCGATCAACTTGACCGAACCCTTGTCGCGTGACTTTGCCTTGAACAACTCTTCCTCGCCCGTGCGAACAGTTCGGTCCTTCAGTTGCCGCTCGACGATCTCAAGTCCCTCGGAAATTTCTGTTTCATCGACCGTGGCACAGTACCTACCAAGTAAAAACTCCACGACATAAGTAGGTACCGGATATTGACGAGAATACCTCCGCACTAGGTCTTTTCGGACGAGATATCCATCAAACGCTGAAGCACCAAGCTGATCAAGGGTGTCGAGTTCCAATGTGATGCTCATGACTCCTCACCTCCAACAATTGTGGATTGCTTGCCGACGATTCGGCCGCGTGCGTCGAGTACCACGACTACTGCTGCTGAACCTGCCAGATCCTCATTTTCCACGAGCAATGACGCTTTGCCGTCGCTTTCAGGTTCGCAAACTTCAACGGCAATGCTGGAGGCAGTTGAATTGGGAGACGTTCGCAAATCGACGCGGAGCGAAGAGTCAGTTGGATCAACCTGAAGTCGGACACGCTGTCCACGCCATTGGATGTCTGAAATCGTTACCTTGACCGATGATCCATTCTCGGACGGTTCAACCAGCAAATCCGGGATCAGGCACTCTTGAAGACTTATGCCGCCATGCGAATAAGCGTAACCTTGTGAAAACACACTGATGCCAGGAGCGCACGCGAATTCCGCTGATGGATTCCACGTCCACGACGCCGTCGGCACGCTGAGCTGCGAATCTCCTTTGATCCGAGCACACCGAGACCATTTGCTTTCGGTGAGGTAGTGCGGCAGTTCTTGCTTGGGCAAATTTCCCGGCATGAGTAACCAACCGTGATCAGTGACGACTCGCACTGACTTCCAACCGGCTTCAAGCAGGGTGATGATTCGTTCGACTAACCGTTCAATTTCCCCTTCAAGCTGCCCCGCAAGCTCAATCTGCATATCGTGACCACGCCGATCAATTGTGCCGAACTCCGTCCAACCGCGGTTCGTTGCTTTTGTCGGTCCTGAATTCTCTTCGCTGCCGACAATTTGATATTCGGATTCCTTCAGTAACTTTTGGAAGCGGGCATGAGTCAGCTCTTCGTCGGTGTCTTTAATGATTGGTGCATAGTCGCTGGGAATATCCTTTCCAGTTAAGCGATGGGCGATTGGAGAAACCGCCGGTTTTGCTGTTGCGGTTACGCAAGGAAGGGCCGACCAACGAAATCGAAATGACGTCTTCAAGCTCCGCTGCTCCAACCGTGCCGATAAAAGTCGGGCTAGGTCGAACCGCAGGCCGTCCGCAAACAACAGGCATGCTCCTCGATCAGCTTCGATCTTTGGCTGCTGAACCAGCGTGGGGAGTGGATTGCTGGCCACCAGCTTTTGCAGTCGTTCGGCAGCGTGTTCCAGCCACGGCAAGTACAACGCCCGAACCGTGGTCCTGACGGCATTTCGCTGAGCGTTATTCCCTAAACAAGCCAAGGCACGCAGTGCCGCTTCATCCGCGAGGTAGCCAAACTCGCTGTAGAGATTTGCTATGTGTTCCGGCGAGTCGCCCCCCAGATAGGACTCCGTTCGTTCCGCAAGCTGCACGAGATGCAGCAGTGCCGTCGCCAGTGGGGAGCGACCAAGTTGTGCCCAAACCCAATTTCGTCGCGGACCATGCTCGGCCTCCAGCTTGCGAATTGCTGAACGTGCATCGGCTGCTGAGACCGATTGCAGAGATTCCAGCTTCTGCCGTAGCGACTGTTCCGCAGTGTCGTTTTCGTCGGGCCAGGCTTCTCGATCAAACAGCAGCTTGCCGCCGGACGGCTTCGATCGAATCAACAGTTCTGGGATGTTCGGATAGAGTGCTGGCGATTCGCAAAATCGTTCCCAGAGAGCGGACCACGTGTCACTGTTTCGCAAACCGAATGATTCAGCGGCGACCGTTTCACCATCTGATTCCGGGTCGAAGCCGAAGTCATTCCGACAACGATTCCGGAACGCGTGCCATTTGCCCACCTCTTGAAATCGCTTCTGCACATCTGACGGTGAATTCATCCACGTCAGCAGCTCACGCGGATGATCGCCGACAACCAACCGGTCGAAGTCCTCCGCTTCCAGCTTTTTTCCTTTGAGCTGACTGATTGGCGTCTCTGCCAGCACCATCAGGCTGGCATCCATCGACCTCCGCGTCGATGCGTCGCGGAAGACATCCAGCCCCAGTGAGTTCTCTGAAACCAGAAACGCCTCAATGCTCCAATCGCGGCCGTTCTTTTGAGTCCAGACTGCCCCGCGATATTGCAGTTCCACCAGTGGACGCAGCAGGACCGGGCATTCGTCACCTGCTCGCAAGTCCTGACGACTGATCTCCGGCATGTAGATCACGGGAACGACATCGGCGGCAATGGGTACTTCGTCGATGAGGCGGGCAATGACACACTTGAGCCAGATGGCTGGCCCAGTTCGTGTCGCTGGATCGTAATCACCAAGCGTCAGCAACTGCGGCAGTCGCTCGCGGAGCAATGGCACCAGTGGTCGCCATTCGCCACGCGGATCAGCCCACAACAACGCGGCTGGTTTCTCATCGACACCGGGCTGGTGGCTCGATGCGGAATGCAGTGAATCAATCACGGCTTCCAGCATCGTCGAGGGCGGCTTTCCGCTCGAAGACTTAGAGACACTCTTGCTCACGACTCATCCTCCGCAAGGTCCAGGCGCCTTTGGGAACCTTGAACGAAAGCGATGAGTTCCTTCCGCATCATGGCATCCCTATCAGCAATCGCTTTCGTTATGACATCCACGGAGTGAGCCTCTGGGTCAAATTGACAAACGGCGATCTTCAGCTTGCTGCACCAGTCGTCGGCTTTGACCTTCCCCGTTTTGAACTCATGCACATCGCCGAGGAACTTCTTCAACGGTTTGTCGGATTTCGAGATGTTGAACGACTTCTCCAACAGAGTGCAGTTCCCCAATTGATTGATAGCGGCGAGCAACTCCTGGCGTTGTTCATCGTCCGCTGGCGGAAGCTGTTCGACCAATCGAGTCCATAGCTTAAATGCCACGGTGTGATCGACTTCGAGGTCACAAACCTTTTGCTTCCCCGCCCGCAGCGGAATGCGCGACAATGCCCATCGGTCGGTATCCAGTCGGTGCCAAACCCAAAGCAATGTGTTGTATCTTGTAACTTGTTCTCGCTTGTCGACCGACAGAGACTGGACGTAGGCAGCAGCATCAACAGCAATACCGTCTGTGAGCGATTTGAACCGGCCTGAGACTGTCTGAATGGCAACAGTAGGATCAGTCGCCGCTGTCAGGGCAGCGTGATCTTTGGAGAGTTCCTTCGCATAATTTACGAGCACCGTTCCCGATGACGATGCCCAAAGCCCCGCCCAGTGAGAACAAATCATCCATCTGTCGATATGCTTGTCGAGCTGTTCTTCGAGCGACTTATTGAAGGAATCTGTAGCAACTGTGTTTTGCGGATGCGTGCGCAACCACCGGTAAGCGGAGAAAACCGAACACCAGATCACAATCAAGGCATTGATCGAGTTGTACTGCCCGTTCTGCCCGTAACGCAGATCATGGTCCTTTGCGGTTTGCAGCACGGTTTCCAGAGACCGAACGATATCGGACCATTCCGCTGACAAGTCACCTGCCATTGGGCGAACCGTGTCACCCTTGAGGAGGTCTTTATCGGATAGAAGATTTCCATCGCGATGAGTGGTTGCCCAAATGAATGACACGGCGCGCACAAGGTCATCCATGCGAATTGGCAAACCCTTATCGCGGGCCAGCGTCAACAATGTTTCGAAGCAATCCCCGGCCGTCTTGCCAGCGGTCGCCTGACTATCCCATCCGACTTTGAGCCATGCGAAAGTGATTTCTTCGCGTGTCAGAGTCCTTCCCGCAGTATTGAGACGCGTGAAGATATTGACGATCGCCTCGTTGTATTCATCTTGTGCCCAAAGCGCCTCGTCGTAAGGTCGCAGTTCGAGATAGGTGATCTTGCTGAGCTTTACATCGCGAAGAACTGACATCAGCTCGCCCATAGGGTCAAGCACCTTCTCAATGACTTGCGGATCGACGCTGTGTTCTTCAAGGACTGGCTTAACGGCATCCTTAAACTGCCGCTCCCGAAGATTCGGATTCGCCAGGACCGACGACCAAAGTCGGCCGAGACGAAGAAAGCGTCCTATGTTCTCCGGCGCAAATGCCTTCTGGATTGGACTTCGATAATTGGTTGGCTTGGCCCATGTCGACTCGCCGTTGTTGGGATCTGTCACAGCCCAACACAACACGTTGCGATAATCGATTCCAATCACGTCCTTGGATTCCTGGTAAGCGGCGAGGAATTGAGGAACGTCAAAGCACAATGTCCCTTTGGACCAATGAGGATTCGTGGGGCGTCGACCACGCGGTCGAACTCCTTCAAGTTGCTCCAACCAGACGCGGTCCTCCTGCTTGAATCCCCATCCGTCACCACACAATGCGAGCAGAAGACTTTGCACCCGCTGTTGTCCGTCAAGAACCATGTGATAGGACGCTGGAGGATCTCTTCGTGTGACCGTAGCACCCGCCGCACTTTCAGTGCGATCGACTACTTGCCAGAACTCGCGATGCGGAATGCTCCCCAGATCATTGTGATCGACCTTCCACATCAATAGCGTTCCAAAAGGCCAACCGCGAATCAGAGAATCGATCAGCAATGTGACCTGCGTTGGATCCCAGACATACGGCCGCTGAAGGTCTGGAATGACTACGGTCGTGCCATTGGCATTCGATGCTCGGTCGATAAGGTCGTGGAGGTCTTCGGATTTTGGTTCGTAAATGTTGGCCATTTGGTGTCTCGCTATCGCTTCTCACGGGCGGCTTGTTTGAAGACGTTGATGTAGCGGCAGTCGTTCCAGCGGTCGCCATTCGCCACGCGGATCAGCCCACGGCAACGCGGCGGGGCGTTCATCAACCCCTGGCTGATGGCTGGCGGCGGAATGCAGTGAATCAATCACGGCTTCCAGCATCGTCGAGGGCGGCTTGACGCCTTGGGTCCTTGCAAGAGTTTTGCTCACTGCAACAACCTCCCCATCAAGGCGCCGCCACGGAACACAGATGCCAGTTCCTGGAGCGAAGGCTCTCGCGCCCCGAAGTGATCAGAGACGGCTGAGTCAATGGCCGTCATGGCACGAGAGAAATACTCATCACTCTTCTCATCCAGCTTAGTCCTGGCGGCATTGAACTGATTGTGGTTGAGTTGGTTCTGTCGAATCCCAAGCTCCTCAATCAGATACTTGCCGATCAACATGGCCGCGAAGAACGAGCCATAGGCGAGACAGGCTGGCGAGTCAGCAGGTGGTCGCCTCCGCTTGGCTTCTGCAAGACGTACAATCAATGTCGCAATCACTGTCTGCGCACCGGTGAGGGCGTCGGTGAAAATGCGGTCGTAAAGTTTGTCGAAGTGATCACGGCCGTGATACTTCGCAGAGAATGGCTTCATGCGCCAGACGGCGAGAATGGCCTCGGCGGCTTTCGCACTGCTGATACTGGTTCGGCGACGAAGCGAATCGTCGCTGCGGTGCCGATGGTAAGTGAATCCGAGTTGCGCGACGGCGGCCTCCAGCGACCGCTGCTTCGCGTCGTTGGATCGAAGGTCGCGCAGGTCAACTGGATTCTGGCTGTTGGTTGCGTAGGTAATGTTCCGTACCATGCCGTCGGCATTGTCAGGGAGTTCGTAGATGCGAACCATGACAGACGCACGGGCAATATCCTGAGGCAGCGTACCCATCTTCGACAGAGTGTCCTGAATCGTCTTGCAAGTCTGTCCTCCGTTGATGATCTGCAACCCGTCGATTTGGACCGTGAAGTCTTTCGTCTGTGAAGCCCCTGTGTGAGCAAACTTCGTACAAACGATGGTGATGCCGTTGTTGTAGAAGTAGAAATTGGGCCGATCGGCAGCGTCATTGAGTGTGCTGGCGATGGCACCATTGACGCGGTTCCCCTGCAAGCCGAGGAACCTGCGGATATTCCGTTCCAGCAACCGGTCGCCGTGGCGATTGAACAGGGCTGCAATTTCTGCGACGGACACACGGCCCACCATGATGCGGCAGTAATCGAAGGCCTCAATGATCGCCTCACCAACAAGAGTGACTCGCTCATTGACGGGCTTCTGAGCCTGCTGAATGGCAAAGATGACGTCATGGTTGACGTGTTCCCAGGAGACAAATCCGCCCAACTGCGGTGCATCGTTGTCGATCGCCGACTGTGCAGCATCGCTCCACTTCATGCCGTTATTGCAGAGCAGGACTCGAAGTTGCGGGTTCAGGCCGTCCCGCACCATCGACCGCACTTCTTCGATCTTAGGTGCCAGCAGCGAATTGGCGGGAATGTTCGACTGCCAGTTGAAGAGATGTCTGACGGTCGGCAGGACGCGCAGCACACCTTCCACTTCGGGGAACATGTCGCCAGCCGCATCCTGGAGACTGTTGTTGTACTTGCCTTGCGCGATCGTCACCGTGAATTCGCCATCTTCCACATCGCCGATGTGAATGGCGTCGATTCCAAAGTCATCGTATCCGTCCGTCAAGCAGTCGATGACTTCTTCGTCCGTCAGGTCGAGTACGGTCATCATTACAATCAAAACGAACGCAGCCGACCGCTTCTTGGTCTCTTCCTGCGGCTGCAACTCCAGTCGATCGTTGAGAATGTCACTGAAGTCTTCCGCGATCTTCCTGACACGCTGATCGAGAATATCAACGATCATGCTCATGATGACTTACCCTCTCTTTTCGCTCGGGCGGCTTGTTTGAAGGCGTTGGTGTAGTGGCAGTCGTTCCAGCGGTCGCCGATGGGGGTGTCGGTGCCGGGGAAGTCGATGGTTTGTTCGTCCCAGCCCCAGAACCACGGGTATTCGTCGCGGGGGCGTTTGGGTTCTTTGCCTCGGTCTTTGGTCCACTTGACCTTTGGTCCCCAGCGGAGGATGCCGGAGTCTTTGCGACCGCCGGGGATATCGACGGCCATGAAGGGGCGGATGTTGATCCGCACGCCGTCGTTGATGTCCGGGTTCCAGCCGATCGGTTGTTCGTGGAGCGGCTTCCAGCGCACGAAGAGGTCGTAGGGTGGTTCGCCCTTCAGGATCGCGACCAGTTGCTGCTGCAATGTCTTGGCGGCGGCAAGGCGACCGTCGGCACCGGACTCGCCGCGTTTGACGTCGCTTTCCTGGCGGTTGATCCAGTCGCCGAGATAGCTGTAGGTCAGGCTCTCCAGCAGCTTGCGGCCGTCCGGTCCGGCGAGCTGGTGGTAGTTGACCAGAGCATGAAAGCCGTCGGCTTTGCGGCCGTCCCAGATGTGCCAGATGAAGGGCCGCTGCTGGAAAAGTTCGCAGTGTTCCTTGAAGAAGTCGTTCCGCAACCAGTCGTCCAGCTTGTGCGGCGGCTTCAGGTGGCACGCTTCGAGCAACCGCGTCAGCCGAGCCGCCGCCGTGTCTTCGCCGCGCACTGAGGGAATGCAGACGATGCCGTCGGCATCGGCGAAAGGGAGCAGGGCTTCGCAACTCTGAACAAGCTGCCGTGCCCGATCACTCAATCGCATTTCGGGATCGAGTTCCGCAGGCCAGCGGTAGCCGAGTAGGCGAGCGATGGCGACCTGTATCGGTGAAGTTGATGAGTTTGGGTGACCGTGGAAGAACCATTGTGTTGGATCATTTGTCTCAGGTGCCGGCAATCCATCGGGAAACTGACTTTCGGCTACTTCCTGCCAGTGATCGAGGTCAAACGGAACTTTGAGCAACGTGTGTTCTGTAATACTCAACGACTGGTCGCGGTCCCTAAGGACTTCACGATACTCAGCAGATGACAAATATGCGTAGATTGGTGCAAGGTACTCAGGCTTCGCCGGAACGATGGCTGCAATCGTATTGTCGAAGAATTCCCCGGCGTAGATGTTAGTGAATAGATTCTGAGTCACATTGACCGCTAGTCCGCGCTTACCCCATGCAGACTGCCCCGATTTCCATCCACCAAGTCGTTTCTCAGACTTCAGTGCCATCGCATGTCGAAAGTACCGTCCGGCTCCTTCTTCCCAGAATAGAACTGACGAACACCCACCGATGAATCCGGCAGAAGATGCTGACGATTGAAGCCACTTCCAGTCCCGGTTCTTTCGATGGAGTTCCCAAAACGAAAAGATGAACTGAGGATCGTCACTCGTACACAATCCTTGGTATGAGTCGCAGAATGCGTTTAGCAGATGAAGCTCGGTCGGTTCGGCAAACGCAATGGCGTAGTCTGAATTCTGAAGCTGGTCCGCCTGTAAAATGAGTCTGATGTCATTAGGCGATCCGGCGCGTAATGACTCTGATTTCTCATCCGGAGTAGTCTTTGTGGCAACATCCAGTCCGCAAATCGTGTTAAGTGGTCGTGGTTCAGTTGCCGAGATTGCCCCCAGTTGGATGTTGAAGTCCCACATCGGTGTCTGAAATCCCTTTGGTCCCAATCGCGCAATCCAGTTCCATTCCCTCGTTTCCAGCAGTAATTCTCGCAACTTCTTGTAACGTGATAAGAAGAGCCAATTCTGGGGACTCACCACACCGGCCGTCCCACTCGGCGAACAGAATTCGAGACATCGGAGGATGAAGGCAGTCGCTAGGTCAGGTTTGCCCAATTCAAAATAAGTGTCGATATGCAACTTGAGAATGTCGTCTTGTTTGCTGCGTCCAAGGTACGGCACATTTGTCAAGACGATGTGGTACTGAGCTGCAAGCAACTCTGCCGCACGAGCCAGTCCTTGGGCGGCGACTCCCAATTCGTGTTGCTCTGGAGAAGTGCTCGGATCGCTGGCGATAACCGAATCCAACGCGCGAAACAGCCGGTCCATGTCGTCCTTCTTGAGCATCTGGCTGCCCAGAAAGCGATTCGGGTTGATCAGACTGCCCAGCGTCGAGGCGTTGCTGAACATGTCGTAGAGCTGGCCAAAGTAGAAACGCAGATTGCTGGTGCCGTCCGCTTCCAGTGCCTTCATCCATTGCTCGCGGGGCACTCCCACCGACAGCCCCGTGCAGGCAATGTTCTTCATCGCGGGCAACGGTCGCGGGCCGGTCAGCTTCCAAGCCGCCACGGCGACATTGAACGCGGCGATCTGCGTGCAGCGGGGATCGAGTTCCAAGCCGAACAGGTTGTCCTGAATCACCGCATCGACGGCGGCTTCGACACTCAAGCCCTCTTCCAGCATTCGCAGCCGCACCAGCAACTCGAACGCCGCGACCAGAAAATGCCCGGAGCCGCAACACGGGTCGAGCACCTTCAACTCCGCCGCACACTTGGGCCAGCCGTCGAACGTACCGCCCATTGGTCGCCAAGGGCCGGTTGGTTCGGCATCGTCTGAATCAGAAGAAGAACCCTTTGAAGAACCCGCGGCTAGCGCCGTCGGCTCAGGAGAGCGGACGAAACGCAGGTACTCGAAGTCGTAGCCTCCGGCCTGAGTCAATCGCAGGGCTTCGCGAAGTTCGGCTTCGCTCTTCGCCGAGTTCGCCAGATCGGGGCGTGCGGCCAGGACTTTGCCCGCGTGCCACGCACCGAGCGTGTTGTGCAGCAGGAAGAGCACCATGTAGTGCTCGGTAAAGAGCTGCGTCACGGCGGACAACGTTTCGCCGGTGATCTTGTCCCCCTCCTTGTTCACTCGCTCCTTCTCAGAACTCTGCCAGAACTGGTACACCCAGCCGAGACTGTCATCCGCCAGGAAGGTTTCGCGGGGGAGTTCGTCAAGCAGGGCATCCAACTGCAACCGGACTTCACGCGGCAACCGCACCATCAGCAGCGGATCATCCGGCCGAAAGATAGCTGGTAATGCCTTCTGGGCGTATTGTCCTGCCAGTTCCCAACGGTCGATCCCTTCATCGCGAGCTAGCTCTTCAACATCCTCCAGACTGAGGGCCACTTGCGATTCCGGCTCGACCAGTAAACTGTTTTCGGCCAGGAATCGGGCGAAAATTCGCCGATGCCAATGCTCGTAAGCGCATTCCTGCACCAGTCGGTCAATCGCCTGTGTTCCCGACTGCGAATTGCGACGATCACCAATCTGGCGTGCATGAGCCCGAAGATGATTGCGCAACGTCACATCGGCTTCGCTAATGACGTGGAGACCACGCTTACCTTCGTGAACCGTCAATGCCTCGATCGCCTCTCGCGAACCTTGTTCGGCGATTTCTCTCGCCCGAATAATGCTTCGCTCCAGCTCACGGCGCAGGTTGCTCGGTAGTTGTGCCAATGCCGTTCTCCTACTGAATCACAATCGGGCCGTCATCGAGCTTGATGATCAGGTGCGTCTCCTGAGTCTTCAGCCAATCTCTAATCTCGTCTGCCGTCTTCAGCGTGCCACTGGATAATCGCACGGTTTGGACTTTCGGCTCCAGCAGGCGTGCCGCCGCAGCGATGGCGTTCGAGAACCGACCGCTCAACGCATCGGTCTTGTCTTTCCACGAACCCAGCGGTGTCCGATCCAGGGTATTCACCAGCTCGTCGTCAGTGCCCACAGAGATTTCAGCAGGTGATACCAAACCACACTGCTGCGACACCATTTGTTGCTGGGCAGCATCGAGTTTTTGCCACGCATGGTTCCCCTTGAGTTGCGACATCTCGGCGTCGTACCGCTGCTGATGCTGCTGATGGGCTGCAATGACTGACGTCCTCAACACACCGGCTGACTTCTTGAGTAAGGGCGTCACATGATCGGTCGCATCGAGCAACAGCCGATTCTGCATGATACCGCTGCGCGCCGATTCGATGTCGGCGAAGCCATCGACACCCTGACTGTGCTTCAACAATCGCTCCAACCGCTGCCAAGCCGGGAGTCGCTTCTCCACCAATTCAGCTGCTTCACGCCAGGATTTGGCTTGTGCCTTGAGTGAGTCGTGCTGCTTCAGGATTTCTAGCAATCTCTCGTTTCCCGCGAGACTTCGAACGTCCTGAATGTGAGTGGCTTTGGGACACTCCGGCAGGGGTGCCACGCCCCCCGCCTTGCTTGCAAGCCGAGTCATTTGGTCCAGGAACTCCGTCGATTTCGCGGACAACTCATCGCTGGCCTTCGCCGGGACCCCTGCGTCCTGAAACAAGCCACGGAGCTTGATTTTGTCCTTGGCTGTCAGTGTGATGGTTTCCACACGGAACCGAGTTTTTGAAATTTTGGCTTGGTCCAATTGTCCCGCCGACAACGGCCCAGCACTGGCATGTGTCGCTGTCAAATGCCCCGTGGCATGGAGGGCGATTAGCCCCCCATCAATCGTGTCTTGCGGCCATCCATAGGGGCTGTCCTCAAACTTTTGGCGGATTGCTCGGCCTTCCATCTCTGAGCCAATCGCGCGCATCAGCTCACGGCAAACCGGATGCTGTTCCGTCGGTCCCGTCCATTCGACGCCTTCCAAGGGGGAGTCAGAGCCAGACTTCGCTCGACCGATAACAACGGGCCAATTCTTATGGTCGGCGGCTTTGAAGTCAGGGAACAGACGATCGAGAGCTGCCTCAGCTGCTGAACGGACTTTGTCACCGAATGCGAGTTCGAACTGTTCGGTGCCACCGCCTTTGAAGACTTTGGCGGCATCGACGATAGTGCGAATGAGGTCGTCCCGAATCCTTTCCGATTCGGTCTGACGACTTTGCATGGCATTGCGAGCTTCTTCGCCAGCGGCGGTGCTCGGGACGCCTTTGAAGTCGATGGTTCCCCGAGCCGCTTCCGCCCGAATGATCTGCTTCTTTAGGTCATCAGCGCTGGCCTTTTCGATGTAGACAAACACTATCGGGCTGTCCGTGCCTGCCGCGCGTGCTGCATCGACAACCGCCTTACTACCCGTGTTCCAGCCGTCCTGGACCCAAACAGGAATGTCATGCCCCGCGACGGCTGGTTGATCTTCGCCAAAGTGAATTGCCAGCTTGCGCGGAACTTTGCTTTCGCCGTGCTGGAGCTTGATCCCCTTGACCGCTGTGTGGGCTGCATCGCGAATCAGTGCATCCCGCTTTTGGTCGATTTCATGATTTTGTCCTGTGTAGTGGGTGACTCGGTTACGAAACTCCTTGTCCCATTCGGAGTACTCCTTCGTTTGCAGGTTGTACTCATCGTGATCCTTCAGAAGGATGCCCTTCTCTTCGAGGTCATCCAAAACTCGTGGAATCTCTTTGCGAAGAAGGACACCGTCGTGATTCAGATCGCTGACCATCAAATCGGCCAACATGTCCGGCGTGGCTCGAATACCCTTGTCTGCACCGGCCTCCCGCGGCAGCTTGCGAATCAGAAAGACTAGACCACAAAGGCGCTTCGCCAGATGCCCGTCGCTCGTTCCATCGTCCAGCCTACGGATTGTCTCGTCGAGTTCTTTGAGCAGCACTCCCTGCTGTAATAATCCGGGTTGCAATTGTTCGAAGATGTAGTCAGCAGGTACTACGGTTCGGAGCGGCGACTGGGCAAGCTCACGCAAAGCATCGTGAATGATTCGCAACTGGGTCCGGAGCATGCCGCTAGTACCAGCGGGGTCGACCGCCCGAAAGCATTCTTCCCAGAATCGACGGCGTACCGGCAGAATCGGATAGTCATCGACAATGAATGCCTCGTCTTCCGACCGGGAAGCAATTTGCGTCCCCTGAAGCTGTCGTTTGACCTCGCCGTCATGCGAAGTCAGCTCTTGCCGAATCGCAGTAATATGCTCCGGCTTCTTGGCCAATAAGACGCGACGAGTGACGGTCTCTACGTCGGCATCGGAAAGCTCGACGGGAATCGTGAAGCGGTCGCGCAGCTTCCCAAACTGAGCCGTCTGAGCTCCGAGTGCGTTCTGCCCAGCCCCCACTAGAAGCAATCGGCAGTCCAGCTGCTTTGAAAGGGCCTCAGCAACTTCTACTACTCTGGTTGCTCGATCCGAGTCATCGCTGATGTAAAGCTGCACTTCGTCGAGGACCAACATGATGCAGGGCAGCTCACGATTGCTGGTCAACACCTCGCGTACCAGACGGATGAACTCACTAGTGTCGATGTCCCCTGGTTGCTTGAACTCTTGTTTCAGAGTTTCGCGAGTTGACTTGCGATCTCCAAATCCCGGATCGGCAGCCACGAGTGCATCGTGGAGTACAGGGCTGACGTAGAGGTCATTGAGTTCGCGATAAAAATCCTTGCCTGCCTTTTCGACGACTGTCTTCACGTGATCGAAGAATCCGTTGTTCTTCAGGTAGAGACAGAAACGGGCCTGTGCATACGTGGCAGGCAATCCCATTGAACGCAGCATGATGCCGAGTACTGTTAGTCGAACGCTGTCGCTGCCTCCCGCTGGGAGTGTTCCCGATGCAGCATGCAGACCACCAAATCGTCGCCCTTGAGTATCCAGTTCTCGCAGCGCTTCCTGAATGTCGTTGGGTAACTCAGGAACCAATGTTCGTGCCGTATCGCCATGTTCTGGAAATTCTGTGTTTGCCCAAAGATGGCAAAGCATCTTGAGCAAATGGGACTTTCCACTGCCGTAGAATCCGCTTACCCATGCCGCTGGCTGGCTAGTCCCTCCGATGTGCGCGAGATAGGACTCCAAGATGCGTCTCATTCCATCGGCGTATTGGCCTTCACAAACAAAATTCGCCAGCTCTTCACGTAGCGTCTGCATTTCTCGTTCGGTCATGCCATCAACAATGCGCGCCTGACCGTTGTTCATGAGCCGCGTGGTCGCCGGATCGCGAACGAATAAATCTCGGTTGAGCAAGTTTGCCATCAGCGGCTTTCTCCGTCGTTCAATGTGATCGGCACCGCGAGGTAGTTCCAACCATCTCGTGCATCCAGGAGTCGGTAGTTGTTCTGATCGTGATCGCCTGGAAAGAACAACACCAGTCGGCCTCGAATATCTGCCTCAACATGTTTGAGCACTTCGGAGATTCGTGAGAATCCATAAAGCGATGCGGCACCAAACACGCCAACGACGGTGTCCTCTGCAACATCTTCAGCAGTCAGGGCTTCTCGTAGTCGAGACGCGACATATTCGACGTACTCGTTTTGCAGCTTCAACGTCAGATCATCTGGCGACTCGAAGTAGGCATCCCGGTACGCGTCCTGGGCCATCCAGCAGGGAAACGAATCGGTGAGATCAATTTCTCGCCACTTGTGCCCGGCATCTCGCGTCCGCATTTCGAACTCACGCCGCTTAGCACGCAGCTTTCGCTCATCAGTCTTGTCATAGACAACAAAGATCGCCTTCTGCGCTCCGGCAAGATTTCGCTGCCAAGGGGCAGAAACATGGCGTTCGTACTTATCGGCAAGTTCTTCAATGCGGCCCATAACTATCCCTTACCTCTTCCCTCGTCAGAAGACTTGAGAATCCGATTTCTACAACATCACCGGCGTGCTTCAGTTCCAGCACGCCAAACCGCTTCGCGTCCTTCGCGAGTTGAATAAGTGTATCCGTTGTGACATCTAGGCACTTTGTCCACAAAGTGCGAAACAATTGGTCGCCGCGAACACCTTCCAGGTATCCAAGAACTAATGCGTAGGTAACCACGATTGGCGACGGCTTCACTCGTTGCCTGATCTTGCGAACCCGACCGCATAGATGTCCTGACTGGGTCCACGATGACGATACATTCCTCGCAATCTTGTCGAGAGTGTCGTCGCTCCAACGATCGCTACCAGCGGCCCGAAGTGCGCTGGTTAGTTCCCGTCGCGATAACTCTTCACCTGCCTTCAGCGACACGACTGCCGAGACAGACGTGCGAAGTAAGGGGTCACGAGCCAATGCGCACAGCATCGCGAGCAGAGGTCGACCTTCCGGATCGATGGTCCAAAGCCGGCGGAGCACCCGAAACAATGGAACAGCAGGATCAAGAGCATAAAGTTCTCTTAATCGCTGAATCGTATTGTGCCGTGTGGCAGAGGTTTTCTTTTCTGTGACATTCCCGTCGACCGTTGCATCTGCGTAGTCATTAGCCGTCCCCGTTGTCGGCACGGATTCCAGCAGCATGACAAGCTCATCCAACATTATTGTTCGAGTTGTGTGCGTCCCCTTCGCGCCAAAGCGGTAGCCGAACCGCATCGCTGCTTCATTTTCATCTCGGAGTTGGAATGGTACTTGAGGCATCCAATAACATTAACATTTCGACGGCAAGTTTGCCGTCGAAAACGATCGTCGTTTCGCGTTCTGAAACAAAACATCGTAACGCATTGCTGAGAAGAGACTTGCAGTGGCATAGTGGATGCAGAAGCGTCCGGTGATTTTTTCCGCCGTCTCGCTGGATGGTCGCTGTTAACAGAACAGCTTTGCGCTGCCTGATTAGCAAGTTGCTAAATCCAAGCTCAAAACGTGGCATATGAGTTGAGCCCCGGGCATAGCTCTTGGAGCTTGATTTCCCGAGCCAAAGCAGCCCCGCGAGGACCAGTTTCGACTGGTTCTCGGGGCTGTTTTCGTTTGGAGAGGCTTCCAAAGAGGGACCGGTGGTCGGTCCGCTTGTCGCATCCATGAATTGGAGGACCAATACCGTGTCGCATGTTGTGCAGATTCAGACGGAGATTCGCGATCCGGTCGCGATTCGGGCAGCTTGTGGTCGGTTGGCGTTGTCCGAACCAGTCTTTGGGGAAACGAAACTGTTTAGCACCTCGGCCACCGGCTGGGCGGTGACGTTGCCAGAGTGGCGGTACCCAGTGGTCTGTGATGTCGCGACGGCCAAGATCGCCTTCGACAACTTCAATGGTCGCTGGGGCGACCAGAAGCAGTTGGACCGCTTCCTTCAGGGGTATGCGGTGGAAAAGGCGAAGATCGAGGCTCGCAAGCGCGGGCATTCCGTGACCGAACAATCACTTCACGATGGTTCGGTGAAATTGACCATTCAAGTCGGAGGGACAGCATGAATCCGTCGATCGAAATCATCGTAACTCCGAGCGGGCAGACCCGCGTTGAAACGAAGGGCTTTCAAGGTACTGCTTGCAGAGCGGCGAGCCAGTTCATTGAACGAGCACTCGGGCCGCAGTCGAACGAACAACTTACACCGGAGTTCTATCAGACAGCGACGTCTCAGCAGCAAGTCCAGCAGGGCGGGTGACGTGCCTCGACAGGCAGCCGACTCGCATTCATCTCAGCTTCTCTTCATGGGAGACCTTTATGACACTGACCGAGCGGCTGGGCGAATACATTCGCGCCTGCTTCACGGGAATTTGGATCGAAAGTCACGAACAAGAGGATGCGCTCGTGGCCATCGCTCAGCTCTGCCAGCGTGAAGAGTGGAAGCTCGCAACTTGGGACATTGAGCAGGGCCTTCGAACTTCGGGCGCGACATCCGACAGCAGCGGCAATGATCCGTTGGCTGCGATTCGCGCTGTGAACTCACTGGCCGCAGCAGATGGAACCGCGGTCTTGGTACTTCAGAACTTTCATCGGTTCCTGGCATCGGCTGAGGTCGTACAGGCGCTGGTGCGGCAAATCATTTCGGGCAAGCAGAATCGCACTATCATCGTCATTCTCGCACCGGTGGTGCAGCTGCCCGTGGAAGTCGAAAAGCTGTTCGTCGTGCTGGAGCATGAACTGCCCGATCGCAGTCAACTGGAAGAGATCGCGCGGGGGATTGCCACGGAAGAAGTCGAACTCCCGAACGGTGCCGCGTTCGAGACCGTGCTCGACGCGGCATCGGGACTAACTCGAATGGAAGCGGAGAATGCGTTTAGCCTGTCACTCGTCCGCTACGGCCGAATCGCCAGCGAAGCGGTTTGGGAATTGAAGTCCGGCATGCTCAAGAAGTCGGGCTTACTGGAACTGCATCGAGGCCAGGAAGACTTCAGCAACCTCGGCGGATTGGGATCACTCAAGAGTTTCTGCAAACGGGCTCTCTTGCAACCGAGTCGTGGCAACTCTGCAAGGCGGCCACGCGGAGTTTTGCTGCTGTCGCCACCGGGTTGTGGCAAGAGTCAGTTCTGCAAGGCGCTGGGGACGGAAGTCGGGCGGCCAGTGCTGATTCTCGATGTCGGCAGCCTGATGGGGTCACTGGTCGGACAAAGTGAGGAACGCACGCGCCAGGCTCTGCGAGTCATCGACGCGATGGCCCCTTGTGTGGCCATGATCGATGAAGTCGAAAAGGCGTTTGCTGGGGTGAGTGGGAGTGGTGATTCAGGGGTGACTTCAAGGATGTTTGGGACTTTTCTGAGTTGGTTGAACGATCACACGTCTGATGTGTTCGTCGTCTGTACGGCGAATGATGTTTCGAAGCTGCCACCGGAGTTTGGGCGTTCGGAACGGTTCGACGGGACCTTCTTCCTCGACCTGCCGACTCGTGAAGAGAAGGACGCAATCTGGAACATCTATCTGCATCAGTTCGAGATCGACCACGATCAGCGCAGGCCAGATGACAGTGACTGGACGGGGGCCGAAATCAAAGCCTGCTGCCGGTTGGCAGCGTTGCTCGAGGTGCCATTGATTCAGGCCAGCCAAAACGTCGTTCCCGTGGCGGTAACTGCCGCGGAGAGTGTCGGCAGGCTACGGACATGGGCTCACGGCCGCTGCTTGTCGGCTCAGCACGCTGGCATCTACCAGAGTTCTGAATCCAAATCTGGACCACGGCGAAAGGTCAGCCGTGATTCTTCCCTGAATTGAATGGCCGCATGAGTCGCATGTTGACTCCGTTGCTGGCTGAGTTCCATCCCACGTTCCAACGATGAAACGAGTTGAGCCTTCGGCAGTCCAATTGGGGATTGATCGAGATTGAACGCGACCATCGGGCCAGCCCATGGGAAGTGACTCGTTGGCTGCTTCACAGCCCTTCCATCAGGTCGGCGAGCGTCATTCCGAGTGTCTCGGCGATCGTCTCGATATTGCGGAGAGCGACATTACGTTCGCCTCGTTCAATGCCCCCAATATAGGTCCGATCAAGTTTGCACGCTGCTGCGAAGCTCTCTTGGGAATAACCCTGTTCTTTCCGCAGTTCGCGGACGCGCAGTCCAAATCGGCTCAGGATGTCGGCTCGTTTTCCCATATGAGCCATTGAAAGTTGACAGGCATTCCCGTTCTACGGACTATGAGTATCACTTCGTCTTGATGCCTATGAGTATCTCTGGTCTTTGATGCTCAATGGCTGCCGCAGCCCAACTCCATTCAGAAAGGATGGCTTCCTTGAGTCTACGATTCTGGATTTCCGCCTGCCTCAGAGCCCGCGATATCACTCCAGGAGGACTACCTTGATGAACCAGCGCCCTTGGTACCAAGACGGCGGAACCGTTCTTGCCGTTGTCGTGGTTACGCTCATGCTTGGACTTTCTATTCATGCCAGGCATCAGAAAGCCCAACAAGAGGCTTTGCCTGAAGTTGTTCCGAAAGTCACCGGACAATTGAGCCGAACTTTCCTCGGTCCGCCAACACTTGAACTCACTGTCTGGCATCAATACGCGGCCGCTCTGCAAAACGTCGTGCTGGTTGTGAATTTGAATGAAGACCCCGCTCTCGACGACAAGCAGTGGGACAAACGCGAACACAGCTTTGAATCCTGGCCACCCAACAAGGAGCAGGCCGTAAAATTCACGTTCCCGCTGAAGCGGTACGATCCCAAGCAACCCATCCGTGTGGAGTACATGTTGGTTGGTAAAACCATCAAGCCCCACGTCTCTTCAGGAGACTGGTTGGGTGAAGGTTGGAAGCCACCGGAGTAGGTCTCGCCAATGCGAGCCTGCCCGGCGAGTTCGCTGTCTTAATGCTTTGCGAGCACTCAACGCCGTTCGATTCTTCAGTGAAATCGAACGGCGTTTTTTTGTTTTGCCACCTCAGTATCCGTCTCGAAAGGATCCCATGAGTCATTCATTGCTGGATGAACCGACGGCGGCATCACTTCACCGTGTTACCGCTGCGGAACGCCTAAAGGACACGATGGCTGCTGCGCGGTTGAGTTTCACCTGGCTCGGCACGCGAAAGTCGCTCACCGTTGAGCAGAAGAATCAGGCCGCAGATTCGTTTGGTGCCGAAGGCAAGTTCTTGTCGGCGGGCAAGAAGTTGCTCGATACGGCGCACCCGGCCTTCAAGGCCGTCACGGCGATTAAAGGCCGGTGCCAAAGTTACTGGCGCGGCGTTTCATTGCCGTATCCGGAACCCGGAATACGGCTCATTCCCCAGAAAACGATCAGTGACTTCGACCGGCAGATCGAGGGCTTTCGCGAAGAACTGCTCGCTGCGGTAGAACAACTGGACCATCACTACAGCGAACTCCGCGACGCTGCACGCCGCCGCTTGGGTGATTTGTTCGACGCTTCCGACTATCCCAGCACGCTGATCGGGCTATTCGGGATCGAGCATGAATATCCCTCGGTTGAACCTCCGGACTATCTGCGTCAGCTCAATCCAGCGCTCTACGAGCAGGAATGTCAGCGTGTGCAGGCGCGGTTCGATGAGGCCGTCCAACTCGCCGAGCAAGCCTTCACGGAGGAGTTGTCGCGACTCATCGAACATCTCGGGGAACGTCTCAGCGGTGATAGCGATGGCAAGCCTAAGGTCTTTCGTGATTCTGTCGTCAGCAACTTGTCTGAGTTCTTCACGCGCTTTGGCAGCTTGAATGTCCGTTCGAATGAGCAACTGGACGACTTGGTTCAGCGCGCGCAGCGACTGCTCAGCGGCGTTGAGCCGCAACAGCTCCGCGACAACGCATCGCTCCGGCAACGGTTAGCCACGCAGTTGTCGGGCGTGCAATCGTCGCTTGACGGTTTGATGGTGGACCGACCCCGTCGCAACATCCTGCGCCGGCCGCGCTAGGAGGCCGTTGTGGAATTGATCATTGAAGCCAGCGGCCATGTCCGCTGCGTCTATAGCGAAGACATTGATCTTGGTCTGCTGGGCCAGTTGTCGATCCGTCGCGGCTCGCACGTCGAGCCCACGGCGGATGGTCAATGGACGGCCGATCTTTCTCCCGTGAACGGACCGGTCCTCGGACCATTCACGCTGCGGACTGAGGCTTTGGCGGCCGAGATTGCTTGGCTGCACGCCAACTGGTTGAGTCCGCCTGCCTAAACACGTTGCTTTGAGTGTGACTCGCATGCGCGAGGCGGTTTGTGTTCTTCACGACCGCCTCGTCGGGCGGTCGTCCCTTCTTCTGGAGACTGACATGCCTGGATGTAACTCGCTTCAACAAGACCTCGATCGCGATGTGGCGCTCGCCACCGGCGAAGACTTGGACGTCATTCGCAGCCGAGGTTTCTCACTGCTCGATCTGAGCAATCACGACTTCGATCCGGAGCCAGATCAGCTCGTGCCGCACATGATCGATTGGGATGATCTAGAGCAGGATCGTTCCGCCGATGTGGCGTGCTTGCCGCTGACCTCTTTGCGCTGGGTGGGCTGAAGAGGTCAATTATCGAGAGAGACGACAACGCCTCGCCCGCTTGGAAGCGGGCAGTGAGCAGTACGTCGCGTTCTGTGGGCTCATCAGCCTCATCGCGTTCTGCGTGCTGGGCTGGCCCGCGCTTATCGCGTGGGTCGGCCTCGCATGGGCCATGCAGCAGTATCGCCAGGTCATGCGGCGGACGATCCGTCGCCCGCCTTCCTCGAAACCCTATTCCCATCACCCTCGCCGCCGGAGCCGTCATGATTGAATTGACTCGTCAACAATTACTTGTATTGCGCAGCACTATCCGGCAGGCGTTGGGCCTGACCGGGAGCCGTCGGGCAACGTGCTGCGTGACCTTCAAGACCACGTCTGAAGAGCTGTTGATTTCAGCTCAGCACGGACAGATCGCGATGACCTGGTGCGTCCCTGGGCAATATCAGCCAGGTTGCTTTGCGCTGCCGATGGAGGCTCTGGCCACTTGTGAAGGCCGCCAGCAGGACGTCGTCCGCATCGAACGATCCGGTGAAGTGGCAACCCTGCGTTGGCACGATGCCGGTATTCCTCAATCGGCCGAGTATGCTTTAGTGGAACCAGCCGTCATCCCAGAGGCCGGAGCTGAATTCAGTGACGTGGGACACGAATTTCTTGCCGCAATGGCCGAAGCCAGTGCTACGACGGAAAGTGGGTCCTTGCGTTATGCGTTGAGCTACATCCGTTTGAGAGGTAGTGACGGTCAGATCGCTGCAACGGATAGTCGGCAGGCATTGCTTCAGTACGGTTTTCAGCTCCCGTGGGAAGATACCGTCTTGGTTCCAGCCACCGACGCCTTTAACGCCCGGGTGATTCGCCGGGCAGCAGCCGTATCACTGGCCAGAACTGAAGGCTGGGTGTTCTTGAGGGCCGACGCCTGGACTATCGCGCTTCAGATCGAGAAAGAACGTCGTTTCCCGGACATCGACGCTCAGTTGCCGGAAGTCAGTGCTGCACAAACAACATTGATTCTTACAGAAAGCGATGCTGGGTACTTCGTTTGTGCCGCCAGTCGACTGCCCGGCGCTGATGACTCATGCTCACCGCTGACCTTGGACTTGAATGGTGCGGTGGTCGTACGTGCTAAGGCTGAAGATCAGCCCGCAGCCACCGAGTTGCGACTCAGCAACTCCCACAAGCAGGGCGACGAACTGCAAGTGAGCAGTGATCGAGCTTATCTCAAGCGGGCTGTTGAACTCGGCTTTCGCGAGATCCATTTGCGCGACGCCGTCGCACCGGCCTTCTGTCGCTCTGACCGCCGGGCCTACCTGTGGGCTTTGCTCGGCAAAGATGCCGTGCTGAAGCGGGGCGAAAACGCGACCCGAATCGAATCACCGATGGCCGAGCGAGCGACTCCAGCAATGAGTCGCGAGTTGCCTGCGGATCCTGTGATGCCAGCAGCTTCCACGCTTTTGTCAGCGAATCCTATTTCAGTGAGGGCTGCTCCAAGTGCAGCAACGGAACCAACGCTTGAATCCGCTCAGCCACAGGCCAAGTCATTGCCGGTCCTCATTGCAGAGGGCGAAGCTCTCAGGGCAACACTCCGCGAAGTGCTGGTCAAGACCAGAGCGCTGGTCGCCGGGTTAAGGCAACAGCACCGGCACTCCGATGCGAAGCGACCTAGGCGCACCTCACAACGAACGCTCGCTGTCAGCGAATGCTGACCCCGTGGCATGTGTCTCACGTACTTCTTCCCAATGACTCCTAGGGGAGCCCACTCGATGCTCACGTTGCGCGAACTTGCCACGGCGTTGGCTGCCTTGGCCTTTTGGAAGGACGAGATCACCCAGAGCGGCGACTTCTCGGCACGCCCTTATCTGAGAGCGGTTGGAATGCCAGAAGCTCAACCGCTGACGGCCGACGAGATTGATCAATTGTCGGCGAAGTTGCGGTTCCTAATTACCGATCCGTAGCGAACAGCAATCGCGCAATCCTTGATCAACAGAATCCATCTCGAAAGGACAATTTACGATGCCACTGCGACTGCACACTGGTCTGTCGAAGAAAATTGGCCTACCCGACTATGGCTCGTTAGGAGCCAGCGTGAATCTGGAACTCGAACTAGATTCGGCAGCCGTCGGCGATCCCGAACGGTTGCGGCAACACGTGCGTCACCTGTTCGGACTTGCCAAGGCGTCGGTCGAGGAAGAGCTGCATCAGCAGCAGGCAGCTCTGCCGAGTACCAGCCGAAGGGGGCAAAGTGATACTTCACGCGTTACCCCCGCTGATTCCGCGTCTGGTACACAGCGCCCGTCGCGCCGTTCAAACGGTCGCACGGCTACGCAATCGCAAGTGAGAGCGATCAAGGCGATTGCGAACCGTCTACGGCTGGACCTCGCACCCCAATTGGAACAGTACGGGGTTCGAATTGCGGATGAACTCAGTGTCCAGCAAGCATCTGAATTGATTGACGAGCTCAACACCCAGCCAGCAGGTGTAGGAGGCCGTCGATGATTGCACCGGCTGATCCCAAGCAAGCCGACCAGCGATCATTGATACGCCGCGATTACATCAGCCACTCAGCCATCGGCACCTATCAACAGTGCCCGCTCAGGTACTACTTCAAGTACGTCGAGGGATTGGAAGAAAAGTTCACGACCGCCAGCTTGGCTTTGGGCGGCGCCATTCATCATGCCGTTGAGTTTCACTTCAATGAACTGCTGGCTGGGAACTCGCCGCCGGATCAAGACGCGCTACTGAGTGTCTTTTGGGAAGGCTGGCAGCTGCGGCGCAGCACCACTGCCATTCGCTTCGGGAAGAGGGAGGATCTCGACTCGATCGGCCAGACGGCTGACCGTGTGCTAGCCGCCTTTCGTGTGAGTGATTTTGCACGCCCAGCAGGCAGGATCCTCGGCGTTGAGGAAGAACTGCGGCGACCGTTGATCCCAGGATTGCCCGATATCCTCGGACGCGTTGATCTGATCATCGAAACGAACGACGCGTTGCGGATTATCGACCTCAAGACGGCGAGGTCGCGGTGGTCTTCAGGGCAGGCTGAACGCGCCGGGGAGCAACTCTTGCTGTATGCAGCACTGGCGAACGACCTGGTGCCACGTAAGCCGATCCGGCTGGAATTCGCAGTGGTGACGAAATCGGCCAGCCCTACAGTGGAATGTCTTCCCGTGGGGCTCAATCAGGTACGCACTGAACGCACCCAGCGGACCATGCAAGTGGTTTGGTCCGCGATCCAATCTCAGTTGTTCTACCCCGCGCCATCTCTCTTGGCCTGTCCCGGTTGCTCATTCCGGCAGGAGTGCGAGGCGTGGCAGGGATGACCTCTTAATAGGAGACCAGAAGCATGTCGTTACTGATGCTCTGCGCGTTCGTCGCCCTGGCCATCAAAGCCTACGCGACAGGTAAACGAACTGGCTCAAAGGGTGGGTTCCGCGCCGGGTGGCGACGGGGCCGCGACTCGGCGATGTAGCGAGCAGCGACCCTTCGGGGAACCCTGGTCTGAACCCGGCTCTGACAGCATCGGGGCGGGCTCGGGAGCCCGCCCCGATGCGGCCTTCTTTTAGCTATTGGAGAGCATGAGGAGACAACCAACGTGGACCCTCTCGGATAATTGCCCCCGCAACCACTCGCACAAGGCCCCGCAAAGACCCACGCAGCGAGGGGGTTCGTCAAGCCCTCAGCAGCCTTCTCATACATCCCGCCTGCCCCCGCGGGGCCCTCTCTCGTCCTCGTTCGGCGGTCCCTTGGGGACTGCGTGCTGCGATGGTTCACGGTGCGGCGCTCAGAGAATTCGCCGAGGGGCCGTTTAGGATGCGATCACTGGTGCAACGTCCTTCGGCAGCGCACCCATTGTCTCCATTGTGACACTGCTTGGCTTGTAGCGGCTGACGCACGGCCACGCCCTGCGCGAAAACCGTGTCGTGGCGCCGACGATCCGACAGCATTCAGCCGGGTTCTAATGGTTGAGGTCGTACGGTGGCCGTCGGTTGCCCCTGACCAGCCGAACCAAATGCACGTGAGGGGGCGCGTAAGTCGGCGCCACCGTAGGGGGCGCGCTGATCGGGGGACTCGCTCAGCAACAATGCGTAGCTGGGGCGTCAATACTCCATGCTGGCAAGCGGATGGCTGCCTGAGGCTAAATGCGACTCTGCGTCGGGGCTTCACCCCGAGGAGCGATCCATACGGCGACCGCTTAGAATTGCTGCTTTCGAGGCCCCCGGAATTGACTCAAGTATGCCCAAGAATTGAATCTGCTGACGACCCTGCTCGTTGGCATTGAGTGGTGAGTCTGCCGACTCGCTTTTGGAGCGATGAGTGCGAGCCTCACTCGATCTGCGGTTCGTAGTCACCGGAAATGCCTGGCAGCAGCGTGACCACGACTGCGAAGAACGAACCGCAGGGACGCCTGACAACGCTGGTCTGGTCACCACCCCGGGAATCCCGTCTGCCGCTACGGCGGTGGATGCTGTAGGTGTTAGTGCGGTGCAGCTGTGGAAGAACGCGTGACGCGGACATTCAGAAAGGCTGTCGTGCGAGTGGCTATCGCCAGAAAGCCTTAGGAAATAGTCAGTTGCAGCACATTGGCGTTTAGGGCAATGCCGCCGTCACATGACAAAACGCTGGATTTTCAGCTTCTGAAGTGGCAGTCGTGGAGTTGAGAACGTCCAAAACTGAACGCTGTAGCGGTGCTTTACCGTGTCAGGACTCCCGCCTCGACTTGTTCGAAGTGAGCCAAAGGGGCGCGTAAGGCAGCGCTGTAGGGAGGAGGCACGCGAGGAGCGAAATCGGCACCTCCTTGACTGGTGGGCCGAACTTATGCCGCAACACGCACCGTACTCACCACTGAGCGTGAGACTCATTCGAGGCCCCGACACCACCACGCGGTCTCAGTACTCCGAGGAGGGCTTCAGCGGGATCTCTTGGCTCGGCTCGCCCTGGGTGAGGCCGGAACTCGGAACGGCGCCGAATCTGCTGGCGGAGCTTGCCGCAGGCCCCTTACTCGCAACTCGTGAGTCGAACTCGAAGCCTGCTCGTGGACAAGCCGACGTTCCATAAGCAATCGGATCATCTTTGCCGACCAGATACTCAGCCGCGAGATTTGGAATCGTCTGCGAAGGGGCATGACTTTAAGCGTAGAGACGTTCAGCGGCACTCCAGCAGGGTTTACCCGTCCAATTGGGGTAACGATCTAAAGGCCGCGAAGACGCCGTGAAATTACCTCTTCATACCGTAAGAAACATGTGAGCATCGGCTGCATGTTTCTGATGTGTGGTCAGCTGTCGTGAAGGCCACTACCAGCTAAGCACCCATTTGTTGGTCTTTCTGAGTCATTCCCACCAACTCAAACCCCAGCTTAGTAATTGCCAGACGGTACAATTGCTGTAAGGCTGATCGAAGCTCTACAGCCTCGGGGTCAGTGAAGCTCCGACGCCGGCGTAACGCCTTGATCGAAGCCTCAACTGACCGCAACATCCCCACCGGCGCTCGCCTGTGGGCAGAATGATTGGACGGCTTTTCACTCGTAACCAACTCACGGACCTTATGCCAGGATGTGGCAGTCGGCTCGCTTTGCTGGAAGGTCTCAAAGGACTCGTACTGATGAGCAAACCGGCGCATCCGAGAGATGTCCGATTTGTCGAGGTTCAATTCCTTCGAAACCCGCTGGATAGTTCCTTGACCGTACGATTGGCGTACTGTGGGCACTCCCAGCTTCTGATTAAGAAGCACTCCCATCTCATACCGCACCTTCAAGTCGCGAAGTCGATGAGGAATCCAGATTACTCGAAGAGCTTCGAGCAACGCGTCTTCTTCAGCGACGTGTTGATGAAGGTGATCTTGGTTTGACGTCGACGCATTCAACTCGTTCATTCGAACTCCTTGAGGCGTCTTCGCAGCGGCATTCATCATCGGGCGTACATACTGACCTGTCAAAGGAAACTAGAGCCACGCGTTTGTTGACGGTCGTCAACAATGGCAGTCAATCTCGCCGGAGACGAGCGAAGTTCCAGCGGTTCTTATTTACCGTGCGCACGCGCAGTCAAAAGTCTCTCTCGCGTACCAACTGACCAACAGCCCGGCATGCACCACGCCTGTAGCTCGCTCACGCGTTTGTCACCGTTAAGAAGACGAATCTTATCCATTTGACAAGCGATAGGTCACTTCCCCCCTCGGGTAATCTCCAACTCAACTCGAATGGGATGATCCTTCTCGCCAAATGGATTTCGTCTCAACATTTTCACACCAAGGGGTGTTGGGGTGCGACATGTTCACATGACGCACCGCCCACCAACAACCCTTGTGGGGTTTTGGTGGGTCTCTCGTGAGTCACCAAAAGATTAGAAAACCAAGGGCTTTTCTGCGAGTTCGAGAAGTTGAATCCGCACTTTCACGACCATTTGCGTTTTGAATCCGCAGTTGTTTGTCCATTCTGCGAGCTGAATCCGCAGTCAATTGCCCACAATTGGCCGAGAAGGACTCTCCCTCAGGGCTGATCTCGCGTCAGATAACTCGGTTCCAGCGGGCTATTTAGGCCGCGTTCAAATGACACCGCAGTCAGCATCATACCATGAGGTGGCTCCGTGCAGGGTTGGCCTGCTGGTGGTTTCTGTACCAGTCGTAATGAGAGTCAGGTCTGTAGTGAGAGCGTGTGGGCCTGGAGCGCAGGCTGAGGCATTGCCGAAGCCAAAGCGGAAGGGCCACACGCTCGCGCGAACTCAGCCGGGGTGACGTACCCCAGCGAACTATGAGGTCGCACTTCGTTATACTGACGACGCCAACGAGCTCCTAACGCCGCTGCGTCGCGCAGTGATTCGAACACTTCGCAGCTCAGGAATTCGTCCCGCAGCTTCGAATGAAAACTCTCTGCGTAACCATTCTCCCACGGTGACCCCGGTTCGATATACAGCGGCCCCACCGCAGACCGCTGCAACCACTCACGCAAACCCTTGGCAATAAACTCCGGACCGTTGTCGCTGCGGATTTGCTCGGGCACTCCGTGAGCGATGAACAGGCCTCGTAACACTTCAATGATGTCCTGGCTGGTCATCCGCCGAGCCACCTTCAGACAAAGGCACTCCCGTGTGTGCTCGTCGATGATACTCAGCCACTTCAAACTTGTGCCGCCAGCCGTGCGATCGAAAATGAAGTCCCACGCCCAGACTTCATTCTGGCGACTCACACGCTGACGAGCGCAGCCGTTGGCGCTTGTCCCCAATCGTCGCTTCTTTCGCGGCGTTTTAGGCACCTTCAGCCCTTCCCGACGCCACAGTCGATACACCCGATCGAACCCCGCCTGAAACCCTTCCCGCTTCAGCAACACGGTCATCCGCCGATAACCAAAACGCGGATGCTCGCGCACCAGTGCGTGCATCCGTGAGACCAGTGAGGCTTCGTCAGTGGCCGGTTGCTTCTGGTAACGCTGAGTGCTCCGCGGCTGATCCAGCGTCACACAGGCCCGACGTTCGCTGACCTCAAAGCACTCTGCCAGATGCTTGACCGCCTCTCGCTTGCGGGAAGGGTTCACCAGTTTCCCGACGCAATCTCCTTGAGCATCGCCTTGTCGAGTTCCGCCTCGGCCAGCAGCTTCTTGAGCCGAGCGTTCTCGATCTCCAGCTCTTTCAACCGTTTCGCCTCTTCGGACTTCATCCCGCCGTACTGGTTCTTCCACCGGTAGTAAGTCTGCTCGCTCACACCCAGGTGCTGCACGACTTCCGCGACTGACTTCCCGCCTTCGGTTCCGTAGGCGTAATCCAAAAAACAGCCGAAACTCGGTAACCCATGAACTGCGTGTAGTTTATGAAAAAGGCATTTTGGTGTAAAGTGAGGCACTTCGTAGCAAACAGGGGCGGTATGAGGCGGTATGACGCACCCAATCCGGTAATTACCGGGTTGCAAAAATGACTGCGAAATTGGCCGCCGCCAACTCCGAGTTTGGGCCAGTTCCTCCACCCAAGAACTTCACTCGTAGAGCACTCTTGATGGTGGCAGTGCATAGTCAGCAACGGCCAAATCGCGCGGCCGAATGCGGACTGAATGAGCTCGGGAAGTGGACGCGAACTATTGCGCTTCAGCAGCCAGATCGCCCCTTCAAGTCATCGCCGCAGAATCGTTTCGCTGATTTATGGCGTGGCACCATTCCTCGTCGTTTGAGCGACGGATCAGCTCTGAGAATGGCCAGAATGCCGCAGCACGAACAGCTCGTCGGAGCACTCAAAACATACGATGCACGCGACCACTTCCGGTCGCGATTTTTTCGCGTCTCGCGGACGACATAGTGCTGTTCAACAGAAGTGTTATCTCACCGTTTTATAGCGAGTTACGACAATAGCATGGCCGCCAAGATTTACCACCCACTGCTGGCTCTGATTGCGTCTGCCACTAACAACGAACTCGCTCGCTATGTCGAGTTCCTGAAAGAAGAGAACAAGATTCTGCGGTCACGGGTGCCGGGTCAGATTCATACGAAGCCGGAGGAGAGGTCACGACTAGTCAAACTCGGCAAGTCGTTAGGTCAGGCTGTTGAGGAGCTGATCACTCTGGTCTCGCCCACGACCTTCTATCGTTGGTGCCGAGAAGAAGGGACAACCAAGACCAAGAAGAATCCGAAGGCAGGTCAACGCAAGCCGCGTGAGGTGCGGGAGTTCGTGGTTGAGGTCGCGCGCACGACTGGGTTCGGATACACTCGCATTCTCGGTGAACTCAGAAAAGTGGGTATCAAGAACATCAGCCGTCAGACCGTGCGCAACATCCTCAAGGAAGAAGGTATCGAGCCGGGACCGAATCGAAAGAATGATTGCTGGGACAACTTTATCAAACGCCATGCGGAGACTTTATGGGCCGTGGATTTTTTCGCGGTGAAGAGCGTAACGCTGAAGGGTATTCGCGACTTGTATTTGATGGTCTTCCTGTGCCTGGAGACTCGCGAAGTCATCGTCACTGAATCAACCGAGCATCCGAATTCGGCTTGGGTGGTGGAGCAGACGAAAGACTTTCTCGATCAGACGATGGAGCGCGAGAAGAAGCCGTCAATCGTGATGCACGATCGGGATACCAAGTTCACCAAAGAGTTCGTCAAGACGCTCGAAGACAAGGGCGTCCGCACTAATAAATTGCCGATCACCGCCCCAAATCTGAACGGCAGATGTGAAAGATTCATCTTAACGATTAAATACGAGTGCCTCTTTAAGTTTATACTTTTTGGCAAGAAGCACTTGGATCACGTCGTGAAGGAGTTTGTGGATTACTACAACGCGCGAAGATCACACATGGAGCGCGAGCATTTACCGCCAGTTCGCGAAGAGCCAGATGAAGTAGCGAAGTTCACGCGGGAGTCGGTGGAAATCAAGTCTTATGTGGGTGGGCTGGTGCCGTCGTTTGAGCGCAGGGCTGCCTGAGCATCGCCTTGAACCTTCGCAGTGTCCGCACTGGGCACCACGTTTTCGATGCCCCTTGATCGCCGATCACGGCTGCGAGTTGAACTGTCCGCCGCCACTCCGTCCGCAGCATGGCCCGACGCCGTCGAGCAACAAACGACGTGAAGGCTGGGGCCATCAGCGATCCCCGCACCGTGCAGTCGTCGAGCCTCAGGACTCGGGGCCTTGCTGAGTGCCTGTGTCAGCTGATTGGATCAGGGCGGTTGCCCGCACTCTTCTACTGGTTACGTACAGACAGCTAGAACTGTTCCACGTGGAGCTGATTCTGTGGAACAGCGCGACTCGCCGCGGCTGGCTCGCTGGACCGGAGCTCTGGCGATCCTGCCCTTAGCCGCGAGTGGGAATCCGCTGAGCTGGTCGGGCAAGGATTTCTTAAGTCTCTATGGAATACTCGTTGCGGGCGTTGTCGCTCTGGGGCTTGTGATCAGGCATGCGTACTGGCCGGAAGAGGAAGAACTGACTGAGGACCTCACGCCAGAAGAGGTAGCCTGTTTGCAGGGCAACGGCAAATTGGCAATTCATACAGCGCTGGCCTGCCTGATGACGACGAATGTCATTCAGTGCACTCCATCCGGGTCAGAACACCACTTCCACATCAGCGGCCCATTGCCAGAACAACCGTCGGAACTGGATCGGTGCTCATCGCGAAGGTCAGCAGCGACCACCATGTCACGTTAGCATAGCGCCACACAGCAGGCTCGTCCGTTACTGAGTCCATGAAATTCTCGCTTCGCGAACGGGGCTGGTTGTCACCCTCTGGCGACCAGACTTCGACAGCTCGCTTCGCTCCGTTCGTGATGACCTCGGTGATCAGCGCCTTCGGAGCAGTGAAAGTCGCTGTAAGAATCAACCGCGGTAAGCCCGTCGGATTCTTGATTGTGGGCGTGATTGTCACATTCATCATCGCTCTGGCCTTCCTGAGTAAACCTCAGATCACTCATGCAGCGAAGCGCTGGCTTAAGGAACGACGCGAGCAGCTCAGTATGCTGAAAGACGTGCGGAGTCTGTCCAATCCCACCAGCCAGGAGGTGGCCTTGGCGACCGCTCTCTTTGGATCAGTCGTTTTGAGAGGTACCGTCTGCGAGCCGCTGCAGGCTGCGTGGCGTCAAAATCGATCAGCATTTGGATCAAGTGGCTGCGGAACGGGCGGCTGTGGCACCAGTGGTGGTGGCTGCCGCGGCTGTGCTGGCGGCGGAGATTGATCCGACGAGTTGTAGTGCTGCCGCAGTCGAATCGTTCGATCACAAACCACAGATTTCATAACTGCCAATCAACCAGCCCAAAGCGGTCCCCCAACGCCACAAAGTGGATTGCGCCCGTCACTCGCGTCTCCCCAGCGAACGGCTTACGGCCATGTGAAATAAGACTTGGCTGAGGCCACTCGCGTCGGAAAACAAAGAGCACTGGTCACTATTCAAAAATCAGTGATCCGCTCAAATAGCCATGCACCCTCGCATCGGCATCTCAGCAGGACTCACGGGCTATGGTTACTGATACTCTGGATGTCGAATTACAGTTCCGGAAGCTGCCTGACCAAGGCCGTGACGAGGTCTATGACGTCTGGTTGCTGGATCAAACCCAGGGGACCAGCGATCTTCCAAGTCGCATTGAATCCATTCGTGTGACGCCTGCTGCCGTGATTCCTGATTTGGGGATGTCTGCAACGCAGTTCGTGAACAACTTTCGCAATCTCAGCGGGTTGACTGAGCGTGACGGGCTGCAATTCGGGCAGTGGTTGCATGACCTGTTGTTCCCCGCCAGCAGTGAGCAACGACAGACGTGGGATGAAGTCTGCGCACGAGCGATGCGTGAGAGCCGTCCCGTGCGTCTGCAGGTGTCGTTCGCGGACCTGGCTCAGAAAGAACACCGCGGACTGCTGGCGACACTCCCGTATGAATTGCTGGCTACGAGCGGCAGCTTCCTGTTCCGACGTAAGCACTGGTCCATCGTGCGCGCCTTTCGCGGCCTGGACGGAGCAACATTCGAACTCGAACCCGGCCACCACATCGGTTTGATGTGGGCCAATCCTAAAAGTGGAGACTCCAAGTTACCTCCGGCGCTGTTCGACAAGCACGAATCTCACATTGCAACGCACGGTACGTCCCTGGGGTTCCATGTCCAGCAACCCAGGCGTCAGGCAACTCGACAGACATTGCAGGACATGGTCACGGCTCACACCAAGCCGCTTCCTTCTCTGGATGTGCTCTCGATTGTCGCGCACGGGTCACCGGGCAAGTTGTGGCTACATCATCTCGGGCACAAAAACTACCCGGATGATCCCGGTGAACCGATTGCCGCCAGCGAATTTGCCAACCATCTGCGCTCGGCCGGAGTCAAGGTGGGCATGTTGTGGAGTTGTCATGGCGCGGAGCCCGACTCCGACTTCGGCAGCGTGGTACATGCCCTGCTGCGTGATGGTGGTCTGGTCGCCGTGGTCGGGTCTCAGGCGGCGCTGCGAGCTGAGACGGCTACGACGCCGGAGTTTGCTCGCGAACTGTTGAACTCGCTGGCGACAACCGCTGAAGGGCACCTGGACCGGGCAGTTTCGGCGGCTCGATGTGTATTGCCCGCCAGCGACCTGCAATGGGCTGCGCCCTTGTACTTCGCCCGGCCCTTGCGCGGTCGCAGCGTTAGCCTGGCGATTCCTGAGCGGACTCTGGAATCACTCCAGCAACGCTGGAGTCTGACCTCAGCACCGGATCGCTCACCACACTTCAAAGGTCGCGAAACCGATCTCGCTGAATTGTTGCAGGCCGTTCGCACGTGCCGCTGCCTGACCCTGACCGGGTTGCCTGGCGCCGGCAAAAGTGAAATGGCTCGAGAACTGATGGAACGACTCGCGCAGCTTCCGGCCGGGCCACAACGTCCCGTGACCGATGCGGTCTGGGTCGCGCTGGCGGCGGTCAGAACCGCAGCCGACGTCCGCAGCAAGATCGCCGCGGTGCTGGACCTCAAGGATGCTGACACGGATGAATTGCTCGCCCGCCAGTTGAAGTCTCACAAGAAACTGCTGGTTCTGGACAACGTGGAAGACGTGCTGGCTCAAGAGCGTGTAGGCTTCCGAATCCTGTTGGAGACGGTGCTGCACAATGCGTCTGGAATGCAGGTGCTGCTCACCAGCCGGCAGGAGTTGGGCGATCTGGAGGGAGTCATCTGTCGTCAGCGGCGTGTGGACTTATTGCCCGCCCCGTACGACCGCGAGGCGTTCGTATCGGCCGCGAGTGAGCGACTTAGCGAAGAAGATCGCGCCTCGGTGGAACTCACCAGACTGGTGGAAATCCTGGAAGGACACCCGCGGTCTCTGATGTTGATTGCCGGGCAGGTGGGGCGCGGCCGGAGCATGACCCGGCTACGTGAGTTCCTGGAACAAGACACCATTGATGCGCTGACAGCCTATGATTTGATTGGATTGCAAGCCTCAGCCGCGCAAGCGGCTGGCAACGATGATCAATTGCGGGCCCGGCGACTGGCCTCCAGCCTCAATCTCTCTTTCGCAGCTCTGCAAGCGGAGTCCCCGGCGGCGGCGGACGCCTACTGCTGGCTGGGATTGTTTCCATCAGGCGTGCCAGCCAACCTGCTCTCTCGATTGTTTGGAGATCAGGCCGAAGACCTGTCTGCGGTGTGGTTGCGTCACAGTCTGCTACAGATTGTTGGTCCTCACCGACGACTGGTGCTACCCGCTCCGCTGCGCTGGTACGCCCGGCGTCAGTTGGAGACTCTGCCTATTGAACTGCAGGCCGATTGGTTCAGCAAAACATGTCACACGTGGGCCGCGTGGCTCCGGTGGCAATACGAAACGAATCTAGGAACTCAGAACCGCCGAATTGCCACAGGGGTATCAGCAGACGAGACCCAAAACCTCATCGAACTAGAGAGCTTCGGGTACTCTTCTAATGCGCAAACCGCAGACCTAGATGCGTTGGGAATGGCCTACACATTTTGGGCGCAGTGCGAGAGATTCGCTGCCCGCACATCCGCCGCCATTGATCAGTTGCGAGTTGCAAGTGACCGGTTCGCTGCCCGCTCGCGGGTTGCGCGAAGTAATACGCTTCAAGCATTGGGCGACCTCCAGATGCGAGTCGATCGTTTGCAAGAGGCAGAGGAGAGTTATGTTGCCGCACTAGATCTCTATCGCGAAACCGGAGACCAGCGAGGAGAGGCAAACACCGTACGTTCACTCGGGTCCCTGTATGCTCGTAGAGACCAACTCAAGGAAACGTTAGACAGCTATCGCATTGCGCTAGATCTGTATTCCCAACTCAACGACGCAATGGGTGCAGCCCAGACGTTCAAGCTACTAGGAGAGTTACAATGTAACACCGGAAGATTGTTGGATGCCGAGAAAAGTTTGGAGCAGGCACATTTGCTTTATATTGAGATTAAAGATCTCTTAGGCACGGCGAACACACTTAAAGTAATGGGAGACCTCTGGAGCAGACGGTGTCAATTGCAACACGCTGCCAATAAGTATGATGAGTCGCTTCAGATCTATAGAAAGCTCGACGATCGACTGGGTGAAGCGAATGTCCTTAAGGCGACCGGCGATTTGTATGCTCGGATGCAACGCACCAAGGATGCTGAAGAGCGCTACCACTCTGCGATTGTCCTCTATAAGAAACTGGACGCAAGACTTGGCGAAGCCAACGCATGGCAAGCCTTGGCCGACTTGCAACTTCGAATGCACCGCACATCGCAAGCTCGCGAGAACTATGACTTGGCGCTCACTTTGTTCCTTGAAATTGAAGACCGACCGGGACAATCGAGAACACGCAAGGGAATAGGAGACGCTCTCGTTCAAGACGGCCAATTTCAGAAAGCGAAGGAAGCATACCTGACCGCGCTTGCCGTCAATCGCGAGACAAATGACTCGCTTGGAGAAGCCAACATCATCCACGCCCTCGGAAATCTCTACGCGGTGGATAATCCACCACTCGGCTTCAATACACTTCGCATAGCGTTAGAGCGATGCTCGGAAATTGGCGATCCACAAGGCTTCGCGGGGACAATTGGGGCACTCTCGCGTGTCGCGATGACGGCGAAGGAATTTGTACGAGCAATTTCTCTGGCAGGCTTGGCTTGGTCGCTACTTGCGAAACTTGAAGACCATTTTGGGCAAGCGTTGGCGTTGGATGATCTTGGGCAAGCGCTTGCGATAACTAATGATGAAGCTGCTCTTAGGGCATCGCTTTATCTGGAATGGGTAGAATGGCGGACCATCAACCAACCTGCACCCGATTGGCTTGAACCATTATTGGTGTCCGAAATACCCGGCTTCGACGGTCTGCAGATTGACACTGAATTCGCTGTGGAATGCCGAGCGGTTCTAGAAGCTGCTGTCGCACGCTATCGGGCAGAACTCGATGCTGCCGGGATTGATCCTTTGGGCCCACTCAGTGAGGAGTAGATCGCGATGGCAATCACTTTCGACCGCGTGCTGATTCTTTCGGACCTCCATCTGCCACCCAACCCGCGACTCGGAAACTTCGCGGACGCCACAGGACGGCGTCTGGTCGAATGGACTCAGGAACTGCCAGCTCAAGGCGCTGCCCGCACCGCCCTGGTGCTGAATGGCGACATCGTCGACTTCCTGCTCGTTGAAGATCGTGCCCTCGAGATCGATCTGCGGAACGCTCGACGATTCGCTGAAGACACACTCCAGCACCTGAGCCGTAGAACCACTTGGATCGATGCCTGGCGCGCCGCGCTGGCCAGCTTCGGGACCGCCGGAGGTCAGGTCGTGTTGCTGCCCGGCAATCACGATCCCGAATGGCTGCACTTCGACGCCGCCACCGAGTTCGGCAAATGGCTTGCTAACACGGATACCACGCCGCCGTGGCTGACGGTGGTGCGAGATGCCGACGTCTGGAACGCACAGGTCGGCTCCTGGAAGACGACAGTCCTGCACGGACACCGGTACGACAGCGACAACGATATCGACCGCCAGAGGGTGCTGGGTGCGTTGAGCCGCGGAGATGACTCGATCGCCCTGCCACCCGGCTCGGAACTGGTGCTGGGACCGCTGCACTACTTCAAACAAGCCCAGGACCCGCTCACGGGAGCACGACGGTTTCCGTTTCTCGACGCGCTGAAACCCGAACTCCCCAGCGTCTTGTTAATGCTGTTTGCGCTGGACCCGCTGCTGGCAATCAGCAGGCTGCCAGCGGCTCTTCTGCCTGTGGCGAAACTGATGTTGCGACGAGTGAATCGCCTGCTGCGTTCTTCGGTTGATGATTCCGTCAATGTTCCCGGTGTACGCAGCATCCTGTCTGCCGGCGCAAGCGAAGATGTGGCCTCTGACGAATTGGCTGATTTGTTGGCTCGGGATTTCGTCGGTGCACTGTCACCAGACGATCTTTCCGCGGTGGACGCCACGGTAACACAACTCGAAGAGTATCTGACCAGAGACCAGATGCCTTACACACGCCAGCTAACGGCCCTGGCACCGGTGAATTATGTCAGTCGAGTCTTCTTGCGCGCCTGGCTGAAACGAGAACGCTTAACCAGCAACTCAGACGACTTTTTCTCGCTGACTCAGCGTGACTCCACAGACAACCAGATTATTGACGCTCACCTTCCGGCAGCGGCCTCTCGCCAGGTTGTGGTCGCCGGCCATACCCATGCGGCGCGCGACATTCGATTGAGCAATGACCGTGTCTATCTCAATACCGGCACCTGGACCAACCTGCTCGACTTAAGTCGCACCGGTGAAACGAACCAGGAAATCGACCACTTGATTGACGACCTTTCCAATGGAGTCATTCCATCCTTCACCCGTCTGACCTGGGCTGAAATCACTGCCGTTGGTCCAACTCTGAAAGTTGAAACGACCTAGCGCAAAGAACGCGTGAAACAGCGGACGATCAGGGGAATCCTCGCTCTGATTCAGGCAGAATATGATTGTGGTGGGCGCGTATCACAAACGCCGATCTCGCGACTCCTGATCGTTTATCGAATCTGTGGCGGTGCATGCCGTCCAAGATTTTCCACCCGCTGCTGGCTCTGATTGCGTCCGCGACCAACAATGAACTAGCACGGTATGTCGAGTTCCTGAAGGAAGAGAACCAGATTCTGAGGTCACGGGTGCCGGGGCAGATCCATACGAAGCCAGAGGAAAGGTCACGACTGGTCAAGCTCGGCAAGTCGTTAGGTCAGGCCGTTGAGGAACTGATCACATTGGTCTCACCCGCGACGTTCTACCGTTGGTGCCGAGATGAGCAGACGACCAAGACCAAGAAGAATCCTTTGATATCTACCTCTGAAGGAATCAAGTGGTGACTGGGCATTTCTTTGGTTTGTACAATGATTTTGTCCGGTGAAGCGGAGTTCGGTTCTGCGGGGACGCAACCGAACGAGGAATAACCGGGCCGACGGTGCGCCGAGGCGTACGCAGCCCCAGCGCAGGCTCCTGTTTGGGGCTGCTCTTATTCTTTTCGGATCCCAGACTCGGACACCGGAGCAATGCCTTGGAAAATCCCGGGGCCAGCACCCCTGCTGCGGTGGTATCATTGACAGGTCTATTTCATCCGAGTGGGAATAGACTAAAACACTCGGCGGGGCTGCCTTTGGGCAGCCCTAGTCCTAGTTGCTCTACTTTCGTTTACAAGTTCGCGTTGACGCTGCTTTCCCGCCAGACCCTGGCTGATGGAGATCCTACACGGACTTGGCGAGCTTGAGTGTGCCAAGCATTCGCTGTTCACCAGCAGGTTTGGCCGCACTTGATCACATGCGGAATGAAGCGATCGTCGCTACTCCCGAGAGTCGATAGCACGGAAACTTTGCTGATAATTGTGTCGAAGTAGACTCCTGCGTGACTCGATGATCCGATACTTCAGCCTGCTTCCGGTGTTGGCCAAAACAACTGTTGATTTCAAGGACTGCAAGAAAAAGGTAATTATATGGTCCTTACGGCTGAGCTTGAACACATTGAACGGCTGCGCAAAGAACAGCAGTACGCTGAAGCAATTCCGAGGATAGAAGAATATATTCGTCGCCATCCAAATGACCCCAACGGGCACAACGTCCTGGGGGTCATCCTCAGGGAGAACCGTGATCCTCAGGGGTCGATTGCTGCCTTCGATCAGGCACTAAGCCTGCAAAATAGCCCCGTGTTTCGATCCAATCTGGCGATGTCTTTGCTGCATCTTGGCGACTGGACGAAAGGTTGGATGAATTATGAGGCAAGATTCGAGGCTGGCACAATTCTGAACGAGGCGCCAGGCGTGCCTTGGTGGGATGGAAAGGTAAGAGATGGCCTCCGTTTGCTGCTCGTTCAAGAACAGGGCCAAGGTGACACGGTTCAGTTTATTAGATACGCGAAAACACTTGCCGAGGCGGGGGTTCGGACTACGCTCTGGAGTTCGCCATCCCTCGCGCCGCTCATTCAAGCCGCTAGGCAAGACTTGCTATTGGATGGCGTTATAAGCGGCAAATTAGAACGAACGCCATTCGACGCGCAGGCCGCGGTCATGAGTTTGCCGCGACTCTTGCATGTGTCCGATCCCGCAAAGCCAACTATCTCATTCCCATACATTAAAAGCGTGGGCGATTTTCCAGTGGCTTTGCCAAGTCGAGAAGCCGGACATCGTCAGCTCGTCATCGCTTGGGCCTGCCACAAGAAAAGCTCTGACTATTGCGTGCGATCCTGTCCGGTAGAGTTCCTAACACCGCTGGCTGACCGGGACGATCTCATATTCAGTGTTCAAAAGTGTCTGATGGACGACTCAGACGCCGACTGGATGGAGCGAAACGGAGTAGTTGATCTTCGGGAACACCTTAATGACTTCCGGTGCACTGCTGCCGCATTACAAGCAGTGGATGGCGTTATTACAGTTGATACATCGATAGCTCATATTGCTGGAGCGATGGGTATACCAACGATTGTCATGTTAAGGTACGGCGCTGACTGGCGCTGGCATGATGATAATCATATATCGCGATGGTATCCCACAATTCAGGTTGTGCGGCAGGAGCGACCCAATGACTGGGCGGATGTTGTGAGTCGCGTGGTTGACCTCATCGATCGAGATCCTTTCGTGATACCTATTCACGCATGATCGTATAATTCAAGAGGCCATCTTATGCCTCGCGGACTCGTTGTGGTCGGGGCGTGCGAAGTGCTTATTACAGAGTCGACGGAAATCCAAGTTGAACGTGATGAAGCGGATCCATGCGTTGTCTTATCAGCCGGATAGGATCGAGCCGGAAGTTCGACGCTGAGCCGGCGTGAGCGAGCGGGCCTAGCCCTTTGATATCTATGCAAGAGGGCGATTGCGAAAACGGAACTGTTGCTCCAAGTTGGGGAGGGAGTTTGCGTTTCCTCAGTCCAAAGGAGCCGCACGATGATGTATCTGGGAATCGACCAGCACGCACGCCATCTAACGATCTCGCTGCGAGACGAGAGCGGCGATGTAGTCCAAGCGCGGCAGGAAACGCTGAAGTTCAAGAGGGAGTCGGTGGAGATCAAGCCATATGTCGGTAGATTGGTGCCGTCGTTTGAGCGAAGAGTGGGATAGCCGATTAAGTCCACATTGGCAGATCCAACGTATGGATCGCATCGTGCCCGAGTTCGTTCCGACTGAAGCCAGTTGTTCAGCGACGCCACTGATTGGAAACTACATTGTGAGCAACTTAGCATTACTAAGGGTCGGATTGCTTCGGAAGACGTTGACGAGTGACGCGGAAAATGTCCCGCCATACCAGGACTCCGCTGACATAGAATCTTGATCTGCTCCACAGGAAGAGACGATCGCATGGCACATACTAGGAGCTCCTCTGCAAGTCGTCTGAAGCTCGCGAGAGAATGTGTGGTGACAGGCTTCGCAGACCATTGGCGTCGGGTTCTGCGTAGCCGTAAAGACATCGCGAAAGAACGTGCGGACTGTTTCTTCGCAGGCAATCCCGCCACACAGTTCCGCTTGGCTCGCAGTTTCTATGGTCGCGAACACGCTCACCTGATGGCAAAGCTCAGCACTGCGGCGATTATGGAGATGCTTTCGCCATGGCTGGAACACGCCTTGCGACATTGGCAGGAATGGGACTTAGCAGATAGCTACCTAGCCAAGATTGCGACTGCGGAGTACGTGAGCATCATTGATAAGTCGTGTCATGGACATACTCCCCTTCCAGGTTTTTCAGGCGCGCCGACGGTTGATCGTTATCCGAGCAATGAGGCGGCGTACGACGACTTATATGAGCGACTACTGGGCGGATTTTCTTGTGGAGGCGTGCTACGAATCTACAAATCCACCGGGGAACGCTTTACGCCGTTCGAGGCACGGTCCGCTCGTGCCGGGATCCGACGTGATCTTCTCGGCGGCTTGGCGAGTGCTGGCGACGACGATCCTTGGGTCTTCAACATGAATACTGAAGAATGCTGGGAAACTGCCGCCTTCGCGGGCGAGGACTTGAATCGAGTGATTGTCGTCGAAGTCAACGATTTCGGTGGTGAGTTGGAAGATGAGCTAACCTGACTGAGGTCATCGAATTCTGTTGGCAACTGATCTTGGGGGCTTCATGCAGACGGTCTTGATGGTTCCGCGATTGAGTGAGCGGGACGAAGCTCTGGGGACCGAGGGTGCAATTGATCCACTTGGGCTGGCGGCGATTGCGGATCGCCTGGGCACAAAGCTGGTGCCGGGAGTCCGGGAGCGGCAGTTACATCCGAGATTCCTCACAGTGATGGCGGTGTCACTCGCAATCGCCAATGAATTTGAAGCTGACAAGGTCGCCAGTGACGGGATCAGTGAACCGTGGCAAGTCTTTGAGTGGTACTTTGTCGAAGGTCTCGTCAGAACCAGTCGCTCTTCGGACTCAAGTGAATCAGGATCAACACGTGCGTCTCGTCCACCGAGTGAAGAGTTGCCCGCAACGCGCGGAGTGCCGGGTTCACTCAAGGCCCGACAGGCACTTGACGAGGGCGTCCCGTTATCTGCGCAACGGTACTTAAAGACACCGATGATCTTCGGTTTTCACGGCGTCTATCGTTTGCTCTCGCGGACGTTGGGGATCGAACTCAAAGACTCGGGACGACTTGGTGACGTGGGTTATGAACTGCTCGATGTTTGGGCGAAAGAGCGCGGACTGACCGGATTTCGGGGCGCAATGGACGGTTCCGGCGGTGTGATGCGGCGACGACTGGTGGAGGCAGTTCAAGAGGGATTGGACCGCGGTGCCACCGCTCGCCCCAAGGATTGGTCAGGCTGGAAGTTCTTCCGCGAGCATCTCGACATTACAGGTGCGGGACCAGCAGAAGCAGGGTTTCTGATGCAAAAGCTGCGAGGCGATTCCGAGGGCTATCGCCGCGAGCTCATTGAGTTCTTGGTTTCGAAGTCGGGGCGAAAGGTCTGGAATGACTCGCACTCGGAGCGAGAGTTTCATGCTGCGATAAGGAAGCAAGCCAGCAGCGAACTCGCTCGGCTCCTTGATGCAATCGACAGCTACGAGGCTTTTGCACGGAAGTGTCAGGATGCCTTCGATGACTGCTTGGTCGAAATGACGCGCAGCGTGGGACGGACTTTGCCCGGTCAACTCGGTGTCTTGCCGGCGGTGCAGCGAGCGAGTCGCGAAGTCCCTGACATCTTTTCTGAATTGCTCGAGCGGCTGGAACCCTTCGGTGAATCGGTGCGTTTCAGTCAGTCGTGCGCATCGCTGGGGACGCGTTGTTCCGCAACCGAGTGGGCACACAGCTTGATACAGCACCACAGCGACACGCAGCGTCGTAAGCCACCTGAGGGCAAGCAGCCTTGGATTATTCGACTCGATGGCGATTGCTGGCAGATCCGCACGCGCTACCGGCGCAACGAACTCGTGAAACACGACGATCAGTACTTGCACGGCTACCGAACAAACTCGCTGTGGAGTTTCGCACACGACTTGAAGGTTCTGCGATGAAGAAGGCCCACGCAATTCGATCCGGGGCAGGGAAACTGCTCGATGCCTGGTCGCCGCCCGATGACGCCGGCGATCCGATCGGCTGCGTGGCGACCAGCTTTACGTTCAGCGCGTCCTTCTTTGAGGAAGAGTGCTTGGCGCGATTCCTGGCCCTGGAGATGGATGCCTCCGAAGCTCCGACTGCGTACCTCATCGAGCGGGAAGAGAAGCTCTCGAAAGTCGTGTGTGCCGCAGCGCTCGTTGATCAACATCACGTGCGAAGCACACGCAGCCTGCGGTGGGACTTACTGGCAGCGCGGCTTCCCAGCGGCATCCTGCATGCGAAGGTTTCGTTGTTGGTTTGGGGGCGGCACGTGCGGTTGATCGTGGCATCAGCGAACCTCACGGAAATGGGCTATCGACTCAATCACGAAGTCTTCGCGGTATTGGATTATGCGGCCGGTTCGACGGCTTCTCTGTTGGTGCTCGATGAGCTGATCGAGTTCTTGCGCGAGTCGGGCAAATTGGCGATGCCCGGCAACACCAGGAGGAGTCCTGCTGTTGTGCGCTGGAATCAACTGCTCGACCAAGCCAACGCGTTGAGCCGCGAATGGGGTGTAACGGCGCGACCGCGTGCTGCGGACCAACCGCATGTTTTCGCTCTGCTATCGGGACCGCAGCGTTCCCCGATCTTAGAACAGATTGGACACAAGCGAGACGACCAGTCACCCCTGCATTCGGCATGTGTCGTCAGTCCCTTTTTTGACGATGCAACCAAACACAATCAACCGGCGTTCAAGATTTGGAGTCTACTCAAGCAACGCGGAGGGGCAGTTGTTGAGTATCACGTTACGGCGGAAGAGGTGCTTGGCGAAGACGCCCTGCTGCTGCATGTTCCCGACGTGAGCGGCGCGAAGCCCGATAACCGCGAGTTGTTGGAGATCCAGTTCAAGCAGCTTCAACTCGAAGACGATCGCCCGCTGCATGCGAAGTGCCTGTGGTTCGAGAACGAGCGTACGATCTTGCACGTCATGGGTTCGAGCAATTTTACTTCGACGGGATTGGGGATCGGCAAAGTCAAGAATGTGGAAGCAAATCTATGCTTCGAAGTCCACCGCGAACGACAGCCGCAATCGGCGGCAGCATTGACCGATGCCTGGCTCCCACTCGCTGAGTTCCCGACGGACATGCAACTGAGATTCGCACCACGACCAGATGACGAAGACGATCCTTCCGGGGCTGAGGACGTACCGTTGCCGACAGCCTTTGTCGAAGCGATCTACAGCCTTGATGACCAGCAGCGAGGCCAACTGGACTTCGTGTTTGATCCCGCTGCGAATGACTGGCCTGCCGAGTGGATGCTCAGCATTGAGGACAGCGGAGAGCAGTTCGTCAGTGAGGATCAATGGCGTGCCGCAGGTAGCCCCTCCACGTGGCGTGTTGCCTGGCAGCGCGAACGCCCGCCATCGGGCTTTGAAGTTGTTGGATCGGCCAGCACGAGTCGTGCGTGGTGGCCGGTTAATGTGCAAAGCAGTCTGGCTTTGCCGCCTCCCAATGAGTTGAAAGACCTGCCACTCGAAGTACTGATCGAGATACTAACGTCCGCCGCACCGCTGTATCAGATCCTCGACAAGTGGCGCGAACGACTGGCACAGCGGGCTGGTACCGCCATCGCGGCTGAACTTGATCCTCACCGTCGCGTTGACACGTCCGGCTTTCTGTTGCAGCGGACGCGCCGCGTTTCATGGGCGTTGAACGCACTTCGAGAGCGGCTCGAACGGCCCCTGAGTTCCGAGCAGGCTTTGCATTGGCGGCTACGTGGTCCTGTCGGAGTGCAGGCTCTCGCGAAAGCCATGAGCCGCGAGGCAAAGTCGATCACCGAGCGACAGTTCCTGCTGGCTGAATTAAGTCTCGAACTGCACCGCGTGCAATTGCCGCCCGAGGTCCCCAGGTGCCTTCCTACGGCAAAGATTCGCGCAGCCATTCGGGATGTGATTCTCGAACTCCAGCAGATGATCTCCGAGAGCTTCGCGAATGGCGCTGAGTTAGACGCCAGCGCAGCGGGCGAACGAGCCGCGGTCACGAGCTACGTTCAAACCGTCTTCAAGAAGGTACTGGCATGACTCAGTCGTACTCGTTGCACCGAGACATCCGGCTCGAAGGATGGCAGCAGCAAGAAGCTCGCTTCGAACGAGTCTCGGTCGATGACGCTCGTCGGCAACAAATGACTGCGCGAGCCATCCTTAAACGGCTGCACGATCACCCCGGAGTCGTGCTGGCGGACGAAGTCGGCATGGGAAAGACGTTCGTCGCGCTAGCCGTTGCGACATCAGTCACCTTGGCGGATTCTCGGCGACGGCCAGTGGTGGTGATGGTGCCCGCAACGCTGGCTCAGAAGTGGGAGCGAGATTTTTTCTTCTTCAAAGATCGGTGCCTAAGTCCCGAAACGGCAAGTCGAGTTCGCTGCCGATCGGCGTCGAATGGAGTGGAGTTCCTCAAGCTACTCGATGATCCCTTGGACCGCCGAGCCTCGATCATCTTTCTGACTCATGGAGCGATGAATCGGGGTCTGACCGATGGCTGGGTCAAGCTAGCTCTGATTCAGTACGCGTTGCGCTACAAACGCGATGCTCGCGACATTCGCCGAGCTTTGTCCAAGTGCGGCGGCGAATTGCTGCAAATGAAATGGGTTGAACAGCGGGGAGCAGACATCTGGGACGCATTGTTGGAGAGGAATCCCGATCAGTGGCTGGCGATCCTTAAACAACGCGGGATTGATCCCGAAGGCGACCGTGATTCTGAGACTGACGATGATCCGGTTCCTGCGGTCGTACTCAAGGCGCTGGGGAACTGCGACACTCAAGCCGTTTATAAGACGCTGCAAGAGATTCCCGAGCGAAAATCGACAACTTGGAAGCAGCGGGTGGTGGATGCGCGCGGAGAATTGGGCTCACAACTCAAAGCTGTATGGAAGCAATGTGTGGAGCAGCTTGATTTCAAGCTACCGCTCCTAGTGATGGACGAGGCGCATCATCTCAAGAACGAAAACAATCTCGCGAAGCTGTTCCGCTCGGCGGAATCCGAAGGTGATGCCGTAGAAATCTCGCGCGGAGCACTGGGCGGCGTCTTCGAACGCATGCTGTTTTTGACGGCAACTCCGTTTCAGCTCGGGCATCCCGAATTATGCTCTGTGCTCAGCCGTTTTGACGGTATCGACTGGAGCAGCAGTCGCGCTCCCGCACTAGGTCGTAAGGAGTTTCTCAAGCAGTGCATAGAACTTCGAGAACTGCTGGATGCAGCACAATGGGCGGCACTCAATCTCGAAGCCGCTTGGGGACGTTTGCGTCGAGACGATCTCGTGATCGATGGCGAACCGGCTCCGACAGTGGATGCTTGGTGGGAACATATGCGGCGAGATGACACGCCATCATCAAGCGTTGAACTACGGAAGGTCGTCGATACGGCACATGCTCGCATGCGAGCTGCGGAAGAAGCCTTGAAGCCATTCGTCATTCGGCATCTCCGGCTTCGTGAATTCAATGGCCATGCTCGACGCGTCCGCTTGGCGGGAGCCACTATCCTCAACGATCAGCCAACCCCTGAGGAACAAGGGATTGCAGTCAGCGGTTCCGCGTTGATGCCATTTCTGCTGGCCGCACGGGCGACAACGTGCGATCCAGACGCGAGACCAGTCTTCGCGGAAGGTCTGGCGTCAAGCTATGAGGCGTTCCTGCACACTCGCAAGAAGGATGGAGCCAACACCGATCACGATGATGATCGGCCAGCATCGCCGGATGGAAAGGGCGACGCTCAACTGCCAGCTAAGGCGAAGACGTCAACCGCCGACTGGTACCTCGACCGACTCGAAAAAGCCTTGCCCGGCAATGATTTCACCGCGTCAGCATCACATCCCAAGGTTTCTGCCACCGCCGGGCGAGTCCTCGCCGCTTGGCGTGCAGGTGAGAAGGTTTTGGTGTTCTGCCACTTCATCAAGACGGGGCGTACGCTCCGACAGGTTATTTCAGGACTGCTCCATGAGGAGATCGAGCGCCTTGCCGCGGAAAAAATCGGTTGCCCGCGCGATCAGGTCGAACAGCATTTGATGCGATTCAGTCAACTCTTCCGCCGATCGCATGGGGAAGATTCGCCGGCACGCCGCGCCGTGCATGCCGCTGTCGAGGAATTGCTGGTCCCATATTCTGGGCTGCATCCCCATAGAGATGATTTGTTACGGATCTGTCGTCGCTTCATCCGCACGCCCTCGTTTCTAGTCCGTTACTTCTCGTTGCAGCACGATCGAATTGATGCGGAAGCCGTGCAGCAAGCCTTTGCATCTGCCGATGGATCGGGGCTTACTCTGAGCTCCTTACTGAATGGCTTTTTCCATTTTCTCGCGCATCACTGCGCCGACGAAGAGCGCGGGCGTGCTCTCGACGCGATCATCCACACTCAGACCGGCGCCATTCACGGTGACGAGGCACGGCACTCGTTCTCGCCTGATGAGGAACACTCGACCACCGAGCGGCTGATGGCGAATGTGCGACTGGTTAATGGCTCAACCAAATCCCAAACACGACAACGTCTGATGTTGACGTTCAACAGTCCCTTTTTCCCGGAAGTGTTGATTGCCAGTAGTGTGATGGCGGAGGGAGTCGATCTGCACCGCTTCTGCCGCTACGTGATTCATCATGACCTGTGCTGGAATCCCAGCACGCTCGAACAACGCACCGGTCGAGTCGACCGCATCGGTGCGAAAGTCGAACAATGCGGCCAGCCGATTCGACTCTACTTGCCTTATCTTGGTCAGACTCAAGACGAGAAGCAGTACCGAGTCGTCATGGACCGCGAACGCTGGTTTGGGGTCGTAATGGGCGAGAGCTTCAAGACAGATGCCCGCTCTACCGACCGACTTGCGGAACGAGTGCCGCTGCCAGAATCACTGGCTCGCGAATTGGCTTTCCGATTGGAGGCGGTTGATCAAGTTAGTTGAACTGCTCTCTGATCTCGGTTGTTTGGTCGTGTTTCTCGTTTCTATTGCAGAATCTGTCCTAACGAAGCCGCATGGGCTTTAAGGAAGTGGCCTGCTGGTTGTTTCAGTACCAATCGTAATGGGCTCACTTTTTTGATCCAAAACAGTTTGAGCGATCAACTGAGACTCGAAGGGGAACACGTCGGATTCGTCGCGCAATATGTGCATAGTTAGAGGAACCACTCGCCCAAACCGATCGAACCTTCCGCGGCGCCGTTCGAGGACTAAGGGGTTAGGGGGCAGATCGTAGTGGACGACATGATTGACCTGCGGCATCGCAATTCCCTCCGGAAGTGCGATGTCAGACGCCACGAGCAGCCCCCCCTCGTTTACAAACTGCTCAACCGTGGCTTGCCGTTCCGTGAAGGAATTCGCCGTCGTGACCTTGTATAGTGGAAGACCGACGTCATCAGCCGCGTTGTGCAAATAGGAGACAGTTTCTCCGTATGTGGAAAACACGCAAATCCGCGGAATGGTATCGGTCTTCGCTTCGACCAATGATCGTACAAGCCGTTTGAATGCGTTCAGCTTCTCGTCGGTGCTAATCTCTTCCAATATGTTCAGACATTGCTCGATAATCGCCAGTCCGCCAACTTTGTCCGTCCACTCTACGCGAGTGTCTGGGTGTGTTGATTCAGCATCACTCTCAAGCGTGAGCAACCCGGCCTGAACTGCGCTCACTTCCATCCGGAAATCTCCACCCCTTTCAAGTGTCGTCTTCAACCCATGTGCAACCCGCCGCAAGCGTTGCTCCAACGCAAACACGCTCGACGAGGCTCGGTGAATCAAGAGTTGAATGAACAAATCATTTCCATCACTCGCTGTCCCAAGTGCCTTCATTACATTGAGGAACTGCAAGAGAAAAGTGACTTCGTCTGAACTGCGAGTGTAGGAATGCACCTCCAGAGGCACGCGCGGCCGATCTACTGATGTGCCGTCCCAGTCTGTCAGAACGCCAAACCAACTCGTGGTCACTAGAGGAGACGGTAGGAGTATTGCATTGTCAGCCGACGGATTCAGCCAAGGCTCAAGCGTCGGGAGCGGCGTCGCAGTAAGCAACAAGAGTCGGTGAACACAATTATTGACTACTAAATGATCTATAATCGCGAAGGGGCGGACCACAACATTCGTTGCACTCGTACGATTCTGAAGCCTTGGGCGTTGGCGTGCCATACAGCGATGAGCTTCGTCTACGACCACGAAATCCCAGACGACAGTCGAAACGCCACTAAAAATGGCGCTATTGTTCAATAGGTCTTGGCTGACCACATAGATGCCGTCCGCATTCAACGGAGGCTCGCCAATCGGTAGTGCGGCTTCCATTTCTCGGAAGTTCTGCCCAGTGACCCGAACGACCGGAAGTTCCGACTGGGCCTTGTCGAGCCCCTGCCTCCACTCATCGCATAGCGAGGCGGGCGGTAATACCAGTATCCGTCTAGCCCCTCGCGAAGCCAACTCTGCCGCTATCGAGATGCTAGTGTATGTCTTACCTGTTCCAGGGGGAGCTGCCAGTAGATGAAATGGTGTCGCTTCCGCTTCCAGAAAAAACGCGACGAAGTTGGCCTGCCAAGCTCGAAGACCACGACTTTGAAGCGACAGGAGAAACTCTTGGTGGGTCATACTACACCGCCTTCTTTTCTCGCTTCGACGGCCGTTGCCTTAATCAGCATCCAGTCTCTTAGTTCAGAGAGTTCTTCATAGTCTTCGATTGTAATCTCGCGGCGAAAATGGAAGACGTCATTTCGCAGTTCACCGGCTCGCTCGAGCTTTGTTCGCGTGCGGACGCGATCGCCCTTGAAAATGGGTTGAAAGTGATCCCAGTTACGGCCATCGCCGATGATTTGCACGTAATCGTTGAACGTCATGTGCTCAAGATCAGTGGGCAATTTGCCTTCGGGATAGTGCTTCAAACAGGTCTTGGCGCAGGTGATGAGCTCCTCGCGATCCACAGCTAGACGAATCAATCCGCGTAATGAGAGCTCAATCTCCCCGATCAATACGAATGGACTTGCAACACTGTAGAGGTATCGCAGGATGTCCATCGCAGTGACAATACCCTGTAGGCGATTTGGATCCCCTACAAGGACCGCGTCTTGCCTGTCGATGGCGTCAAACCAGGCACGAAACTCGTCGGTGACTCTTGCGTAGGTCGGGCGGTCAATGCAGTCTTCGACGAACATGTCTCGCGGGTTGAACTTCTGGTTCTTGGCGTCGCCACTCAGCTTGATCACAGCTTGCGAGAACGAGCGGTACGAGAACAGCCCGAGAACCTGTTGGCCAACGATTACAGGTAATTGAGAAAAACCATACTTGCCAAGCAGCGCAAGCGCATCCTGAACAGGAGTTTCCGGAAGCACAGAAACTAGTTCTTGGTCAGTTGGGAGTACGCTGTTAAGACGGTGGAATAGACCAGTGACGGAATGGGCAACATCCTCACAATGCGGCGGACCATGTTCATTCTGACTCATTGCGACGCCTTCCGGGGCAACCATGCAACTCACGGGTCGCCTAGCGGTGGAACGATCGGGATCTGGCACGGTTAACTGGACGCGGTGAGGGCGTAGATTCAGAGAGGGATGGGTTCGTGGACGCTATATTGAGCCTGAGATAGCAGCGTCCCTCGATGCGCGTTCCTAGTTTTGCTCAATGAAGCGAAACCAGCTTCTCATGTTCAGAGCCATTACAATTACCGAAAGTACCAATAGGAAAAATGCAACTGCGGCAGCAAACATGCACCAATATGCGGCATAGTCAGAGTGCCAGAGTCCCACCGTGACTTGAGAAAGAGAAGCGGTCAGCGAGGCAAAGACGGACGCCAATAGCAAGCGAGAAAGATTCTTGAGCGAGCCATAGGGGCGATGAGCTGGATTCGCCTTCTTTCTCTCTTCCGCGTGCGCCTTAAACTGATCGTGGTCGTATACCTCTTTCTTCATGTGAACGACAATGAATGTGTGTGCGGAAACTAGAAAACCGCTGATTGTTAGGAAGCCAGTAAATAGCCCTGGTCGCAGTTCTTTGGCGAACATTGCATATAAGGCCGGGTCTGGGACAGCATCACTAAGAAGAGGCATTGTATCACCCAAAGTATATGGCATTCTTAGTCATTGCATCTCGTAGCATCTTCACTATCGGTGATGCTGCGAAATCCGAAAGATCAATAGACTTTTGCGTCACCAATGTGTCGAACTCATACTTGCCAAAGTGAGTCAAATTTGCTTCCGTGTGATAGACTGCATGGTCTCCAGCTGCGTCGAACCCGGCAACCGAAATGTTGTCGAATTCTTTTCCCTTCGCGAGGTTAATCGCTGCGTCCTTAATCCTGCCAACGGCGGTCCCTTTCTTAAAGCCTATGGTCGTGACCTGCCGACCGAGGAAGTCAGTTATCGGGACCAGCGCGGTATTTCTTATCTCAGGAGTTCGATAAGCGAACGAAATCGTTTGCACTCGTGACATGGCCTTGACGAGTTCGGCAAAGTCCTCAGCGGTGAGTATGGCGGCTAAGTCCAGCGTGCCTTTGATTTCTTGCCGTACCTTTCTAATGCCAGCCTTTCCCAAAGTGGAACGACGAGGAGCTATCTGGGCATGCCGTCTGTCTGCGATCATTTGAATGTACCGCTTTTTGAGCATATTCCCGAAGGCGGTCAGGCCGCACGCGCCGGAATAGTGTTGGTAGAGACCTTTGCGTGTCTTCGTGTTTATTATGAAGTAGTTAAATTCGACGAGGCGGTTGGTTCCGTTCAGCTCGCGCACTGAGATCGCAAATTGCTTTCCTGTGGATAGTTCAAGAAATCGCTTCTGATCGTGAATTGTTAGAAGCAAACCAACGAACTCTGAGCCTACTTCTCGAAGATAGAGCAGTCTGCTGACGCTAGAATGCTCAAATGTTTTGGGAGAAAGTTGAATCTGCTCGCGAAGAAACTCAGCTAGCCCAATTGTTCCTACGTCGATCTTGAATCCAAGAAATCTCACCTTCATCGAAAGGCCCGCTGATAGTTGTGAGTGAGGTCGCCGACGATTCCACCGCACGGACCTCTGGAACGTGCCCTAACTCATCCAGTGGAGCAAGAGGAACTCGACAGTACTCAGACTGTACTGCACACGCAAGCACTCAAGCGGTGGTGATTCGTCCATAATTCGGTGGCGGAACCGATCAGGCGAAGAATGAGGCTTAACAGGGTTGATCAGCCTGCATCGCGGTCAGCGGATTCCACGCCGCCCGACGACCTAAGCAATCCCGGCTGATATGTGGTACGTCTGGGCTTCTTTGTCCGCAGCGGGTTGTGCCACGTACCGCGCGGCACATAGTGACCAGCAGTGCGATAGCAGCTCGTTACACAGTAGAGGGCGAAGTTTCGATCCATGTCAGCAGTCGCCAGGACAAATTGGTTCGCTCCGTGATTAGTCCGCGGTAGGCGAGGTCTCTTCGCAACATTTCGGGGATTGTCTGTTTGACGAGATCGACTCGTTGAGCGGCGGAGAAGACCTGGCAATCGCCATGAACCAGTGACGGTAGCATGTCAGCGAGTTGTTCGATGGCTTGGTTGCGTGCGCCATGTTCGTCGACTCCGAGTACCACAATCCGCTGAGCAAAACCGTTGTCCGCATCTTGAAGCACCACGCGCCAGATCGTAAGTACTCCACGCAGGGCACTGCCTGCGGGGCTACTCACTAACCGTGCTCGGTTGGCTGCGTCGACGTTGCGATCGGTGTCGAGAAAACCTTTGACAAGCGGATGCTCTAAGCCCAGTAGCGTCAGTTGTTCGTCAGCTTTCGCTGCGTTGCGCGACGTTGTCACTCGAATCAAGGGTTGGTCTTGGATGCGGACATCGCAATGGGTTTGGGTGTGCCACGTGATCTGTCCTCCTATCCGAGCAATGCTTTGTTCGAAGTAGCTCGTGAGGCGACGCATCGCTTCGCCCCCGTCATCAACCTTTCGGTAGTCGTCTAGCCGGAAGCTATCTAAATCCTGAAAGAGTTCCCAAACGACTTGGCGTGCGGTTCGGGCATTCTCAACAGCGACTTCAAGTTCCTGTCGCGTGCGGATCAGACGAGGGTCTCGGACAGCTTCTTGATAGAGCTTGTCATAAGACAACTTCTCAGAGAGCTGGCCAAGAATTTGGCCACGTAGGTCTTCTGCAACTTGCCCCAGCTCATCAACCTTGCCCAGCGCCTTGGCAATCTCCAGCAGCTTTTCTTCGAGCAGCATGAAGATTTGGCCTTCGATCGTGTCAGCTGAAACGAGATTGTAGACCTGAGCCGTGTACTGCTGCCCATACCGATGAATTCGCCCAATCCGTTGTTCCAAGTCCATCGGATTCCACGGCAGATCGTGGTTGAAGAGCACGCGAGCAAATTGCAGGTTGATACCTTCGCGTCCGGCTGCGGTGCAGATCAGAACTCGTGGGCCATCCGGGCGTTTGAAGCGTCGTTCAGCTGCGAGTTTCGCACCGTGGTCCCCGCCCTTCAGCACATCGACTCCGGCGTTAGGAAACTGGCAATCGATCGCCGTTTGAAGGGCATCCACGCTGCCTAGGTACGTGGTGAAAATGACGATCTTTTCCCCTGGATGAACCGCCCAAAGGTCGCCAAGCGCTCGCAGTAGTTCTTTGGTCTTACTTTCGTCGCCCGGAGGGATCAGCTTTAACAGCTCTCGAATGCGTTGACGCTCGGCAGGCAACGCAACAGAGACCAGCATTGCGGCGGAATCTTCATCGCCGGCCGACAACGCCTCACCGTCAGCAGCCTCAATTTCAACTTTTTCACCCAGCTTCTTGAGCAGCTTAATGCGAGCATCCGCGAGATGACGTTCAACTTGAGCACGTCCCAGGAAGTCGGTTGGAAGGTTTAACATCTCGTGCAGCAGCACTCGTGCATCGGAAAGAGCGCGCTCGCGTCCGTCGACATCAAGGTTTTCGTCACAAACGATCGCTTCATGAATCGACAAACTGAGCAACCGGCGACGCAGTGTGGCGGCTACGGCCGAAAAACTCGACGAGGCAATCTTTTGAAAGATCGTCATCACAAAGCCCAGCGCTCTAGCCTGCCCACCTGCCGCTTCGGCGAGGTTGTAGCCATCTCGCAAATACTCAATGAGCGCTGTGTAAAAAGTCTCCTCATCGGGCGTTAGGTGGAAGCCTTGAGTGTGCACCTGGCGTCGCGAAAAGAGTGGGTCACCATCGGCGTTGCAGGCATCCGCTTGCGTACGTCGAAAGACGACCGAGTTCAACCGGTAGCGGTTTTCGAGCATGTCTTGCGTATTGACGAACAGCGAGGGATTCAGAAGTCGAATCAGCATCCAAAATCGGAAGTGATCACCTTGGTGGGGCGTTGCAGACAGCAACAACAAATCGCGGCTGTGATCGCGGAGCGACTCAGCCAACTTGAAGTTTTGCGTCTTGGTGACCTTCGTTCCGACCTGATAGGCCGTGAGATGGTGCGCCTCGTCAAAGACGATTAGGTCCCAGCGAGGTGCTTCCATGAGCTTTTTAACGCGAGCAGCGCGCTTCAGTGTGTCCACGCTGGCGATTAAGCGATTGTGCTTGGCGAAGGCGTTTGTTCTGCGGTCGGTAACATCGCCTTCGCTGCCGAAGACTTCAAAATCGAGATTGAATGTCTCATTGAGCTCTCTGGCCCAGTTATTCACCAAACCGGCAGGAACGACCATCAAGGCACGCGTCAGCTCACCCCGAGATGCCAACTCGCGAAGGATCAGAGCCGATTCGATGGTCTTGCCCAAGCCAACACTGTCAGCAATCAGAAACCTTCGCGGCGACGCGTTCGCAATTCGATAAGTCAGAACAATCTGATGGGGCAGCAAGTCAACTTTTGCTGCCGTCAGAGTCGCAGCATTCTCCAGCAAAGGAAGTCGCTCAGCTTCGAGAGACAACCACAGTCGTTCGAGTGCTTCGGAGGTCGCAGGCTTGATGTGACTGAGAACTTCTTCGTCCCACGTCAGCGCGGATGACAGCGCTGTGAGCGCGACTTGGCGTTCGCCGACGTCCTGAAAGAAGACTCGCGCATACCCGTTTGAGTCGGCGCCTAGAAAGATGCCGATTCCGAGTTCTGAATGAATAACTCGTGTGCCGGTGGGGAATTCAAGAGATACGTTGGACATGAAAGCCTTCGATCTCCTTCGAACCTTCCTGCATGAGTTTGAAGACGCCTTGCCCTGAAGCGGCTCCGTTCCAAATCGCTCGTGTCAGGCATAGCTTTGATTCAATGTCATTGCCTTTACCGAAATAGACCAAATCGTCTGCTTCGTTGAGCTGAAACTGCTTCGCTGGTCCATCCATGCCAAAGACGAGTCCAACACCGGCCCAATGGTTACACCACGTGCGACACAACGGCAGGATGTTGGTCCGGAGCCATCCATAGGAGTCTTCCGGGCTTCCTAAGACTTCGAGCACCGCTTGCAGACCACCCACCAGGACAGTCTTACTGCCGTCGGGAGGAATGTCCGGCATGCCATGACGCTGCCATTCCAAAACCACTCGGAGCGGGATGGAGTGGGGAATGAGTTCTGCAAGTAGCTGAGGTGACCAGACGATGCTGCATCCTCGCCGCTTCCAGCTTTGGGCGGTCATTTCCTGCATCTTGGACTTCCCCGTTAGTTGGCGTTCTGGTTGGTGCCCTTGAGGCGAACTGCCCGAGCATCGAGCTCGGAGCGGAGCGACTCGCGAGTTTCTTCGTCGATAAACTGAAGGTTCCGAAGGTGGTCCAACGTGGCGGTGAAGCTAGTTCTCATCCTATTCGCCACATTCCAGATTGCTGATTCACTCCCAACAGGCTCTGACAGTTGACTGACCAGCTGGCTCACGAGGTCGGTAGGCATCAAGAGCATTGCAGCAAAGGCATTCGCACGCTGCTCGATATCCGCAGGAGCCCAGGGGCCACTGGCAATGGCGAGCCTTGCACCATAAGCGCGATCATGTAGCAAATGACAAAGTTCATGAGCGAGCGTGAAACGCCAACGCTCGGGGTCCTGATACGTGTGATTTGAATTCACCAAGACGGTCGGCGTATGGTGAGGGCTCGCAATTGCGACCGCGCGAATCGTCCGATCATCAAGGCGAACTTCGCTCGTATGAATGCCGAATTCCTTATAGATAGCCTCTACGTCAATCCATTCTTCGTTCTTGCGGGGTAAATCGAGGCTTTCGAGTAGTTCTTCGGCAAGCATGTAACCTTGTGTCCAGGCGCGATCTCCGCTGCTTTCCAGTGGCACACTGCGGCACGCAGCGCTCAACTTTGGACTATCACCTTCTGGAGAATAGAGTTCGACCAGTTTCTTTGCGAGTAGCTCAATGTCGGCGCCACTGACAGTGGGTGATAATGATCCGAACATCAATGCCGCTTGGCAGGACCCGTGAACCACAAGGTCGTCCTGAACTGATTCAAGAATCTCATCAGCTTGTCCAGGAAATAAAGAACCGATCTTATCCCATTCAACGTCGGGATTTCGTTCGGGAGGAATCCCGCAGAGTAGGCCGAGACGAATTCGGTGATCCGAGTGTTTTAGACGAGTTATGTTCTCGGCCAGCGATTTGATGCGATCAGACTCAGGCAATTGAGCAAGAAGGTGCTGGGCTGCATCATTTAGAGCTTCATAAAGAATGCTTGCTACGTCCTGAGGATCGAGTCGCTGGTATCCTGGTCGTAGGTCGAATCTGTAATGGTTGGGGCAACCAGTAATCTGCTCGTCACCCCAAGATATCTCAATCGAATCTCTCCACCTGCGAATTATTATAGATGGGAATAGTCCACCCTCACGACATGCCATGATTGAATGACGTTGCCACCAGTTCTGCCAAGACTCATGCCACGAACAAAACGCTTCGTCATCGAGATTCGCGGGAGGTCGGGTCGAGACGCTAAGAGCCCGCCAAGCATTCCCACAAGACGATTTAATTGGCAAACGCTCTTCGTGAAGTATGAAGTCCCAATTGGACGTCAACCACTCCAGAAGTGGCAACAGGTACCAATGCACGGCTGGTAGCGTCTGCGAACACTCCAAATGTTGGCATAAGTTCCATCCATTAACCCACATTTCGAATGCCCCCCATGAACATGACTCTTCCACCGTGGCGGCGAATCCGTTGTGGGGATCACGGTGCAGGGCAAATCGAATTGCGAAGTGCTCTTTACTTCCAACGAGGACAGATTTTTCTTTGTATGTGTTCATGGCATCAATTCCAGTAACTATCAATCTGGCGCTTCGTCACGAGTTTTTCTTTCTTCCACTGAAGCAGTAGCTTTGGTGGGACCTCTTTCCATCCAACTGGGTGGCCATGCCAACGGCCTGCCTGATGCTCATGGGCACAATATGGCATCCCGTTATGCACTGCGTACCGCTTCTTTCCGACGAGGACACTCTTCTCCAGTAATTCCGCAGCAACGGGGCGAACGTCCGCATTGCACAGACTGCCGCGGGCGCCACTTTGCCAAGGTTCGGAGTGCTTTTTGTTGGATTCATAAACGAGCTTCGATTCAACGGCTTCGTCGACGCGCCGCTCGATATTTTGGTCATCTGCCTCTGTCGACATCTGTTTTTACTCCGTTTCTTCCCAGTCGTTGAAGAGTTTGAGTTGTCGCTCTAGTTCAACGGGTTGCTGACGCAGTTTTTCGTAGGTGCGTTGGAGAATGGTGTGAGCCAGGGCGGCTGCTTCGCGGATGTCAGGTTCGGGAGCCATGCGGGCGTACCATTCCAGAACTGAGTCCACGCTCTTGCGGACCATCCAAGTGTCTTTGAGAAGCTCTTGCTCCAAGTCCACGCCGCTTTTCGGGAACGCTCCCCCGATGAGGAAATGAGCTTGGTCGATCTCGGTCTTCATTTCTTTGCGGGGACGTTGGCGAAGCTGCTCGAAGCGTGCAGGAATCGAAGTTGCCACTGCTTTGCGGTTGCGTTCATCTACCCAGCCACGGTTCTTGAGGTCGCGAAGCTGAATGGCCGTGCTGAAAAGGCTCTTATCGACTTCATCCACCGTGCGATTGGGTTTCACAGTGAAGAGTCGCAGGTATTGGTAAGCTGTGGGTTGAACGATCGACGGCGGCAAGTCCGCTGCGTTCGAAGTGCCTTCATCTAGCAACTGGTTAATGCCTGCGAGGGCTTGGATGAGCGGTAGCGGTTCGTCATTGGATGTGAAGACCTGTCCGTAATGACGGCTGTAGAACTCCAAGGCTTTGCCACGCAGGATCAATCGAATATCGGCATCAGACAATTCGCTGGCTCGATATGCCGCGAGTAAGTCTTTGAGCCGGAGCATTTCTGCTTTGACCCACTGACGCATCTTCGCCCAGCTGACGGGAGTTGGTTCAGTGAGCCGTTTGCGGCAGACATGAATGATGTCGTACTCGGTGCCCTTAGCTCCGAACTGGCCCCCTTCACCTTTCTGTTCGTCGCTGGCGATCGGGAAGGTTTGCTCCAGAAGAAAGCCCGCCTCGAACAAGCTGTCGAGCACGATGGCCCACTGTGAGTCCTTGCTGTGATGGAAAGTGAAAGCAAGTAAGCCACCGTCCTTTAGAATGCGGCAGGCTTCGGCCCAACATGCCGAAAGACGAACTTGGTAGTATTCGTTCGCCTCTTCTTCAGAAAACTTATCTTGGTCAGCTTCGTCCTGCGGCTCATCCTCCATGCGTTTTCGAGGAGCCAAAGCCTCCTGTGCGTTCGGTGTCTTCACTGGCTCAAAGAGTTTCGGGTACTCGTGGCGCAGCGGCAGACGGAGCCAAACATGAAAGAAGTTGGAGAGGTCGGAATAGAAGATGTTGTCGCCGAATGGTGGATCGGTGATGACCAAGTCGAATGATTGGCTGCCAAGTTCTCCAATATCAGAAGATGAACCGCACCGAACCTCACTTCCAGGAACGATCGGATCGTTGGTGAGAACTCGTGGCTCGCCATCTTTGGTATCGCGATGTTCGTTAGGAGTTGGCTCCCAAGGAGCCACTGCCCACGTTAGGCCCTCGCCTATTTTCGCGACCGTACTCGTCCAATTCCCTCGACCAAGCTCGCCGAAAACTGAGTTCTCGATTGTTAGCGACTTGGGTGCGAAGTTGGGATTCGATAACAGCGGAGCCATGCAGTCCCGTGAGATATCCCAGATACAAAACATGTTTTCGTTGCGGAGATACTGTTGGATTCCACCTAGCGCTTGATGTCGAACGTCCCGTGAAAAATCCCCGCTGCGAGCGACTGCTTGCAACAGCAGCGAGTGAACGAGCAGTTGCCGTGAACTGAACATCTTCCACCAGTGCGTGTAGCCCTGCCTGGGCAATGCGAAGTTGGCGTAGTGAGTCATATAGGTGTGCGGCAGCTTTTCTCGTGGCCAGAAACTGGTGAGATCGGCATCCCTCCGAGCGTGCCATTCCTTCTCGGCACCACTCAGGCGCCTGCAATCATCTTCTCCAAATAGTGCAAAGTACCGACCGTCATACACTCGTCCTTCAGCTTTGCATTCGGGACAGAAGCACTGCAAGGCATATGTGGCAACCGGAGCGCCGTGACCAAATCTCTCGACCGATTCGCGCACATCCTGCTTCAGACCGCAGCGCCCGCAAGTGAAATGTGACTTTGCAGGAATCGTGCTCTTCTTGGTGTCGATGCGCCGTCCATCTGTTAGCGTGATCAAGCGTGGCAAACCATACTCTTTGCGATCGGTTTCAGCAGCTTCGCCAGCCGCAGCGGCTTGCTCCGTGACTTCTTCTTCATCGACTGCAACCGGCGTGACAGTTTCAGTTGATTCGGACTCCGACTCAGCGATTCCCAGGTGCGATGTATCCTCTGCCAGCTTGATACGACCGCGCACCTCAATTAGCCGCATGTTCTCCAAGCGCTGCCGATACCACTGGCTGGTCGCTTCCACGGTGGCGTCGGCATATCCTCCAAGTGGTTCTCCGCTCACAACGCCCGAGACGCCATTCATCCAATCTGGATCAATCAGCAAGTAGGAGAAGACGTGCTTCGTACCGTTTCGTGGCGGCAAGATATTGAGATGGTTCTTGTCGATTTCTGACCGACGTTTGGCCGTGTGATGTGTATTGAGGACATCGCGCACGTACTGACCGGAGAACTCGCCACACTTCGGACAACACAAGCCAGGCTCACCATCAACCAGCTCACACAGTTCCTTGATGCGCTGATCCTTCTCGGCAGCGTTGCCTTTGCTGTAGTCCAACAATCTTTGGGCAAACGGCTGCGACATCTCCGTGAACGGCAGTTCCGAATCCAGCACGACTCGCTGCGCCGCAGGAGCCATGCGAGCGGCACCCAACTCCGCATGAAACTCGGTTTTGCACTTCTTGCAGGTCAACGGAATGTACTTCACTCCGAGCTTCTTCTCGGCAATGATCGGCGACCGAAAGATCGGTGTGCGATGTCCACAGCCGGGCCGCGAACACGGACCGTGCTTCGCCCAAAACGTGTAGACGACTTCTGGGCCTTCATAGCGGTACTGCTTGCGATCCTCTGGTGCGAGTGCGAGTGGATCAAAGCCGTCCGGAACGAGTTCGTCAGTGGCGCGATCGTCGGTTCCTTCCTTGTGGAACCAACGCCCTTTGTGACCCCGCGGGCAATCAGCCACATAGAAGGGCTGAATCACCGGTTTGACCTCGGCCTCAATCTGGTCAAAGAACTTGCGCACCTCTACTGGGTCGGTGCAGGCAAGTTCATTCTTCACGACGAACCATGCCACTGGATTGAGGTCCACGCCGGAGACCTGAAAGCCTAATCGTGATCCTTCGACCAACGTCGTGCCGCCGCCCATGAAGCAGTCGAGCACTTTCAGATGCTTGAAGCTCTCTGCCTTCTGATGGTTCGCGTAGTACAGATCCCACACCGCGCGGTCAGCAGCATTGGCATCAGGAACCGGAACACCATCCTGATCAAGGACCGGTGTACCATCCTCATTGAGCTTTGACGGAGCCTGCGTTGCAGCGGCAATGAGCATCGCTCGGAACACGCAACTTCGTCGTCGAGCCCACCACTTGCTCATTTGATAGATGGGCTTCCCCGCGTTGCCTTCCAAACGCGACAGCGCGTTGATCGGCACAATCGGAAAGTTGACTTCGAGACACGTCCTCGGCCGTTTCGGATCAGAAAAGTCAGGCACCGTGACACGCACCGACTTACCAAGATTTGTCGGGCCTGGTCCAGTTTCTGCCTTCTTCCGTTTTCGCTTGGAGTTGGTATCTACCTCCGATGGCTCAAGTTGCTGTTCAAGTTCAGGATTTATGCCAGGAATACTCGGTTGATCGTCTCGGTTCTTACTCTTCGCCACGGTCGCGTACCTTCTATCCTTCCCTCAGCGAGTAACTATTTGCTCTGCGTCACGCCAGAAATCTGAGCTAGAGATGCCAGGACGTCACCGAGTGTCTTTGTATGCTCGACATTCGAAAACTTCGTGTTAGCCAACTCGGGATGCCGAGCGACGATGGCGTTAAGAATCGAAGTGAGTCCGATGGAATCAATTCCCAAATCAGCTTCGAGATCGGAGTCCAACGTGATCATTTCGTCTGGATAGCCCGTCATCTCAACAACAGCGACAATGAGCGCTGTCCGCAGGTCTTCAAACGTAAGTGGTGCGCCAGGAACGGAGGGCCTCGGAGCACGCTCTACTTTTTCGACAGAGAAGATCCGGTTCTGAGTGGCCTGTCCCGACGCGAACTTGTAGTCAAAGCCAAACCCTGGCGCTAGGCCGAGGATTCGAAAACCAGATGGATCCGACAGCATCGCCTTCTTACCACTCTTTTCGAGAACCCCGATGAATTCGACTGACACCCCGTCGACGTGTGCCTGGACCGCCTTGCGATATTCCTCTGGTGATAGCTTCACATCGACACGAATCGGGCTCGGGTAGTTTTCAAGTCGAATGGTGACGGTCGGAGCCCCTCCGCCAGAAAGAAGCAAATTCTCGGCAGCTAGCTTGACGATCTTTCCACGCCATAGTTGCCTTTCCATGACTGGACCCTCGCGAAACGCTCGGCCAATTGCAGCAATGGTTTCATAAGACCGACTATCGAACGTGACAACCGTTTCCTTCTGTTTATCCGAGAGCGGCCAGGACGGACTCCACACCGCCTGGATATCCACCGTGGCGTCATCCGCTTCCGGCTTCATGCGAAGGAGGGCGTCGCAGATGTTGGCGTTGAGGCGATTACTGCCCGGCTTCAAGAGCGAACCGATGTCTCCTCTGTCATGAGCGCTACGTGCTTCAACCAACCCGCGCATCAATCGGAGCAAGATTTTTCGCTCTGGGGGATAAACGAAGAACTGCCGTTGTTCCGGCGTAGCAGGCGGAGGAAGTGGGGCCTCCAACGTCACTCGGAAGCTGCCCGGTGCCGTACCAGCCAATCTGCATTGGCTCGCAAAGTGCGCCGCCTCTTTGAAGGGTTTTGGGAAGTACGTTCGCGAGTCCCTTTCCGCACACGCTGCAAAGGTGAGCAAGTTCTTCACTGCGTCAAAGAACTCGGCTGCAAAACCCAACAATAAAGTCCCGGAACGCATTTCCGCAGTCTGCAAGCGCACATTGATCTTGTCGCACGTGGGAGTGAGAATGTCGCGCAGAACATCTGCTGCGTCACGATCTTCAAACTGGCTGAGCGCACGAACCACCGTCGTTACTCGATCCTGATAGTCACTCTGCGTTTCCGAAGACGGCATCAAGAGGCTGAAGTCGGAATCCGAGGAATCGGCCGGAGCAACGAACTTGAGATCCTGCGATCGCTTGAACGCGGCCTGACTCCAACCACGTGCAGTCAAGTAGGCACGTAGGTCCGATACTCGCACAGTCGTGGAGTGATGTCTCTGACTGAGATCGAAGGCTTTCATAGATCCTCTCCGTTCTTACGCCGCTCCATCATGGTCCTTAACGCGGTCACATCGAAGAGATTGGTTCGAGGAATACGGATTCGAATCCTGGTCTTATTGTTGGTGGCGGGCTCACCTTTTAGCGAATGCCAATAAACACAGCGGCGTAGAGTGAGTTGTTCCTCGTTGAAATCGAGCCATTCATTCTCGTTGTCGGGCAACACAAGGAGGACAAGAATGCGCGGTTCACCGACTTCAGGGTCTCGCAAGTCATTGAAGCTCTTGGCCTCAATGTCGTAAGCCACCGCGTCATCTTCGATGATCGCATCAATTGTGCTTTTAGCCTGAACCGCGATTCCGAAACCGGACTCAATGTAACGGGCAAAGTCTTCGCCGCCTCGCTGATCAATGCGAACCTTGACGTCCTGAACTTTGACATCAATGCCGTAATCAAATTCAGAGTAAGCGCACATCATCCCACAACGCCCAGCGATTGCTTGGATGTATGCTCTGGCTAACGACTCTTTTTGGTGATTGAGCGTGATCATTTTCGATGGTCTTGGAGTCCTGCGATCGCATGCAACTAAAGAGCCGGAAACTCGATGAGGGGAACAACGGCCTCCAACAACGATAGGCCACCATGACAAAGCGATGGGAAGCCACCTTGCACCACCCACTTGCGTTGGCCCATCACCATCAATCGGCCACCTTGCCGTAAGACGAGCGGCGGCAAGTTCTGCTCGTGCCACGGGACCGCGGGGTTCTCTTCAGCACAACGCTGAGCACCGAACGCATCCCTCAATCGTTGCACCATTTCGGGCTGCCGTATCTCGTCCGAAAACGAGCGGCTCACGGCATAGCCGTGGTCCGAAGTGATGATGAGGCGGCGACCTTGCCTGAGGCGATTCACGAAGTCCCAAAAACCCTCTGAAGCCAGCTGCTGAGCAGCTTGTGCCGCGACTGTATCGGGACCGTCGGTCTTGTTGCCGTAATGATGGATAAGCGCTTCGTCGGGCCACTCATGCCACAAGAAGATGCGAGGCTTGGCGGACACCATGCTCGCACAATCCTCAAACGCTGTATTTAGCACGTTGGTGGAAACATCAGGGCCACTAAAGATGAAGCTCGCCGGAGGCTGATTGTTTGCCAGCTTCGATCGCCCCGGAAGTCCGAGCGCTTCTGCAAAGCGATTCGTCTCGGTCGGAATCGGAGCAGCGTAAGCATTCACTCGCGTCAGAGTGACGTCGCGTTTCTTTGCGGCGGCGACGATGTGCGGCAGCTCGCGCAGCGATAGCCCGTCAAGAATCAGGACCGCTGTTCCCGATGGAGAGGTCTGCACCCAGAACTTCTTCAGCTCGTCGAGCGCTAACGGGGCCGAACGCGGAAATGCTTCCCAAAGATTCCACGCGGCGTTCGCTAAGAGTCGATCAGGTATCACCGTAGCACGATCGAGTTGGCCTGCTTTGGGCGACTCTAAGGCCAATTCAACGAGCTTGGTCAGAATCATTTTCCAAGCTCGCTCTGGATCATCTTCCGAAGTAATGGCATCAACCCATTCACGAGAAGAAACACTCACGATGCTCCCCCTTCCGGTGGCAAGGTGATTTGAAGCTCGGCCTGAATCTTGGCAGGCAACTTCATGCACATCTCCCGCAACTCTTTGATCGAGTTGCCAGTGAATGTGAGGGTCGCTTGAGTCACTCGTTGATTGTCCGGTAATGCCCACTTCTCAAGGTCTCCCAAGAGATTGACTCCAGACTTTGCACCGAGCGAACGGCGAATGACGGGCTGAGCTGGCTGGATCGGTTGAGCCGTAGGCGCGATGTCGACTGGTGGTACAGGCAGGATGCCGACACCGGTAGTTGGCCAAGGCGTTGAGCCTGACCCTAACTGCGACCCAACACCGCTACCACGAGTGCTCCCAGGATTTGGCACTGGACTCGATGGAATGACAACCGGCGGAGGGGGCACAGTTACCCCGGTGCCTCCGACTTGGGACGGTTCGCCCAATTGCACCGCATACATCTTGCCGCCGCTACAAAACGCCTTCTGCTTCAAACGCTGGAGGGCATCTTTGGGAGCTTCTCCGGCTTCCTGACGGAACCAATGCCCGTCCACGTTGATTGCGATCACCCCTTTTGAGGCCGCACTCAAGACGTGTTCGTAAACAGCGATATCTCCGAGATAGGGAATCGCTGTTTCGCCGGGTAGCGGGGGCTCACGCATGAGTGCGAGCACTTGCTGCATCTTATCGCCGCGCTGTGCACAACTCTTTATGAACGGCTTAAAGTCCTCAGCCATGAAGAAGTTGTCGACGACATGCTTCTCAACAACTGCTGGGATGTCAGAACCGGAGCCCTTATGGCTTTCGACATGGAACTGGCAGTTCGACGGATTCTGAAAGTCCCAGACAGCTAAGATCGCGTAGCGATCGAAGCGTTCCTTGAGTTTGGTCTTGAGTTCGGTCTCGTACTTCTTGTGCAACGATGCGTATTGGGGGTCGTCTTTTTTCCATTCGCTGGCCAGCAATGCGCAGCGAGCCGAGATCAACAAATTGCGGTCGTCATAGATATTCGCCGAGTCGTCGGTCGGTAGCAGGAATCGCACCATGTTGCGGTTCTGAGAAATATGCGAAACAAGCCACGCGCCTAGTGCTTCGTTGACCGACTTTGGAGCCACTGGCAGAACGACTAGCACCGCTTTTCCTCGCTCGGTCCACCCGGCTGGTTGATCCGTTGATGGCACGTTTGCCCAAGGAGCTGCCTGCCAATTGGGATCTAGAATGACCGGAAACGATGGTGGCTCACTGGCCGCATCGGGCGTCTTCAGGACATAGTTCAAGATTTGCCTGAGGTACTGTTGATCGCGGCGAACACTCAACAGGCCGGGGACCGTTGTTCCGTCAGTATCAAACGCATTGTTGTTTCTCGCCCAGGCTTTCAGTTTCGATTCAGGATTGTCGGGCAACTTGAAACAGAATCGTTTTTCCTGAGTACCAACCTCGTGAATGTTAAAGCTGTTTTCGACGATGGCCGCCAGTTCGGCAGTAAAGGCATTGTCATCGACTGGTTGCTCGCGAGTGACATCAAGCTGAATCTCAGCGCGTGTTCCTCCTGCGTCGTGCTTGGCAGATAACGATCGAACCCAAATGCTGGAGATCACTTCTCTCGCATGCGAAGACGGAGCGTCACCTTCTCGGATCAGCTTTAAATTCTTGATAGCCTTTTCTCTTAGGCGTTCCTGATCGACGGTCGTTGCGAACGAATCAACCAAAGTCGTCACACCGCAATCGTCATCATCGACGCTGAAGTCCGCTGGAGTGATCACAGGAACCTCATCCCCGCGACTTCGAAAGACTTCCGCCAACATCCGAATGAAGTCCCGATTTCCCTGCGCTGCCGCCGCCATCAAGAGATGATCTTCCAGTAGGGCGATTAACTCAGGTGAGAACGGCCAGGACTCAGCAACTTCATTCTTGAGCTTGGCCTGATCGGCTTGTGACTTCTGCGAATAGAGCAGTCGAACGCGTGCGTCCGCATACGCCGCAACCGTCTGACTAATCACTGAAGATGGAATGTTGTCACGGTTCTTGAAGAGCCGATGGAGCACCAATCGCTTGCGGTCGTCTCGGGCGGTTTCGCCTTTGAAGTCGATGACCACCGGGCCCTTGCGGTGGATTTGCTGGAACGCGTCGGTGGTGTTGTCTCGAACCGAAACGATCAGGCGACACAAGTCGGGGCGATCTTCGGCCAGTTCAGAAAGGATCTGAATGAAATTAAAGGCCCATTTGAGCCGCTTCTTGCCGGTATCGCCTGGGTCATCATGCTGCCCGTCATACCACGTTTGTAACTCGTCGAAGATCAATGCCGTGGGCTGTGAGCTGAACATGTCCTGAATCAACGATTTCGCTGGAACGACAGTTCCTGACTGCTCGAACTTGCCTCGGAAATAGCCTCCCTTGGGATGGCGATCGAATAAAACGTCCCACAGGCAGGGATACTCTGAATTTGAAAGTGTCTCGGAGAGGGGAGTAAATCCTCGCGGAAATTGCAGACCTGCTAGACGGCTCGACTGCAACTTTTCGCCCCAGGTATGCGACCATTCTTGCGCGGAATCCGGATTCGCGAATGCGTTGTGAAGCAACGCCATGATGTGCGACTTGCCGCTACCGCGTTGCCCGATCATCACAATCGGTTTTTTAGCCGAACTCGCTGAAATCGAGTCCAATGCTCGCGTCACATCACCAGTTGGATAGGTGATCTCAAGCAGTTCATTTGCGTTGCCGCGCTGTGTCCATCCGGTGTTCTGACGGTTGGACAATTCTATCGCCGTCGCACGCATATGCGACGTCCGAAATTCATCCCGTAGTTCGAGAACTGGCATTGTTGCCCTTGTCATCACCGTTGTTGTTCAGAAGTAGGAGAATCTGGCTAAGAAGACCTGAAACCTCAGAATAGCGCATAGCGAACGAAAGTTCTGCGAACCGTCCCCAGTTCGGCGGGGCAAACCATTTTTTTTCTGGCAGCAGGTCGCAAACTTTACGGATTGGCTTGCGAAGATCCCAACCAAAGTGCAGGGCGGAATAGGGAGCGTCGGTCGAGCAATGTACTCCGTGAGCCGCAGCCGCCGGTTTCTGCATGTCGATCTCCGTCCGCCGCGCTCCGGAGAATGATTAACCCTAAAGAGCTAAAATGGAGCCCAAAACGTGGCATATGAGATAGTGCCCTCGGCATAGCCCTGGGAAGTCGATTCCTAGCGCCAAAACAGCCTCGTGAGGACCAGTTTCGACTGGTTTTCGCAGGGCTGTTTTCGTTTGGTCACTTCCATCTGGGACCGGTGGTCGGTCCTGCCGTTTCTCTGACTTGGAGGATCAACATCGTGTCGCATGTCGTGCAGATTCAGACGGAGATTCGAGACCCGGTAGCCATTCAGGCGGCGTGTGGGAGGTTGTCTCTGCCCGAGCCGGTCTTCGGTGAAACGAAACTGTTTAGCACGTCCGCCGTGGGCTGGGCGGTGCGGTTGCCCGAGTGGCTGTACCCGGTGGTCTGTGATGTCACTACGGCCAAGATCGCCTTTGACAACTTTGGTGGTCGCTGGAAGGGTTAGGCATACAACATCCATTGTGAAGTGTGTCGGTTTACTCGCTAAAGAACCAAACAGGGGAATCCAAT
>CAYLTY010000002.1:0-114577 GCA_964386705.1 uncultured Planctomycetaceae bacterium
ACTCGTGGTGGGCGAAGAGTTCGAACGCGACAAACTGCTCTCGCGACTGATCGACATCCAGTACGACCGCTACGACATTGAACTCTCGCGCGCGAAGTTCCGGGCTCGCGGCGACGTCGTGGAAGTCTGGCCCGCCTACGAAGAGTTCGCGTATCGCATCGAGATGTGGGGCGACGAAGTCGAGAAAATCACGGTCATCAATCCGCTGACGGGCGAAGACATCCGCCGCGTCAGCAACATCTACATCTACCCGGCCAAGCACTTCGTCATGCCGCAGGAACGCATGGCCCGGGCGTGCAGCGTTATCGAAGCTGAACTGCAGGAACGTCTGAAGTTCTTCAACGATCACGGCAAGCTGCTGGAAGCTCAGCGACTGCTGGCACGTACGCGCTACGATATTGAGATGATGCGTGAAACCGGCTTCTGTCCGGGCATTGAGAACTACAGCCGCGCTCTCGCCGGACGCGAACCGGGCAGTTCGCCCTCGACGCTCTACGACTTTTTCCCGGAAGACTTCCTGCTGCTGGTGGATGAATCGCACGCGACCATCCCGCAGGTCCGAGCGATGTGGGCGGGCGACAACTCGCGCAAGACAACGCTCGTTGAGCACGGCTTCCGCTTGCCGATGGCGCTCGATAACCGGCCGCTCAAATTTGAAGAATGGGATCGCAAACGCGGGCAGACGATCTTTGTGTCAGCCACACCGGCAGATTGGGAACTCGAGCAAACCGGCGGCGAAGTCGTCGAGCAGATCATTCGCCCGACGGGACTGGTCGACCCGCTCGTGCACGTCTTCCCGGCGCGCGGCCAGGTGCCGCACCTGATGGCCGAAGTCCGCAAGCGATCCGCGAAGGGTGAGCGTACGCTGATCACCACTTTGACCAAACGTCTGGCCGAAGACCTGACGACGTACTTCATCGAAGAAGGCGTGAAGTGCAAATGGCTGCACTCGGAACTGGACGCCATCGAGCGCGTCGAGGTCCTGCGTGAACTGCGCGAAGGCAAGTTTGAAGCGGTGATTGGCGTGAACCTGCTGCGTGAAGGACTCGATCTGCCCGAGGTGTCGCTCGTCGCCATTTTGGATGCCGACAAAGAAGGCTTCCTGCGCAGTGAGACCAGCCTCATTCAGACGATTGGTCGCTCGGCCCGTAACGTGAACGCCGAGGTCCTCCTTTATGCCGACACGGTGACGGAGTCGATGCACCGCGCCATGGAGGAAACCCGGCGCCGTCGCGAGTTGCAGATGGCCTACAACGAAGCGCACGGCATCACTCCGGAAACGATTCGCAAGGCGATCAAACGCGGTATCGAAGAAGAAGTCTCCGCACGAAAAGTCGTGCAGCAGATCGGTGGACAGGACGAAACGAAGTACATCACGCAGGAGTTCATCAACGAACTCGAAAGCGAAATGATGGCCGCCGCCGAGCAGCTCGACTTCGAACGAGCCGCTCAACTGCGCGACCGCATCATGCAGCTCAAAAAGCAAATGGGGCAGGAAGTTTCGCTCGACGATTCCGAACCCGCGAAAGCGCAAGTCAAACGGCCACGAGGTCGTCGCGGACAACGCGGGCGAAGGTAGCGCTTTGACGCTTCACTACAGAATGAACCGACGCGGATCGTCCGTCTTGACGGCATCGGCGAGCGCCTCGTTGACGTAGGCGGCGTTCACAAGCACTCGGCATTTTTGCGGAGTCGGGGCTTCGAAGCTCACGGTTTCGAGCAGGCGTTCCAGAATTGTATGTAGGCGTCGTGCGCCGATGTTCTGAGTCGTGCGATTGAGTTGATGAGCGAGGTCAGCAATCGCATCAATGCCATCGACGGAGAATGACAGTTCGACCCCGTCTACTCCCAGCAATTGCTGGTACTGCTTCGTCAGCGCTGAACGAGGCTGCGTCAGGATGCGCACGAGGTCATCGCGTGTCAGGTCCGATAGTTCGACGCGAATCGGAAAGCGGCCCTGCAACTCGGGCATCAGATCGGCAGGCCGGCTACCGTGAAACGCACCGGCGGCAATGAACAGCATGTGGTCCGTCTTGATGTAGCCGTACTTGGTCTGCACGGTCGTGCCTTCCACAATCGGCAGCAGGTCACGCTGCACGCCTTGCCGGCTGACGTCGGGACCTTGAGCCTGTTCAGCACCGCAGATCTTATCGATCTCATCAATGAACACGACGCCCCGGCTTTCGGCCAGATGCACGCCTTCGTCCTGAATCGAGTCCTGGTCGAGCAGTTCCTCAATCTCCTCTTCGACGAGCACTCTTCGAGCACTGTAGACGGGCACTTCGCGGCTACGCGAACGACGTGGGCCAAGCCGCTCCATCAGGCCCTGCATTTCCATTTCGAGCTGATCGGCTCCAGCGTTGGACATGATCTGCAGCGGCAACTGGCGTTGAGTCACTCGGATTTCAACCAGCTTGTCTTCCAGTTCACCCGCCCGCAGTTTCGTAAGCAATTCGTCGCGCGAAGCAGGCAGCTCAGAAAAATCTGAATGCCGCTCCAGCATGTCAAGCAGTCGGTCTTCAACACGCAGTTTCGCGGCAGCTTCCACTTCACCGCGACGGCGGCTGCGGATCATGCTGATCGAGGCCTCGACCAGATCTCGGACGATCGATTCGACGTCGCGACCGTAGTAACCGACTTCCGTGTACTTCGTTGCTTCGACCTTGATAAACGGTGCGTCGATCAGCGAGGCCAGGCGCCGCGTGATCTCCGTTTTGCCGACGCCCGTCGGGCCGATCATCAGAATGTTTTTGGGCGTGATGTCCTTGCGAATGGACTCGGGCAACTGCATCCAGCGCCAGCGGTTTCGCAGAGCGATCGCGACGGCGCGTTTGGCGGCGTCCTGACCGACAATGTGCTGATCCAGTTCGGCAACAACTTCACTCGGCGTTAGCTCACGCACGTCAGTTCCTCAACAATCACGTTCTCATTGGTGTAAACATCGATGCCGGACGCGATGAGCAACGCCTCGCGGACGATCTCCGACGCACTCATCGTCGAATGCCGCAGCAGGGCTCGCGCGGCGGCGATGGCGTAAGGCCCGCCGGTCCCGATACCGAGGATGTCGTCCGGAGTTTGCAACACATCACCCTGTCCGGTAACCAGCAGGCTGTGCCGCGTGTCCACAACAATCAGCATCGCTTCCAGCTTCTTCAGATTGCGATCATTACGCCAGTCGCGAGCGAGTTCGGTGGCCGCTCGCTGCAGGTTATCCGGAAAATCCTTGAGCCGCTTCTCGAAGCGTTCGATCAATGTGAAGGCGTCGGCCGTCGAACCCGCGAAACCGACTAACACGTTGTCGTCGTGTAGGCGACGGATCTTCCGCGTATCCGACTTCATAATCTGTGTGTTGTACGTGACCTGTCCGTCACCGCCGATCGCGACGGTGGAACCGCGACGGACGCTCAGAATGGTTGTGGAATGCCACACGGCACGAGAGTCGGCTGACATGATCACTGCTTGAAGAGTGCGGAAAGAACCGATGCGGTTGATAGCGATTCGCGAGAGCAGGTGCACCACACCCACACTAACCGGCCAATCGCCGTTGGCGCAGCTGATCGACAAACACCGCGGCAATGATGATCACTCCGAGGATGATGTCCTGAATCGGGTTCTTGAGTTCCAGCAGCGTGCAGCCGCTGGTGATGACGGCCATGATCGCCGCTCCGCTCAACGTACCCAGCACAGATCCGCGACCGCCGCTGAGGCTGGCGCCGCCGATAACCACTGCGGCGATGATCTTGAGTTCCAGGCCCGAGCCCGATGTCGGATTGCCGACTGACAACCGCGAGAACTGATAGAGCCCGGCCATACCAACAAAGAAACCAGCGAACGTATAGACCAGCAGCTTCGTGCGCGTCACATCAATCCCGCACAGTCGCGCGGTCGATTCGTTCGAACCGAGAGCAAACACATAACGGCCAAACACGCTGTAACGCAGGATGCCCGCGAGGCCGAGAGCCAGCAGCAGGGTCAGCCAGACTCCAGCCGGCAGACCGAACCAGAGCGCCTTCTGCAGCAGGCTCGTGAAGTTCTGCAGCCACTCCGGAACGCTCGACATCGCGGGCCGCACTGTGGTTTCGGACGCGATCATCTTCGCCAGACCGAGATAGATCATCATCGTGCCCAGCGTGACGATGAACGGCACGACTCGCAGCAGGCTGACCAGCAGGCCGTTGAACAACCCGCAGGCGCAGCCGGTGAGCACCGCCAAGAGCACCGAGACTGAGGCCGTCCAGAAGCGGCAGTTGCCGAGAGCGCTGCGTGACGCATTCAGTTCGGCTTGCAGCTTCTGTTCTTCCGCTTCCAGTTCAACCTTTCTTGTCGCCTGCTGCGGATTCGCAGCTTCATCAGCGCTGCGAATCTTCAGCAGATCATCGGTTACACGCTTGAGCTTCGGTTCAAGCTGGCTCACTTCTTTGCTGCGTTTTTCCAGTGAGTCGCGATGGATCACATCCCCGACATCCACCTTCAAACCCCACGCCAGCACGGTGGCACTCAAAGCGATGGCCGTACCCACCGACAGGTCGATGCCACCTGCGATGATGACCACCGTCATGCCGAGCGCAGCCACTGCAACGGTCGCTGTCGACACCGCGATCGTGCGAAAGTTCTGCGCGGTGAAAAAAGTGTCTTCGCCCGCCTTCAGAAAGTCGGCGATCGAAAAGAAGACGATCACTGCTCCCAGTGCCAGGAACGGCCCGAGCACACTGGCGATCAGACTTCGATTGAACCACGACTTTTGAGGCACCGTTGCGTCAGCATTCATAACCAGATTCAGCTCGGTAGAAACTCAGCAGAGGATGTATTGTCCCGGAAACGATAACGCCCCTCGCCCCTCTGTTTGGAGCGCCGCGACAGGCATTTCTGCAAACCGGACGACTTCGGACGGTCTAACCTGCCCAGGCTTCTCTGGACACCGCCGCTGGCCTGCAAGAGAAATGAGTTTCATCCCGCCGTTGCGTTTATCCCTGTGCAATCTCACTGGAGAGTAAGTGACCGTTTCTCTGGCTCTAGGTCCGCTGTTCCTGGTGGGTGGTTTGTGGGCGTTAGCTCTGGCGATCAAGGCGCGAGCCAAACGTCGAGCGTTGCTGCGTAATTCACTACAGGTGAGCGGCAAAATCATCCGCCTTGAGGACACGACCAGCGAAGGCGACAGCGTGACGACCTCGGCACCAGTCGTGGAGTACAAGGTCGGTGACCGGAAGTACGAGCTGGTTCTCTCTCCGCGTCAGAAGACGGACGACTGCCCGGTCGGCAAGAAAGTGGTTGTCTTCTACGAGCAAGGCAATCCGACCAATTCGATCCATGAGTTGCGGATGTGGGACGTGAACCTGGCTTGTGTGCTGTGTTTGCTGCCCATCCTGATTGGTGTGGGCTTCTTCTACACCGCCTATCAGGAAGCTTCACAAACCCAAGACCTAGTGAAAACTGAGGCGTCCAAACCGTCCTGACTGCGAAGCCGACAAGCGGTGGATGGTCGGCTAGACTAACGACCGTCCCTCACCCCCGGCCCCTCTCCCCAAAGGGGCGAGGGGAGCGGTTTTGAGATTCTGATCTGGTGTCACACGGCAGCGTGGCCGTCAGATCAAAGGCTCTCTGCAACCTCGTTCGGATCAGCAGTCACGGCGTATGAAGAACTTTCTGGAGTGGCACCTCAACATCCCGCCAGCTCAGCCTGGTCAGGGAACAGATTGGACATGGCTGTCTCAGACGCCGTGGCCCGAGGGGATGCCACAATGGTTGGTGCTGGTGCTGATCGTCGCTGCGATTGGTTACGTGTGGTGGGTCTATCGGCGTGATGCGTCGGGAGCATCGATTGGTTGGCGAATACTGTTAACCGGCCTGAGGCTTGCGGCGATTGGAACTGTGCTGCTGATCCTCACCGAGTTGACTCTGGTCGTAGAGCGCACCGGCCTGCCGTTCATGGCGGTGTTGATCGATGACTCGGCCAGCATGAACCTGGAAGACACGTATTCGGAAGTCGTCGAAAGCCGCGCGGCGAAGCAGTTTCTGAAGTCTGCTCCGAACAAAGCTCAGTCGCGGCTGGCGTTGGTGCAAGGCTTGCTGAATCAGCGTGAGGGAGAATTTCTCAAACGGCTGCATGCAACGCATCAGGTGCGAGTCTATCGCTTTTCTGATGTGGCAACTCCGGTCGGTGGACTGGAGTCGGAAAGCGGGAAGTCCGTCGAAGAGTTATTGAAGACAATCAACAACCTGCGAGCCGAAGGCACGGACACGCGACCTGCTGAAGCGATTCGAAAAGTGCTGGGCGACTTTCGCGGCTCGCTGCCCTCCGCGGTCGTCGTGTTCAGCGACGCCATCACTTCGACGGGCGACGTTGATCGGCTGTCCGTGGGTGCCCAACTCGCAGCGGCGAAGCTGGTGCCGCTCTATGCGGTTGGTGTTGGCACAGAAGAAGCGATGCACGACCTCAACCTGTACGACGTGCTGGTTGATGACACGGCCTTCGTTGATGACCCTCTGACCTTCACCGCCAAGCTGAAGTCGTTCGGCTTCAAGGGGAAGTCCGTCACAGTGTCGTTGCGAGAGAAAGACAGCCGCACGCCGCTGGTGACGAAGCAAGTCAACGCGGCAGAAGACGGCCAGACGCTACCCGTCGAACTGGTTTGGACGCCCGGCAAGTCGGGTGACTACGACCTGGTGCTGGAAGTGACTCCGCATCCGACGGAGGTCGACAAGAACAACAACAGCGAATCGCGTCAGGTCAGTGTGCGCGAGGGACGTATCCGAGTCCTGCTGGTGGATTCATTACCGCGTTGGGAGTATCGCGAACTCAAGTTCATGCTCGAACGCGAGAAGACTGTTGAACTGCACACGGTGCTGCAGGATGCCGACTTGGAGTTTGCCGATCAGGACGTCTCCGCACAGGCGCTGCGCGGTCGATTTCCGGTCAACAAGGACCAGCTCAACAACTATGACGTGGTGATTCTCGGCGATGTCGATGCCAAGCTGCTCGGCCCGACGGTCCTCGAAAACCTGCGTGACTTCGTGCGAGAAGCGGGTGGCGGACTGGTGCTCATCGCGGGTCCGCAATTCAACCCGGCGACGTATCGCGGCACGTTGCTGCAGACGCTGTTGCCCGTGGAACTCGACGGCCTGACGCTGCCGCCGGCGGAGATCACCATTGAAAATCCCTACCAGCCGACGCTGACTCTGGAAGGGCAGAAGAGCACGCCGATTTTTCGCTTTGATGAAACTGAGCAAGAAAGCCTCAACGTCTGGAAACGCCTTCCCGGCTTCTACTGGCTGGCGGAAACACCGCAGCTCAAACCGGGCGCGACGGTGTTTGTGGAGCATCCCACCAAGCGGGGCAAAGAACGCGGCCTGCCAGTCATCAGCATGCAGCGGTTCGGTGCCGGCAAGGTTCTGTATCACGCGACCGATGAAACGTGGTTGTGGCGACGTCGTGTCGGCGATCTGTACTTCGGTCGCTACTGGGTGCAGGCGATCCGCTATCTGACTCGGTCGCGTTTGTTAGGGCAGTCCAAGCAGGCAGAACTCAAAGCCGACCGCCTCGTTTATCAACGTGGTGAGACCGTCAATCTCCGCGTGCGGTTCTTCAACGAGGCCGACGCTCCGCAAGCAGCCGATGGCGTGAAACTGAACGTTGAGAAGCGCGGTGGATCAGTTCAGGAAGTCGTGCTGGCTCGAGTTCCTCAAGCACCGACCGTATTCGAAGGTCAATTCCGTCGTGCAGCCGATGGCAACTATCACGCCTGGATCACAGCTCCTGATTTTCCGCAGGCACCGCCGTCAGTGGACTTCCGCGTCGAGTCTCCCGAGCGCGAGCTGCGCGTGCGCGGTTTGGATCGCAATGAGATCGCCGCTGCCGCAAAGATCTCGCGCGGCCGCAGTTATTCGCTGTCCACGGTGGAAACTTTGCCCGACGAAGTTCCTGCTGGCCGGCCGGTGCCCATTCGTTCGGAAGAACCGATTCGTATCTGGAATCGCCCCGAGATTCTGGCCTTGTTCGTACTGCTGCTGACGACGGAATGGCTGCTCCGCAAACGCCTGCGGTTGATCTAGTTGACGCGGTGCATTCGCGCACTTCCGCGACAACGGTGAATGTTTAGCTTCCGCATTCGAACCGCTGACGCTCTGCGTCATGAAGCACTAGATTCTCGCTGACGGGCCAGTTTGTGTTTGCAGAACTGTGGAGCGCTCAACATGAAATCCTGGAAACGATTACTCGGTCTTTTTGTCTGCGCCGTGGCCAGCATGGTCTCGGCATCGCGAGCTGACGAGAAACAGTTTGATGTCGTGGTTTATGGCGGAACATCTGGCGGCATCGCGGCGGCGGTGCAGGTGAAACGCATGGGCGGTACCGTCGTGGTGATTGAGCCCAGTTCGCGCATCGGAGGTCTGACAACTGGCGGTCTGGGCCAGACGGATATCGGCAACAAGGCGGCCGTGGGCGGAATCTCGCGTGAGTTCTATCAACGGGTCTTCAAGTTCTACGCCAACCCGGATCGCTGGAAGTGGCAGAAGCGCGAACAATATCGCGACGGCGGTCAGACTCGAACGACCACCGGCGAGGACACGATGTGGACGTTCGAGCCGTCTGCGGCGTTGCTCGTGATGCAGGACTTCGTGCGCGAGTACGACATCCCCGTCGTGATGCAGAAGCGACTGGACCGCACGGGCAATACCGGACCGGGGACCATCGCGAAAGGTGTGAAGAAGGAAGGTGGAAAGGTTGTTGCGATCACGCTGGAGTCCGGTGAAACGTACCGCGGCAAGGTCTTCATTGATGCCACCTATGAAGGCGACCTGCTGGCCGGCGCGGGCGTGCGTTACATCGTCGGCCGCGAAGCGAACGCGGCATATCAGGAAACGCTCAGCGGCGTGCAGGTCGCGAACTCGCGAAACCACCAGCTGCAAAAGAACATTGATCCCTATGTGAAGCCCGGCGATCGCAACAGCGGCTTGCTACCGGGTATCGACCCTGCCGGGCCGGGGACTGAAGGTGGAGCCGATCATCGCGTGCAGGCTTATTGCTTCAGGATGTGTCTGAACGATCATCCTGACAACCGCATCCCGTTCGCGAAGCCGGAAGGTTACGACCCACTGCTCTACGAATTGATGCTCCGCAACTTTGAAGCGGGTGAGAAAGGCATGCCCTGGATCAATTCCGACATGCCGAATCGCAAGACGGATACCAACAACCGCACCGGTTTTTCGACGGACTTCATTGGCCAGAACTACGATTACCCGGAGGCAAGTTACGCCCAGCGCGAGAAGATTGTTGCTCGGCACCTTCAATACCAGCAGGGCCTGATGTGGACGCTCGCCAATCATCCGCGAGTGCCCGAGAACGTCCGCAAGGAGATCTCACGTTGGGGCATGAGCAAGGACGAGTTCACGGAAGGCAATGGCTGGCAGGAGCAACTCTACATCCGCGAAGCTCGCCGCATGATCGGTGCTACAGTGATGACTCAGCACTATTGTCAGGGCCGCGCCGTGGCGGACGACGCTGTCGGCATGGCTGCTTACACAATGGACTCGCACAACACGCAGCGCTACGTCGATCAGAATGGGCATGCCCGGAACGAAGGCAACGTCGAAGTTGGAGGCTTTCCGCCGTATCCGATTTCGTACGGCTCCATCATTCCGAAACAGGACGAGTGTGAAAACCTGCTCGTCCCCGTCTGCCTGAGTGCGACTCACATCGCGTTCGGCTCCATCCGGATGGAGCCCGTCTTCATGGTCCTTGGGCAGTCGGCGGCGACTGCTGCCATGCAGTCGATTGAAGCTCAGGTGCCCGTGCAGAAGATCGACTACGCGAAGCTGCAAGCTCGATTGCTCGCGGACAAGCAGGTCCTCGCCTGGACTGGTCCCAAGACCACGGGTGGCGTCGATCCCAAGTCTCTGCCGGGGATCGTCATTGACGACAGCGCTGCCGAACTGAAAGGTTTTAGTAATGTCGGTCAGGTGACTCGGCCATTCATTGGAGCGGGCTATCGCCACGACGCCGACCAGCGCGACGGTGAACACAGTGCGACCTTCAAAGCGAAGCTGCCGAAGGCTGGTCGGTACGAAGTGCGAGTGGCCTACCCGCCGAACCCAAATCGCGCGACGAATGTGCCGGTCAAGGTTCGTCAGGATCAACAGGTGCACACGGTGAAACTCAACCAGCAGAAGGCACTGCCGAAGGATGGTTTCGCCACGATTGGCACGTACGAATTCGCTGCGGGTGATATGACCGTCGAGATCACCAACGCCGGGGTCGATGGATTCGTCATTGTGGACGCCGTGCAGATCCTTGAAGCCAAGTAGGCGGGATGAAGCTCCCGGGAAGATTGTCGACCACAAGTCTCTTTCCACAAACAGGTTGCACTCTTACGTAAACGTTCTGATTGCAAAGCAATCAGCGACTTTCAAAAAAAACTCCAAATTGCTGCCAAGATTCCGGCGGCTGATGCGAAGTACTCACCAAGAACAGTGATCTGCACGCGAAGGACCGCGTTGGTTGCACGGCGAATCAATCAGGTCCGAACACTTCGGACAACGCACGGCTCATTCACACTCAACTTTGGGGAGACTGATATGTTGCTCAAGAAAGTCGCAGCAGGTGTTGCCGGCGCGTTAGTGGTCGGCGGGATGGTGTTCGGCACGGATCTGGTCAGCTACATGCGAACGGCAGGCACCGAGGTCAAAGAGACCGTCAAGGGCGCCGTTCCGATGGAGTTCGAACTCAAGCGTGCCAAGGACCTGATCAACAACATTGATCCGGAAATCAAGACAGCGAAGACCACGGTCGCACGCCAGGACGTCGATATCGATGACCTGAAGGGCCGAATCGCGAAGCGGAGCGATTCGTTGACCAAGGATCGTTCTGAGATGCTGACTCGGCGCGATGAACTTCGCACCGACAAGACATCGTTTCTGGTGTCCAACAAGAGTTACACTCGGGGACAGTTGGAGTCGGATCTCAAGACCCGGCTCGACCGCGTGAAGCAGTCTGAGCAGACTTTGTCGGAAGAAGAGAAGCTGTTGGCTCGCAAGGAAGCAGCCGTGGAAGCCAATCGCAAGAAGCTCGACTTCATGATGAAGCAGAAGAGGGAGCTGGAGCTCAAGATTGAATGGCTGCAGGCGCGGCTGGACCAAGTGAAGGCGACTGAGATGGTCAACGACGTCGCGATTGATGATTCCGAGTTTACGCGAGTGAAGAACCTCGTCGATCAGATCGACAAGGATCTGAAGGTGCGGGAGAAGGTTGTGGACACCGAAGGCACACCTTCGGATGGCCTGATTCCCGTTCAAGCCAACGACGCCCCCAAGGGCGTTCTGGACGAAGTCGATGCGTACCTCGGGAACAACAGCAAGACTGCGAACGTCGCTGAAAACAAGTAGCTCAGTCACCACCAGGTGACCCATAAGGAACTTGTTTATGGCTATCGCGAGCATCAGTGAGATGTTTTTCGCGAATCGATGGATGGGCTCGCAGCCCGCGCAGACCGAAGCTGACTCACAGGCCGTCGCCGCTCCGGACACCGCCCCACGGTGTCTGGTGTGGATCGACGGCGTCGGCTCTTACCTGCTGCTGGCTGCGAATCGGGTCACCATCGGTCGAGCCAGCAGTACCGACGCAGCCGATGTGGCGCTGACAGGACCATTGGCGCGGCAGCATTCAGCAATCACGCGGATCGGTGACGACTATGTCATCGAACCGCTGCAAGCGACGCGGGTGAATGCTCAGCCTCTGGATCAGGCGACCATGCTGTCTCACGGAGCCCAAATCGTTCTTAACGAAGCGGTCCATCTGAACTTCGTGCTGCCGACACCACTTAGCACAACCGCTCGTCTGGATGTGACGAGTTCACATCGCGGGCCAATCTTCGTGAATGGAATCCTGTTGATGGCGGAGACCTGTCTGTTCGGGCCTGGGCCGGAGAATCATGTACGCTGTCCTGGCTGGTCGGGCAGCGTGGTGCTGGTGAAGCGACCGGGTGGTTTCGCGGTGCGATCGCACCGTGAGATTCTGATCGATGGCCAGCAGCAGACGGGCGTTGCGACAGTCAGTTTCGGCCAAACTGTTTCCGGACCGGACTTCCGGTTTCGGCTCGAAGAATGTGGGTCGAGTTCATGCAAACCACGATTGATCTGAAGCAAGCGCAGCAGGACGGCAGAGCAATGAGCTTCAAGTACGCTCCCGAATCACGACCGTTAGAAGGCTACACCATCAAGCGCGCCATTCAGCGTGGCGGGTTCGGTGAGGTCTACTACGCCATCAGTGATGCCGGGAAAGAAGTCGCTCTGAAGCTGCTGCAGGACAACCTGGATGTCGAACTGCGTGGCGTGGCGCAATGCCTCAACCTGAAACACGCCAATCTGATGACGATCTTTGACGTGCGCCGCAGTGCCAGCGGCGAGCATTGGGTCGTCATGGAATACATGAACGGTCAGACGCTCGATCAGGTGATCGCCGCGTCTCCGTCGGGCATGACGTATGACCGCATCCGCTCACTGCTGACGGATATCGCCAACGGGTTGAACTACCTGCACGACCAAGGGCTGGTCCACCGCGATCTCAAACCCGCGAATGTGTTCGTCGAGAACGGTTCCGCGAAGATCGGCGACGTAGGGCTGTCAAAGTTCATTTCGGTCAGCCAGCGCAGTGCGCAGACTCAAAGCGTCGGCACCGTTTACTATATGGCTCCCGAAATCGCGCACGGCAAGTACGGTCGCGAGGTCGATGTCTACGGGCTCGGCGTGATGCTCTATGAGATGGTGACGGGAAAATTGCCCTTCGATGGCGAAACGACGGGTGAGATTCTCATGAAGCATCTCACGCAGCCGCCGGACTTGTCCGTGTTGCCGTCGAAGCTGCGACCCGTCCTGGCACGTGCTCTCGAAAAAGATCCCACCAAACGCACGTCGACAGCTTTGAAGCTGCTTGCGGACTTCAACGCCGCAACGGGTGGGGAAGCAAGGACATGGCAAGCTGTCCAACAGGCAGAGCACGCAGCCGAACACAATTCCGCTGAGGAGGACGTGACTCCGTACGCTCCCAATTCCGCAGCGGCCGGCGCGTTTGCGACTGTGGCGTTTGTGGTGTTTGCGACAATCGTCGGGCTCTATCTGCTCCGTAGCGGAGAGGTGCAGCCAACGAGGCTGGCTGTGGTGTCGTTCGGGTTCGTGATGGCGGGTGGTTTCACGCTGGCACGACACTACTTCGGCGGCGAACTGAAAGTGCCATTTGCAGGGGGCGGGTACAAACGCGGAGTGCGTTTGAATGCGCGCTATCACCGTCATCTGACACCTGACTCGGTGCGTTCGATTTCGATGCTGCAACGCACTTCTGATCTCACGGGCTCGATGGCGGTTGTGTGTGTCGTGGCCGCGATGTTCTCAGCGGTGCTGTTGTGGCTCAATACGTTCTTGAAAACGCCGGCACAGGCCACGTTCTTTGCGATGATCACAACGCTTGGAGCGTGGGCGGTGATGATCCCGGCGAAGTTGTGGGAAGGTCGTGGCGCTGACGGAACCCCGCGACGGCTGGCAACCGCGGCTTGCGGTTCGGCCGTCGGCATCGCCGCCAGTTCAATCGGCCGGTCGCTGATGGTTGACTTGCAGATTCACGAACTGGGCGGCACGTCTCAACTGCTGGCCAGCAAGCTGCAGATGCCGGAATCTGCGGCCACCCAGGTGATTGGCTGCACGTTGTTTTTCACACTTCTGATGGTGTCGCGACGCTGGTGGTATCACGTGGATACGTTCCGCGAACGACGATTGAAGTTCACGACGGTGATTGCGACCACAATAGCCGCTGTGATGCTGTCAGTCTGGACCCGCTTTCCGATCGAGTGGGGCGCGATGTGGGGGATAGCCATCTCAACGACGGCTCAACTGGCATCCACTTGGACGAACCCCGCGGACCGCACGGTCTCCAACGACGGTGCGATGATTCAGGCTTGAGGGCCAATGAGAAGCATTTCGTCTGTAGCTAATGCTCTTGATGGAATCGTGAGTTAAACATGAACGAGACTGCTCCAGTCGCCGGTATCTCTCTTGGGTTGTTGATCCTCATGATCGGCGCGGGTGCGTTCGTGTTCTGGATGGGCCACGCTTCGGCTGGAACCGCGCGACGAACATCGTACGAACCCGCACCACCTCGCGGTACCCACGCTCAGCGCCCGATTGTGCCCGCGTTGACCGTGGTCTTATTGCTGGCGGGTGGCCTGTTGTTCGCGTTGATGTTCACTGCAAAGTCGGTCCACACCGTGCAACAGGCGACGATCGTAATGGATGAGGCTCATGTCGCTCCGCCAATGGTGGCCGTTCGCGCCCCGGAGGTCGCAGTGATGCAACGGCGTCCGGCGGTTTCGGCAACTGAGGTCACCGCTGACGTTGAACAGCCTGCTGCCGTTGCAACTCTTGTGACACCGCCGGAATCCAAGCGACCGGCGTGGACCTCGGTACCCGAAAAGACGGTGCAGGCGGGCCACATTCCCGACGTGTTGCTCGTACGCGAAAGCAAGCTTTGCACGTCAGAGGCCGAGGCTGTGCGCGAAGCGACTGCACTGGCCATCGCCACCTTGAAGCGACGCTTGGTCGATACCTATCCGCAGATGGCCAGCTGGCAGATGTCGGAAATGACCTTCCGGCAGCACGCCCAGAAGCAACAGTTCGTCGATCAACAACTGCACGACTTCAAGAGTTTCGAAGAGACGATGTACACCGCCTACGTCCAGTTTGAAGACTCGCCGCGCGTTCGTGAGCTGCTGGAACACGACTGGCGGTTGAGCGAGGTTGACCGCCGGATGACTCAGTACGGACTCGGAACAGCATTGCTGGCTCTGGGGTTGGGGTTCGTGTCGTCCGTTTTGCGAGTTGCCGGAAGTTCCGGCCATTCTCGACAGCGGGCCGTCGCAACGGCGATCGTGCTGGCGGCTGCAGGTGGAGCGGGACTGCTGCTCGTCGGTTGAGCAGCTCATCGACTTGTTCAGTCCAAACAGAGAATGGATCGGCCGAGACGCAGGTACGCCGGAATCGCGTCTTGTTGAATTTGCGACCGTCGAAATAGAGTCCCGCCGAGATCATGAGCCGTCAGGATGATGGGCGAACTGTTCTCAGGCGTTCCGATATTGACGTTCTCGCGTTCTCAACTCAGCAGGCTCTGGCATGGACGTTCGGCGGCTGCAACTACTGCTGGCCTACGGGGCACTAATTTTTGTCCCCTGGCCTTGCCTGCGACCCTTTGAGTTCAGCCTCACGTTTGGGGATGTCTTCCTGATCGGTGCGGTGCTGCTAAACGCTGATCAGATTTTTCGACTGCGACCCTTTCAGGTTCCGCTGCTGTTGTCGTTTCCGTTCATGGTCATTTCGCAGGTTATGGACCCTGATGGCGGCATCGTTGAGATCTTGCAGTCGATTTACATCTTTGGATTGTTGCTGCCGTTTGGGCACATCGCCTTTGCCAACATGTCGCCGAAACAATTCCTGTCAGTGTTTCTGGCATCACAGGCCGTGAATTGTTCCGTCGCCGTGTTGCAGATGCTGGGTATTGTGGGACCGATCGGTCAGCAATTGCTCTGGGAAACGCGTGAAGCAACTCGCGCTGCTGGACTGAACATGTCATGCAGCGGTCTCTGCATGACGCTGACCTCGCTGTTCTGCTGGCTGGAATACCTGCCCAGCTATCGGAATCGCGTGGCGTTGCTGTGCATCATTGGCCTGGGAATGATCGCCACGCTGGCCAAGTCCACGATTTTCGCGATCCCCGCCATGCTGTTCTTCCTGGTTCGCGAGCCAAAGCGCAATCGCGTTCTCACCGCTCTGGGTTGCCTGGCCGTTGCCGCACTGGTAGCTCTGACTGTCTCAGCGGATGTCCAAAACAGCGTCGCCTCTGTCTCTGATAGTTTGGGGCATCGGGTCGAGAACACCGAATTCTCCGTGTACGAACGCATGTCGACTTTGACATACGCGCTGAAACTGGTGTCTGAATGCGTCATCGTCGGCATGGGTTATAACGGGACATCAATTACGTTAACTCAGCACCTCAACAACACTGTGCATGTCTATCACGTCGGACTGATCCTGATCGGAGGCATGGTTTGTACGGTGTTTCATTATTGGGGCTTCTGCCTGATGATGAAGGAAGCCGTCAGCGTGCGGCAGTTGCCCATCGTGGTTGCCATCCTGTCGCACTGGCTTTCCGTGTGCACCATGACTGTGTTGATGCACTCGTTCCAGTACACGCCCTATCTGATGAGCGGCGCCATTCTTCAATCTTGCGCGGTTGCGCGTGAACAGGCCCAACGCACGAGAAAGCAGCAAGCCAAACTGGCATCAGCCAGCGCAAGTCGCCCGTCCTCCCGCGCCGCGTAACTCTGCATGGCAACGTGCGCCTCTCCCGCAGTCGTAAACACCGGGGTTCCTACGCAAAGAAGTAGACACGCTCCGCCGTTTTGCGGAGCAGCCATTGTTTTTCCTCGGCCGAGAGAAAGTCAGCCCGGTCGCGGATCAAGGCAATGGAAGCACCGTAGTTGTTGCCGCCCTGAATCTGGTACGGGCTGTCGCTGGCCCACATCAGACGTTGCGGACCGAAGCACTCCAGCAGCTTCTTGATCATCGGCAGCAGATCCAGGTAAGGAGGCGTCTTGCGTCCCAGTGCGTAGTAGGCCGAGATCTTCACGTTCGTGTGCTTGTGGCGAGCCAGCTTGCAGAGGTTCGCGAGGTCCGTGTCGCGCATCTGGCCATCGACACCAATGCGGGCGAAGTGGTCGATGACGACTGGCGTGTCGGGATACTTCTGGCACATGGCATCAACGCCCGGCAGATGATCGGGATTGATCAGCGGGCACATGGCCTGACGAGTCTCAGCGGCCGTCTTCCACATCTCGTTCATGCCGGCGTTGTCGAGCCACTGCTCCTGCATATCTTTGTGGATGAACGGTGTGATGCGGAAGCCAGTGACACCGAGCTTCAGCAGCCGCTTCATCTCCGCACCGGGCGATGGCTTGCGATCATCCACCATTCCAACGACCCGGAACCGCTGCGGATGCTTCTTCACGGCATCCGTCAGGTAGGTGTTGTCGAAAAGATGAAACAACGAATGCTGAATCAGGACGACTCGCCCCACGCCTAACGGCAGAGCGATCGACAGCAGGTCGCTGTCGTCAAAACGCGGAGGATCCAGTTGCTGCTTCGTCACACCCGGCGCCAGCGGATACTTCGTGCCGTCAGCAGGCCAGATGTGTGAGTGGGCATCGATCCACGGAGTCTTTTCCAGGTCGTCGGCAGCTTGAGCGAGCATGGTTCCCATTCCTAACACCGCGACGCCGGCAACCAGTGCTTCACGTCGAGTGACTTCGAGCGATTCATGCATCGTGCAATTCCTGTGAGGAGGATGGGAGCGCTCAGAGCAAGTTGTGAGGATCAATTCGCAGCAGCGATCGAAACCGGGCAGGTGGTCTGCTGGGCATACGGCACAATCCAGATGTTACGGAAGCGAACTGGATCGCCGTGATTCTGCAGCTTGGTGACCAGAGCCTTAGGGCCTTCTTGAGCACCGCCGCCGGTCTTGGCCGTCACTTCCACCTGGTTGTGAACTGCGACGCCGTTGTGCAAGACGGTGATCTGCGCGTTCTGAATCTTCTTGCCGGACTCATCAAAGCGCGGGCTGAAGAACCAGATGTCATACGTCTGCCAGGTCAGCGGTGGCAGGCACATGTTGAGGTCCGGACGGCGCTGCTTGTAGAGCGACCCGCACTCGTTCTCGATGCCGTCCAGACCGAACGAATCGAGGACCTGCACTTCGTAGCGGCTTTGAATGTAGACGCCGCTGTTGCCTCGAGCCTGTCCGCGAGCCAGTGGCATGTACGGCAGCATGTATTCAATGTGCAACTGGAAGTCGCCGAAAGCCTCCTTGGTCTCGCAGCCTTCTTTCAGCAGGTTGCCTTCCAGCTTGCCGTCCTTGAAGTGGTCGGCGTTCGTGCCATCGAAGAGGACTTTGGCTCCCCACGGTGCTGTTTGGCCGAGCGTCGGGCTTTGACGAGTCACCTTGGCCGCATTCCCCAGCGACCAGCCGTTACTGGTGACTGAGGCCGCGCCGTTGGCGATCACAATCTGGCGACCTTCGGCGTTCAGTGTCAGCGTCGAGCCTTCGAGCTTGCCCGTGTACTTGGTGCGTTCACCGTTCATCGGCCAGCCATAGCCGGGCAAGCCGCCGCGATATTCGACCGCCTGAAAGTCGCCTTTGCCGAGTGACACCACCTGCAGGCCGACGGGCTCGCAACGGCGGCACGCATTGACGACGGACCCCAGATACTCACCCTGATACGCGAACTCTTCGCCGACCTTGGAGATGTCGGTGATCGCTGCCGGCTTGGCTTTTTCATCTGCAGCCTTCGTGACTGCGGGCATTGAGAAACAGACTAGTCCAGCGAGCAACCAACCGGCAAATCGAGGCATTGTCGAAGTTCCCTAAAAGGCAGTGATGTCAGAGGAAGTGCGTCAGGATGTAGCAGCAAGCGGTGTGTGCGGGAAATCAGATACGGGAGAGATACCTCGCCACCGCCGCACGGTCCACGCAGAGCGCCTCGCGACCAGCCAAATCAGTTCGTGCTGACAGGATTGGAGAGGATCTCCGGAGTCTCGTTATTCAGCCGAATTCGGCCCGGCGAACGTCGCTTTTCGATCTGCAAAGTCAGCGGACCGCCAACCGGGGGGCCGATGATACGTCCGCCGATATTGACCGTCTCACCCACCTGTGCGCGCCGCAGGCTTTGCGTGATCTCAAACTCGATGCCGTCCCCGGAAGCATTCTTAGCGACGAGGAAGAAGAAGCCGTCCTGTGGCAGAGGAGTTTGCACAACACAGTCGACTGTAATCTCTCTCCCGCCCGCGAAGCCGGTTCCGTTCTTGGCGTTGGCGATGGCAATCACCTTTCCGACGGCGGCGGCACCGGCGAGCTGCTGCACGGTCGGGGGCGGCTGGGCGGCTGTTTCAGTGCCGCCTTGAGCAATCTCGCCTGAGACCTTGCTCCATTTCTGATGGCCGGTCTTCAAGGCCATATGGGCGCTGAGCTTGCCTGTGCCGAGCACTCCGGGGCCGATCGCGAACTGTACCGTGCCCTGATTCTGCAGGGTGATATCCACTTCCATGTAGTGCTCGATGAAACCACCGCCCGATCCTTGACCGATATAGAGCACATACTTCTTACCCGCCTCGGGAGCCCCTGCGGCAATGCGATAGTCAATCGTGTAGGGCTTATCGAACGGCCCGCTGCTCTGCCCCTGCTTGAAATTCGAGAGGACCACCCACACCGGATAACCCTGAACGGCGGCGGCAACCGGCTGAACTGCGGCAGGTTGAACCGGCGGTGTTTGAGTTGTCGCAGGCGGAGTGGCGGTCGTGTTGGGAGTTGCCGCCGCGTGCTGAGCGGCAATAGCCGGATTCGTCGTATCAGCCGGATTAGGCGTGGGATTCGGCTGAACCGGGTTCGGGCTGGCTGCGATCGGCGGTGGCTGCGCAGGAAGACCCGGATCGGGCCGTCTCATTAGTGTGAACACTAAAACCGCAACACCGACGGCAGTCACTCCACCAACTGCCAGGCCGATAATGAGACTTGTATTGGCACTTTGCCTGGGCGCAGGTCGACGGCCTCGACCGCCACCAGATCGAGATCGACCACTCTCACGGCGAGAGGGCCTGCTCTCGTATTCCTCTTCAATGACTTCTTCGTAGGCCTCGCCGTACTCGTCTTGCTCCGGAACATCGACGGAACCGCCGCATTCCGGGCAACGCAGCCGTTTGCCGGCCGCGTTGTCCTTCAGCTTGAGAGTCTTCCCGCAATCACACTTGACCGTGATAGCCATATCAATGTTCTCCGCACGAGACGCGATGGATGACAGGCACCAACGAATCGAAGAGAGACGCAAGAGCGGCAACGAATCGCCGCTCTTCGGGATTGGCGGGCATTTAGCCCTTCAACCGCCGCTGAATTTCTTCCGTGACCTTGTCCAGCGGAATACGTTCCTGAGCGAGAGAGTCACGATCCCGAAGCGTGACCGTCTTTTGACTAATCGTATCACCGTCAATGGTGATGCAATACGGCGTGCCGATCTCATCCTGCTGGCGGTACCGACGACCGATGGCGCCTTGCTGATTGTATTGCACATTCAGCCCTGCTTCCTTCAATTCTCTATACACTCCCAGTGCGATGTCCGGCATCCCTTCCTTCTTGATCAGCGGGAAGACTGCGGCTTTCACCGGGGCGATCCGCGGATGGAATCGCATGACGGTGCGAGTCTGTGCTTTGCCGTCTTCGTCAGGAGCTTCGTCCTCGTCGTAGGCTTCGCAGATGAAGGCCAACGTTCCGCGATCCGCGCCCGCTGACGGTTCAATCACGTGCGGAATGAACCGTTCGCGCGTCTGATCGTCGAAGTACGACAAATCCTTACCGCTGCCGCGCCACTTCGGATTTCCGTCAGCGTCCTTCTCCACTTCCAGTGGTCGCGTCTTCGGATCCAGCTTGCCTTCGGAGTGACTACGGAGATCAAAGTCACCGCGATGAGCGACACCTTCGAGTTCTCCGAACTCACCGGCGTCAAGGAATGGAAACGCATACTCGATGTCGGACGTGCCGCAGGAATAGTGACTGAGTTCATCCTGGTGGTGTTCGCGAAGCTGCAGGCGCTCACCGCTCAAGCCGAGGTTCGTGTACCACTTCATGCGGCGATCGCGCCAATACTGATACCACTGGGCAGATTCCCCTGGATGGCAGAAGAACTCGAGTTCCATCTGCTCGAATTCGCGCGATCGGAACGTGAAGTTGCGCGGCGTGATCTCGTTGCGAAAGCTCTTGCCGACCTGACAGATACCAAACGGCACTTTGACACGCGTGCTGTCAACCACGTTCTTGAAGTTGACGAAGATGCCTTGAGCCGTTTCCGGACGCAGGAACGCCGCATCGTCTTCGGTGCCCATCGCGCCGAGAATCGTCTTCATCATCAGGTTGAATTCGCGCGGTTCCGTGAAGGTACCAAGCGAGTCGACGTCGGGTGCCAACACGCTGGCGAATTGGCTCGGTTCAACCGTCCCCAGTGACTGCACCCCGCCATCCCAAACGAGCCTGTCGGCTTCCTTGTTGCGCAGGCCAAACAGCTTCGCAGCCCTCGCTTCAATGTCCGGAGCCGGATCTTCAGCACCGGACGTAACGAACACTCGCTCGACTTGTTGCGCGGATGCAGTTTTTCCCGGACACGTGACCCAGCGTCCCTTCAGTTGATCGTAGCGATAGCGCTTCTTCGATAGCTTGCAGTCGACCATCATGTCGTGGAACAAGTCGTAGTGACCCGAGCATTTCCAGATCTGAGGATGCATGACGATCGAGCTGTCCAACCCGACCATATGAAATGTCTGTGGAGCACCCGGGTATTCGCGGAACTCGTCGTGTGAGGTGACCATGTCACGCCACCAGGCATCCTTGACGTTCCTCTTCAGTTCGACGCCCAGCGGGCCATAATCCCAGAAACCGTTGAGCCCGCCGTAAATCTCCGACGACTGAAACAAGAAACCCCGTCGTTTGCACAACGAGACGATGCTATCCATGTCCTTCTTCTTGCTCACCGCAACGCCTTTACTGGAAGAGTTCTTGTCTGCGAATGCCGGGATTCTGGCGGGTTCCCCGGAACGCGGTCAAACCAGCCTCATGTGTTCGCCAGAGATTCCAACTGTCGGCTGGTCCAGGCTGTCAGACTGGGCAATTCGGGTTCAAGTTCGCGTGCAGTCCGACTCGTAACCGCTGATCGCAAAGTGATGTCCGCGGCCAATGAACTGGCACGCCCCAAATGGCGCCGGGCTCCTTCTCAGAGAATCAGCTGAGGAGTGCTGCCGGCGCGGATCGAGGATTCTGAGCAGAGACCCATTCGCGGCCTAGCTGAAGACGGCGGTGGAACTCGACAGGGGCTTGTGACCATACTGGCGACCGCGTTTTTTCCATCGGCAGCGGAGACTTCGTCATGTTGCGAGTTCTCAGTGGCACACAACAGGTTTGCGACGGCATTTCGCGACGGGAAGCCCTGCGTGTCGGCGGACTCTCTCTATTCGGCGGACTGACTTTGCCTTCAATGCTGCGGGCGAAGGAAGCGGACCTGAGCCGCCATACGCATCCGGCCAAGGCGAAGTCGGTCGTTCTGATCAACCTGTTTGGCGGGCCGCCACATCAGGACATGGTGGACCTGAAACCACACGCTCCAGCGAATATCCGGGGTGAGTTCTCGCCCATCGCGACCACCGTGCCGGGCATCGATATCGGCGATCTGCTGCCGAAGACGGCGGTGATCATGGACCGCTGCACGCTCATCCGCACGTATTCGCACCGGTACAACAGCCACAATCCGTACAACGTCCTGACCGGTTTTGATCTCGGGAATGACCGGGAGAACTACTTCGCCAAGCGGTCAGATCATCCCAGCGTCGGGTCCGTCTGCCAGTACATGGATATCGGTCCGCACGACGTGCCGCGGTATGTGACCATGCCCGCGTTTCCGGGCTACTCGCAGGCGTTGCGACGAGCTGGTCCTTACGGCGGGTATCTCGGCAGCCAGTACGACCCGCTGTTCACGATTTGTTCGCCTGAGTTCGCTCGCAAGTCCGCCAACTTCTACGACCCCGTCACGGCGGGCGGGCAGCCGGTGCTGCCATCGCTCGACGAACTGCCCAACGTGACGGCCGATCGACTGGATCGCCGCAAGAACCTGCTGCAGCAGTTTGACGAGCAATTGCGGCAGATCGACGCTTCGCGCACAACCAATGTGATGACGGCGTTTCAACGGAAAGTCTTCGAACTTTTGACTTCTCCGAAGACGCGAGCTGCGTTTGATCTCAACCAGGAACCGGCTTCAACGCGGGACAACTACGGTCGGAACCTGTGGGGTTCGAGCATGCTGATTGCTCGCCGCCTCGTGGAAGCTGGTACCACGTTCGTGACCGTGAATTGGGAAGCCGAAAACAGCGGTCACTGGGACTTGCACGAGAACAACTTTGGGATGTGCCGGGCCCAGTGCCCGCAACTGGATGCGATGTTCTCGACGTTCGTTCTGGACCTCGACCAGCGCGGCCTGCTGGATTCCACGCTGGTCGTATTGATGGGTGAAATGGGACGCACGCCACGCGTGAACGGCAAGGCGGGCCGCGATCACTGGCCTCAATGCGGCTTCGTCCTGTTGGCTGGCGGCGGCACCAAACGCGGCTTTTTGCTGGGCAAGACGGACTCGGAAGCCGCTTATCCGATCGACCGGCCCGTTTCGGCGGGCGACATGGTCGCGACGATCTATCAGCTCGTCGGCATCGATCCGCACCTCATGGTGCCTGACCTGACTTCCCGGCCGATCCACATCTCGCACGGCGGCGAACCAGTGTGGGAAATTCTGGTTTGACCGGGACGATCCCGGCGGCACGCGGAATTCACAGGAGTCCTGACTTGCCGCTGCCTTCACGGATTGGCACTATATTGCGTGAAGGTTTGCTGAAGAGAAGCGTTGAAGTGCTGAGATGTCTCAGACACAGCAGCGTCGTTTGCTCTAGAGAATCAGTCTGCGGCGCCAGCGAGGGTTAGTCCTTCGGGAAGCCTCGTTCGCGCCGCAGACCGCCGTCGACAGAGCAGCATTCTCGCGCGGGTTCACGGTGCGGACTGTGACCATCTGACGAGGTGTCCGCGCAGGCAAACCTATGCATCGCCACGAGCGCGGCATTGCGCCGTCCTTCTGGCCCGGTTCGTCGTGACAGCTCCGGCTGTCGTGGCGCGCCGTGATGAGAACATAGGCCGTTGACATGTCAGATGCGCTCATCTCCTCACAGCGGGAGTTTGAAGACTTCTGCGATGAGGTGCGCGACGCCGGAATTGTGGCGTACGACACCGAATTCATCTCGGAAAACAGCTACCGACCAAAGCTTTGCCTGGTGCAGCTGGCGACGCCCGAACGCGCCGTCGCGGTGGACCCCTTCGAGGTCAATCTCGCGACTTGGTGGGACATCATGCTGGACGATGACACCACTGTCGTCGTCCACTCGGGCAAGGAAGAAACCCGTTTTTGCCTGACGCACACGGCTCAGCGGCCGAAGAAACTGGTCGACGTGCAGATCGCCGAAGGCCTGCGTGGCAGCAGTTTTCCGCTGAGTTACGAGCGATTGATCTCCCGCGTGCTCGGCAAGTCCGTGCAGTCGACGGAAACGCGAACCGACTGGCAGCGTCGGCCGCTGACCGAACGTCAGATTGAATATGCGCTCGACGACGTCCGCTACATGATCCCCTGTTGGGAAAAGCAGGAAGCGTGGCTCGAAAAGCAGGGGCGCTTGCACTGGGCGCACGACGAATTCGAGCGGTTGATCGACGAGATGGAAGCTGAACGCTCCGACGACTCCTGGACGCGATTGTCCGGCATTCGACGTTTGTCGTCCCGGCAACTGGCCGTCGCGAAAGAGCTGTTCTCATGGCGTGACAAGGAAGGCGCCGACCGCAATCAACCGGTGCGCCGCATCCTGCGAGATGACCTGCTGATCGACCTCGCCCGCAGGCAACCACAGTCCGAAGAAGAACTCTTCAATTCGCGCGATATGAATCGGCAAGGACTCCGCCGAGTCGCCGCCGACATCATTGATTGCGTGCAGCGGGCGCTCTCGCTGCCCAAGAACCAATTGCCAAAGCCGTTCGAAGCACCAGATTCGTCTACTGAAGAACCGGTTCTGTGCAAAATTCTAGCGATTGCTCTCGCGAATCGTTGTGCCGAACTGGACCTCTCGCACGGACTGGTGGGCTCAAACGGCGACCTGCGAAACCTCGTCCGCTGGTATTCGAACAAGTGCCCGGAAGACGCTCGGCCACGCCTGATGCGCGGCTGGCGGGCGGAAGTCTGCGGCGACCTGCTCCGCGACGTCATTGACGGCAAGATCAGCCTGCGAGTTGCCGACCCGAACTCCGAATACCCGTTGGTCTTCGAGCGAGTCGGCAAAACGGCGAAATGAGCCCTGCAAAAAGAATCACGCCAGATTGACTCCCCACCGAATGTGGTCAATCTGGCGTGTTTCTGTTTGGCTCATTGCACTCCGAATCGTGTCGCGGCCACCCATCCAGGCAGCAACGGCAGAACCGGTAGCAAAGTTGACGCATGAAGACAGGCTTCAGGCGTTTGGACGTCATGAGAGTGACGAATTCCCAGACGGCCTCCCTGCATTGCTACATAAAGTAATCTCCGGGACGCGACAGAATCGGTCGACCACATGGCCGAACGGCCCGATAGCTTTCAAGCAGGCGCAGTGCCAGATTCTCAAGCCTTCCTAGTTTTCACTCGCCAAGCCGCTGATTTGCAGATTATGCGAAGACCATCGGCATAAACGTCCGAGCCCGAGCATCGCCATCATGGATGTCAGAGTGACGGCACCCGCCGTCAGAATTTGGTCAGCGGATGTTGTGGCCAGATCTTGAGCGACGCCGCTCCCCTGCTCGTCTCGGCATCTCTACTCGGTGCGAGTTAGTTGGCTTTCGGTTCCGTATAAATCGGCAGGCTGATGCGAGATGGGTACTTGCTGGAGAGGTGCACGCTGTTGTTGGCCACGCGAGTTTTGCCAGGAATGAGGTGAGGGTCGCCGGTATTGGGATTGGGCTCAAACCGGGGAGCGTTCGACGACGAAACCGCGATGCGGATCTGATGGCCTTTGTTGAAGATCAGTGACGTGCTCCACAGGTCGACTTCCAGTTCGTAGACCTCGCCAGCAACAAGTGGTTCGTGCTTCTCATAACTTTTCCGCAGTGACGCGCGACGGATTCCGTCGGTCACAAGCAACGACTTGCCGTCGGGAAAGACGTCGCTGAGTTTCACTGTGAAATCCGTATCCGGGCAGTCTGACGAGATAAACAACGTCGCCGTGATGCGGCCCGTAACTTCGACGGGCTCGGTCAGCTTTTCGGACGTGAACAGCAGCACGTCAGGCCGCGACTCAACGGGCCGTTGATCCATCGGACCTTTGGTGATCAGCAGGTTCTGGCCGCCGCGTGTCGGGACCGGGTTCGCCGGATCGTACTTGTAGGCCAACTTGCCGTCGGACTCAGCGGACTCTTTGGTGCTCAGGGATCGATCCGCGTGGAGATAGTAAGAAGTGGCCTTCGCAGCGGGCGGCCAGGTATCTGCCGAACGCCAGAAGTTGCCGGGAGCGCCGGGCGTGACTGTGTCGCCCATCACGTAGTAGTTCACAGGCTTCAGAGTCTTGATGTCCGTGCCTGGCTTGCCGACCCAGTAATCAAGGATATTCATCGGCGCGGCGGAATTGATCGGCGCCTTCGCCAAGTTGGGATAGTTTACAGCCTCGTTGAAAGCGCCGTGCGCTGTGGGCGTAATGAGCAGGAAGCACTTGCCGCGAGCGTTCGGACCGCCGCGACTTTGAATCTCGGTGAAGGAATTGATCGAACCCTGAATGAAGATGTCGTACCAGCCCCCGTGAAACACGCCGGGAGCATCGACCTGGTTCGCATGAGCCTCGGCGCTCAGCTTTTTCCAGAAGTCGTCGTAGGTCGTGTGCTGCAGAAACGTCGGCAGGTTGATGTCGTCCATCTTGGTCTGCTTGAGCCAACCTTCCAGCAGTTCCTTCCGCCACACTCCGCCTTGATAAGCGGCCTGATGGTAATACTCCGAAAACGCGACGCTGACGAGTTGTCCCTTTAACGCCTCCGGCGCATTCGGGGCTGCCATGTTCTGAGCGATACCCAATGCGGACGCGCCGTAGGTAATCACCTTGCCATTGGACCATTCCTGCTTGGCGACCCACTTCAGAGTGTCGTGTCCGTCTTGATGTTCACCGCCCAGACCATCGTTACCGAAGATGATGGCGTGATGTCCTTCCGAGGCGAACCGGCCGCGCATGTCCTGCACCACCAGCACATAGCCGAGCTTATTCACAATCCCGGCCGTGCCGCCGTTGCCCTTCTTGTTGTAGGGCGTGCGAATCAACAGCGTCGGTAACGGACCTTTGCCCTCCTCCGGCACATACACATCCGTTGCCAGCTTCACGCCGTCGCTCATGGCGACCATCTCGGGCTGAACCGCCGCCTGAGCGTGAAGCTGCCAGCTCCCGAGCGGCACCGTCAGCAACACCAACCCGACGACCAGAGATCGAAGCACGGGGGCACGACTCATGACATCGCTCCTGAAAACAGTCGTCGAGATCTCCGCAAACCGCTTAATGGCGCAGCAGGAACTCGTTGGAATTCAGCAAGGCGTGCTGCAGATCATAAAAGCCGGTCTTGCGATCAGGCACCTTGGACAAGTGCGTCCTGATCAAGTCGCGCTCACCCGAAGTCGGACGGCGGCTGAGGGTTTGCAGATAGACCAGATCCATCACTTCATCGTTGCTTTCGCTTGCCGCGAGCCACTGACTGATCTGGCTTCGTGACGACTTGATGTTCTCCACGATGCCGCGGTTGTTAAGCAGGTGGATGATCTGGCTCAACGAAGGATCATCTTCGCGGGCACATTCGCAGGTGACATCACGCACGGGCTTCGAGAATGCTTTGAGGAACGGATGCTCAATCGTGCCTTCAGCCAGCTCGATCGCTCGCGTACCATGAGGGTAGCCGGGGAATTCTTCAGGAACTCCCGTGACGGTGCATACCGCGTCCAACAGTTGCTCGGCCGACAGCATCCGCGGAACCGCGTGCGTGAAGTACGGAGTCGCATCCGCCGCGAACTTCGACTGCTTCGCCGGCGCGCGAGCTTCCAATTGATACGTGCTCGAATTGAGAATCAACCGCAGCACCGGCTTCAGGCGATAACCACTCTTTACGAACTCCGCCGCGAGGTGATCGAGCAACTCCGGATTGGACGGCGGGTTCGTGTCCCGGAAATCGTCAACAGGTTCCACGATGCCACGTCCAAAGAGGTGATACCACAACCGATTCACAGTTGACCGCGCGAAGTACGGATTGTCTGGTCGCGTCAGCCAGCTCACCAGCCGCTCGCGACGATCATCGTCCGGAGTCAGTTCACCCGCCGGCTTATCAAAACCGGGAAGCTCAGCAGCGGGGACTCCGAAAGCAGCCGGAGCGATGTTGATGTTCTTCGTCGGATGCCGGACGTCGCCATTGCGGTCGAGGTACACAATCTCGTCGTCGACCATGAACTGCTTGCCCTTGAACTTCACGCGCGCGAAGAACGCAGCCAGTCCGTAGTAGTCGTCCTGAGTCAACGCCTCGAAAGGATGATTGTGGCACTTCGCACAACCAATGCGGACACCGAGGAAGAGCTGAGCCGTCGCTTCGGCCGCTTCATCCGGCGTGCGGGCGATACGATGGAAGTTCGCGCCAGGCTTGTTCAACGTGTTGCCGAGGCTCGTCAGAGTTTCTCTGGCGAACTCATCAAACGGGCGGTCATCGCGAAAGCGTTCGACGAGATACCGATGGAAGCTGTGCACGCCACGACGACTGATCGTCACGTCGCTACCGCGCATCAGATCGGCCCACTTCAACGCCCAGAACTGGGCGTAGTCATCACGCTCCAGCAGTTCATCAATCAACTTGGCTCGCTTCTGAGGATCGGATGAATCCAGAAACGCGCGAGCTTGAGCCGCTGTCGGCAGCGTGCCAGTGACATCGAGATACACACGCCGCAGAAAGACCTCATCACGCGTCAACTCAGCAGGCACGAGTTGCAGTTCCCGTTGCTTCGCGAAGACATGTTGATCGACGGCATTTGCTTCCGCTGGAGCTTTGAAGGCAAACTCGGGATCTCGCTCCAGATAAGAAAGCCGCACGCCGGTGATCCGGTCCAGATATCGCACCAGGAAGGCGACTTCAGATGTCTGCTGAAACTCGACCAACCCGTCTTTGGAAATCGTCGCTGCCTCTTTCTCGTTCGTCGAGAACACAGCCAGATCGGTCACATCGCGCACCGTGTCATTGTCGAAATGCGCCAGCGCGATCAGTTGTTGCTGAGGATGATCCTCGGCAACTCGGTGCGTACCGGGCAGCACTTCCAGACGAACCAGCTTCGGCCCAGTCGGCGGAGCGGTAGCGGGCTTGTTGTTGTTCTTGTTCTTGTTGGCCGCAGCAGCAACAACGGTGGGAACCAGAGACGGTCGAGCACCTTGATCAATCCACGCCCGGAGAATCTGGTACTCGGCATCCGTCTTACGAAAACGCACGCCGCCCTGATGTGGAACTTCAGCCAGGCCCTTCTTCAAAACGAGGCTTTCGTCCGCCGAGTTGACGTTGGTGCGTCGTCCGAACTCTTCACGGGTCAGCGTCACGAAATCGAGCGCCGGATCGAAACCACGCAAACTTAGACGAAAGCCGTTCTTGCCTTGCGGAGAACCATGACACGCCCCCTGATTACATCCAGCTTTACTGAGTGCCGCGATGACATCCGTCTGAAAATCAACCGGGTCGGCGCGGGAGTAGTCCACCACCTTCACGGCAACTTTCGCCTCACCATTCAATCCCTTCCCGATGCGGCGCACGGTGATTTCTGCAGTACCATCGCCGCGTGGAATGATACGACCGCTCGACGTGACCAATGCAATGGCAGGAGTCGTGCTCTCGAAGCTGACTTCGCGCGTAATGTCGGCGACCGCGCCATCAGAGGCCTTCTCGCTGACGATCAACTGTTGCGACGAACGATGTCCGCGCAACGTTACACCAGCGGGGTCGACGGTTAGTCCGCCGGGCTCGGCCGCGGCGGCGATCAGCGGTATCAGGAATACAATTATTGCTGGAATAATTCGCATCATATTATCTAGTAGTTCTTTGACAGCGCCGTCTTAAAGAAGGATTTGTCTGACGTCATCCCTCACCCCCTGCCCCTCTCACCAGATGGGCGGGGGTGCATAAGATGCAGAGGGCAACTGCAATCTATTTGGCAGGCTTCTTGATCTCGATGGGGATGCTCGGCAGATTGAAACTTTCTTCGTACTTGCCGACGAATCCTGCAACCTCATTCCTGACATTGTGACGCCCCGGGTTGAGTTTCGGATCCGCTTTGAATTCAACCTCGACTGAAGCTTGCCCCTTCGGAATTGTCACTGTGGCCGGAAATGTGAAGCCGGGTTGTGGGCCAAGCGTAAAGACGACGTCGCCATCGAATGTCTCAATACGATTGGCGTTCAACTTCACTTTGACGCTGCCGCCGGGCTCGGTGCTGGGCAGCTCCGGTTCAATCGTGGGTTTGAAAGCGCTTTGCACGTCCAGCGTGAACGTCCGAATCAGGTTGATTCTCTGCCCATCAATCTCCACACTGGCCGTGAGATCAACCCGGTGCTTGTTGAGCTGTGTGAGGATGCGATTGAAGAACACGCCGGAGGTTGTCAGCCGATCGACGGTGCCGGGAGTAAACCGCGCATAGACCTGGTTGCGTTCTTCTCGCTCGGAACCAATCTGCCCGCCGGTAACAGTGAAAGTAATGGGAGCGGCGAAGCCGTCGCTCCGAGTCGTCACGATCGGAAATTCTTTCGTTTGATACCGCGTCAACTTCACAAGTTGTTCGGGCAGGTCCAGAGTGAACGGCGCTGGCGGCGTCACCATGAGCGCGATCTGGCTGGTCAACGACGGCGGCAAGTGGCGTTGATCTTCACGCAGCGCATACGGAATCAGATCCACATTCTTTAACTGCCGATCGATCATCGGCCGGGTGCGGGCAATGGGTGTCAATTCCGGACCGATCTCGACTTTGGCGGTGCCAACAACCTGCAACGTCGCAAGGCCCTGCAGTGCATCCGGCGCGGCAACAAGACGAGCAACGAACTCCGTCGCTCCCGCAGGGATCACATTCGGCTCCAGAGTGATTCCCGCAGGGCTGCCGCGCAGAGCCAACTGGATCTCACCGTTGAACTCAGTGCGAGTCACCTTCAGTGGCAGCGGCTGATAAGTCCCCTGCGGTACGGTGATGTCGGGAAACTCGGCGAGCATCTGAATCTGCGGCCCGCCCGCGCGCACGTCAACTCGATAGGCGAAATCAGTTCCGCCGTCGCGCGACACGTCCCGCACCTGCAGGCGATAGACACCAGCTTTACCCGCGTTGAAGGCGAAGCTTGCTTCATCCTGGTCAGTATCATCGACTCGACGAACTTCGCGACCATCAGCGTCGAAGACAATCAACTCCAGATCGGCTGGAGAACCAATCGTGCGAGCGAAACCCTGAAAAGTGAGCTTCTGATCCTTCGCCAACTCGAAGGCAAACCAGTCCACATCGCCGCGTTTGCTAAGGACTCCATTCAAGGTCGCGGGAGCCTTAGCAGCCACGATTGTAGCTGCTTCCAAGGTATCATTCGGCTCCGCTTCTACCTGGATCGGCAGGTCGGTCACGGTGATCGGCACCCAAGTCGCAAGACCGTGAGAAACCAATCGGACTTCATGAAAGAAGCCTTCCAGTGGTCGATCCGCGGCGATCGAAACGGGCAGTTGCAAACCACTCACCTGCGGAAACATCAGCGCGGTTGTCTCACCAGCTCGAACAACTGAGGGCACGGCGACTCGCGCTTCGATGAAGTCCCCCATTCGTAATACGTAGTGCCACGTGGGATGCCCTTCATACCGGGCGTCACGCACTTCAATCGTATAATCACCGGCAGCGGTGAAGGTGTGGGCAAAGCGGCAATCGAAGAAGAGCCCTACCGAGTTATCACATTCGGCCACAATCCTGCCTGCGGAATTGCGAATTCGAAGCAGAGGATCATAGTCCTTGCCCAACCGGTTGCCGACAACTTCAAAACCGATGCGCTGGCCTTGCTCAACATGAATGGCATAGCGGTCCACAACCGCCGGCTGGCAGGTCGAGGTAATGCAAGCGGGGAGCTTTACTGGCTGCGGAGCCGCCGGATTGATGCCCGCGTTCGCCATCGGCCGCGGCGCCGGTGCGTGATCTGGCATTCGAGTGACGGGCAGTTCATCAACCACAAACAGATGCACGTTGCTCAAGCCGCTGCGAGTCGCCAGCCGCAACCCGTACACACCCAGCGGCGCCTGGTTGCTCAATTCAACGTCGAAAGTGGCAACCCCCGCGCGGCTCTCGGCGACGGGTTTGGCCTGCAGTACTCCCGCTGGCAACGAACTCCACAGACCGACAGCGCCTTGAGTTTCGCTGCCCAGGATTTCAACCCGGTTCACCACGCCGCGCTGCAACACGGGTGGCGAGAGGTGTTCTACAAACGCTTGAGCCAACGCCGTGCTCGACCATCCGAGCACCAAGGTCATCGCAACGAGTGAGGCGGTTCGTAGCATGAGCTCTCCGCAGCGGGGGTGGGAAAGAAAGCGGAATATTCAGCAACAAACGGCGGGTAGCGGGCTAGCAGGTCGTTACTCGCAAGGTACATCCAAGCCATCCGGCTTCGCCAATACGGTCAGTCGCCAGGCAAGAACCATGCATCGTCAGCACGCGAACGGCGACAATGCGAGAACTTTCCTGCAAACTGACCGGGCCATCGGCAAGGCTGATTGGTTGAATACACTTCGCGTCGAACGCACTTCATTCGCTCTCAAGGCCAATCGAGGTACGAATTGCAGTGCAGTTCGACTCTGAAACTAACGCAGAACGCATCAAAATACAGTTCTGCAACGATCAGCACGTAGCAAATTGTGGCCGTTTTCGGCCATTGGCCTGACCATCACGTCACCTCAAACCGGCCCAGAGAGTAATCGGGGCTTCGAGAAACTGGGCGATGTCTGCAGCGAATCCAGAACTTGAACAACTGCGATCCGGCGGAGGCGAGGCGCTCGGAAGCCTGTTCTCGTTGTATTACGACCGACTGGATCGCATGGTGGACTTCCGGCTGGATGGTCGCCTGCGTGGTCGCGTGGATTCGTCCGACGTGCTGCAGGAAGCGTATCTGGTCATCTCCCGCCGCCAGGATGACTACATCGCCCGGCCGGATGTGTCGCTCTACGTGTGGATGCGGCAAATCACACTGCAGACTCTGATCGACGTCCAGCGCCGCCATTTTGGGCAGAAGCGCGACCCCAAGCAGGAAGTCGCTCTCAGCCCCGGACAACGTGATCAGACCAGCATGTCGATCGCCGGGGCCATTTGCGCTCAGTGGAGTTCACCCAGCCGCGCCGCGATTCGCGAGGAAGAGGTCCAGCAACTCCATCAGGCGCTCGCCTCGATGGACGAAATCGATCGCGAAGTGCTCGCTCTCCGGCACTTTGAGCAGCTGACCAACACGGAAGTCGCCGAAGCTCTTGGTTTAAGCGCCACCGCTGCCAGCAATCGCTATGTGCGTGCGATGACGCGGCTGACCGAAATGATGCAGCGTCTGGCAGCCGATTCCTGAAAGACGAGCGTCACAAAAACATAAGGGCAGGCGACCAGATGCCGCCTGCCCTCTTCATGAATTTCTGTCAGCAGGTTCGTTCTTAGCGAACGCCGTTCAGTGGCAGGTGACCCCACAGGGTTTCTTCACCTCGCAGCACGTAGAACTTGATCGGAGCAAACGTTCGCAGCTGCGGATGCTCAACAACGTAGTTCACATTTTCGAAGTTCACGGTTTCCCAAATGTGCAGGCCAACCAGAATGTCGCCTTGTTGAATGCCATTGCTGGCGGCGGGGCTGTTGGGACGCACTTGAGAGACTCGCATACCACCGCGGTAACGCGGCCCGACGTTCGTCTTCTCGGGGTCAGGCAAGGGAGCCAATCGCACGCCGAACAGCTTCCAGAACTTGTCGTTGGAAGTGTCTTTCTCGTCGTTGTTGCCTCGTACGACGGTGGTCGTCGCAACATTGGCCGGCTTCTGATTGGACGCTGCCAACGCCAGAGTCAGCTTCTCGGTGCGATCGGCACGTCGCACAGTGACATCAATCTTGTCACCGACTGGCCGACCGAGCAACGCACGCTCGAAGTCAGTTCCGTCGGTAATGTTGACCTCACCCACCTTCGTGATGATGTCACCTTGCTGGATACCGGCTCGAGCTGCAGGTCCATCGTTAACCGTACTGTCAACGACCAGCTTGCGAGTCGCACCGTTCTTCACGTCAGACGTCACCGTCCCGTGCCAGGTGCTGCTCAGCTTTTCATTGTTGAGCAGTTGAGCGATCACAATGCGGGCATCGTCGATTGGAATCGCGAAGCCGATGCGCTGAGCACCAGCACGAATCGCCACATTGATGCCGATGACTTCGCCATCCATGTTGATCAACGGGCCACCGCTGTTGCCCGGATTGATGCTGGCGTCGGTCTGGATCAGATTGCGATAAGACTGCTTCTCGTTGACTTCCACATCTCGAGACAGCGCGCTGATCAACCCGCCTGTCATCGTGTTTTCGTAGCCATAGGCGTTACCAACCGCGATCACCGTTTCGCCGAGCATCAGGTCGGACGATGTTCCCAACGGCATCACCGTCAGTTGGCGAGTCGGATTGATCTTGATGATCGCCAAGTCGTGCTTGCGATCAAAAGAGACCACCTGGGCAGTATAGGACGAACCGTCGTTCGTCGTAACGCGCAGGGCATCGACGCCATCCACCACATGGTGGTTGGTCACGATGTAGCCGCGTTCGTCAATAATGATGCCCGTCCCCATCCCGTTGACCTTCTGGCCACGGTCAACGGAGAACAGTGAACCGCCATCATCAGCGCGCGTCTCGCTGTGGATATTGGCCACCGACGCTTGCACGCGTCGTATAGCCTTCACCACCGGCGTCTCACGGGGCGAGGAAGCGAACGTATGGGCGGCCGAGGCAGCAAAAAGTGCGGCGCACAAGCCAAGTCTGATTATTCGCGTCATCATGGGGCGTGTCGTGGGCTGGCGTTGCTCGTGACTCCGACTCAGACAGGTCACTCCGTGTGTGGTCGGATTGCGGACCGTCCATCTCCGCAGGTGGCAGAATCGACCAGTCACAAAGCGTGTCTTGAAAGCCCCCGGACTGGCTCGCACAACCCGTACGGTCAGCCGAACTCGTCATCCCCGTTAAGCTCTGCCGGTTAGGTAAAATAGTTCCAACGCATTCGAGGACTGGCTTCAGACTGTGCTCAAGGCCAGCACGCTCGATCCCTGCGGATTGCCCCGCCGGGCGCACCCCGTGATTGAAGCGATGACCTCATTCGTCACAATCCGGCATCGACCTGACCGGCCTGCGACAAAACAGTGGCGGCGCAAAATTCCGTTAAAGGTCAGTCGGTCCTGACACAATCGTTGACGCCGGAAAAGGTTCCCCAGATGACGCGACGCGAACAACTCGAACAACTGTTAGCCGCCAGCCCGGGCGATGCCTTTTTGCAGTACGCCGTCGCAATGACCTACCTGAGCGACGGCCAGCCAGCCGAAGCGGCCCGGCGTCTGGCAGACATTAATCAACAGCATCCGGACAACGTCGCGGCCTGGTTTCAGCACGGCAAAGTGCTGGCGCAGCTCGGCGAAGAAGAAGACGCCCGCAGCGTGATCAACTCCGGCATTGCCGTCGCTCGACGAGTTGGCGACTCGCACGCCGAGGGCGAGATGCGAGCCTTCCTCGACATGCTGTAGACCTGCGGGTTTTTGAAAGGTTCGGCGCAGAACCGCTCAAGCACATCAAATGTTCGGGTGATGCTTGCTGACGACGTCCAGAACCGGCTGATGCAGGATCCCATTTGAGGCCAGGATTCCGCTACGGGCCATCGGCAAGAGTTCCCCACGACAATTTGTGACCTTACCTCCCGCCTCTTCCACAAACAGCACGCCGGCGGCGAAGTCCCAGAAGGACAACGTGTATTCAAAGAACGCTCCGAACATTCCGCAGCCAACTGCAGCCAGATCCAAGGCCGCCGAACCATTGCGCCGGATACCGTGAATGTCGTGTTGGAAAAGTTCGTGAATCGAAGCGAGCGTCGAATTCAGCAACGCGTCGCGGTCGTAGTAGAACCCCAGACCGATGAGCGTTTCGCCCAGCTTGGCTTCTCGGGAGACCTGCATCCGCTGGCCGTTCCAGAATGAACCCTCGCCGCGAACGGCAGTGAACCAGTCATTGCGAATCGGGTTTCGAATGATCGCCGCCATCGGCTGGCCATCGACATAGAAGCCGATCGATGTCGCAAAGTGCGGAATTCCGTGCGCGAAGTTGGTGGTGCCATCCAACGGATCGATGACCCACAGGGGACCGTCCAGCGACTTCGGCTGCGTGCCTTCTTCACCCAAGATGCTGTGATCAGGAAAAGTCGAACGAATCACATCGACGATGACTCGCTCCGATTCGATATCCGCGTCCGAGACCAGGTCACACATCCCCTTCTCACGAATCTCGATACCAGTCCGAAAATACTTATTGAGGATCGTGCCTGCGGCTTCAGCGGCCTGCCGCCCTACTTCCAGTTCTTGCATGGTCACACTTTCAAAAAGTTTGCTGCGTCCATTCGATTCAGATTGTAACGCACCAGCGGAATCGGTGCTGCGACCGCATGCCGCTTCAACCAAACTGCGGAGCCAGCAATTCCTGAATCGCTGAACGGCTGGCAGCAAAATCACCTTGGCGTGCCTCATGAAAAGCCCGCTGGAAACATTCAAGTTGTCGCCGCGTTACCGGGATAGCTGTGCTTTCTTCGGGTTGCTGCGGGATCAGCACGGACACGACTTGACGCATCAAGGCTTCCAGTCCCGTTCCCGCTGCGGCGGAGAGGCAGAGAAACCCAATTGTTGATGCTTCGGACCAGGCGCGAGGCAGATCGCTCTTGTTACCCACCAAAATGCTGCGTGGCTGCGATCGAGCAAGAGTCAACATCTCTCTGTCATCCGCCGAGGGATGCTGGCTGAGATCAAACACAAAGCATCCGCAGTCTGCCTCTGCTAAGGCCCGCTTCGCGCGGCTAATGCCATCGGCTTCCAGTTCGTCCGAGGTTTCTCGCAGCCCGGCGGTGTCCGCAAGTTCTATGGGCCAGCCTTCGAACGCAGTGTCGCCCGTAACGACATCACGCGTCGTGCCTGGTTGGTCAAAGACAATGGCGCGACGATATCCCAGCAGCGCATTGAGAAGTGTCGACTTGCCAACATTCGGACGCCCGGCGATCACGACCCGCCAAGGTTCCGTCAGGTGCAAACCGAACTCGCCCCATTGGACGAGATCCGCCAGTCGGGTGGCTAGTTCATCAGGCTGAGCCACGTTGAGCAAACCTTCGATCGCGGTACGCAAGCGGCCTTGCTCCTGTCGCAGCAGCCACAAGGCCGTGCGTTCGGTCGGCGCCTTCGTGAGCGCAACCTGGCACTCCACGTCGAATGGATGAGTCGTCTCACACAACTGCTGCTGCCACGTGAGCGTTTCAAAGCCGACAGCGGCGAGGTCTTCCAGAATGCGTCGCGGCGCCGCCAGGCCGCCGTGACAGTTGACCTCAACAGTGGTCTCGTCCGTGCGACAGATCACCAGATCTTCGACGATCTCGGCCCCCCAATGTCCGTAGTAGATACGATTCACTTTCTGCTGCGACAGCGATCGTCCATTGGCCGCCTTGAAGAACTGGGCGAAGGCGCGGTCCAGCAGATCCACCGGACCTCGGACATTGACGATCGCAACAGCTCCCCGGCCCGGCGGCGTTAACATCGCAGCGGTCGATCGAACGGGCGTTTGAGAATTGGCAGTCATGGAGAAGAGCGACAGGCAGCCGCGCGGCTGATCAGTTGGAGTTCGTGGACGGGATTGGTTGAGGATCGTATTCGGCAGGGGTAACGTCGTCAGTCCTGTTGATCGCCGCAATCACATCTCCGCGGTCTGAGTACTTCTTCAAGGAGCGTCACCCATGCTACGTCGATCCTTCTTTCTGCACTTCTGTCTGATGATGACCTGCGTCGTCTTTGGCTGTGGCAAAGGTGAGCAGCCCACCGCGCCGGGGGGCTCCAACGTCACACCTAAAGGCATGACTGCGAAACGCATCGTCATTCTGACGAATGGCACCGCTCCGTTCTGGGATGCGGCCGTTGCTGGAGCGCAGGATGCGGCTCGGGATCTGAAATGCGATCAAGCGGGCCTCGCGGTGACCGTCGATCGCGGCGATTTCAAAGTGGAAACTCAGATCAACAAGCTCAGACAGTACGCGAGTTCCAGCGACGTGGTGGCGCTCGGCGTTTCCGTGATGGACGCCAAGAGCCAGTCCATCATTGACGAACTCAAGAAGCTGCAGGAAGCTGGCGTGAAGATCGTCACGATCGACTCGGACGTGGATCGCGAAACCAGCTCCAACGTGCGGTTTGCCTACTTGGGAACCGACAACACGACGGCCGGTAACCAGCTCGGTAAGGCCGCGAAGGGGCTGATGGAATCGGCCACCTATGCAGCCTTTGTAGGCGACAAGGGTGCTGCGAATGCGAACGAACGTATTGGCGGCTTCCGTGCGGCAGCGGGTGACACGTTCAAAGAAAGCGACTTCCTGGCGGACGCTCCGGATGGAGCGACCAAGGCTCGCTCCAACGTGCGTGATGCCCTCGATCGCAACAAGGACGTCAACCTGCTGATCGGCATCTGGTCCTACAACACTCCGGCGATCGTGGACATCGTTTCGGACCTGAAGGTCCGCGACAAAGTGAAGATCATCGGCTTCGACGCCGATCCTCCGGCCATCACCGGCATGAAGGACAAGATGGTCGATGCGATGGTGGTGCAGAACCCTTACCAGATGGGTTATCAGGGCGTGAAAGTTCTGAAGGCTCTGATTGAGAAGGACGACGCCACCGTCAAAGAGATGTTCCCCAACCACGGCCAGCCCGGCGGAGACATCTATGACACGGGCCTGAAAGTCGTTGTGCCAAATGAAGGGTCGCCGCTAAAGGCGGACATGTTCGACAAGAACACGCAGTTCCTGAAGCTCGATGAGTTTCAAGAATGGCTGAGCAAGAACAAACTCACGGGATCGTAAGCTGAAACGCCGCGTAAAGAGCGAATCGAGGCGTCAGGACAAAGTTATTCGTTCGTGGCGCCTTTGCTCATCCACATGTACCCGATGATCAGGAACACGATCATCAGCGAGACGTATTGCCAATACGTAATGTGGTCCCACCAGTCAGTGACGAAACGTTGATAGAACGCCATGTATTTCATGGTCGTTTTTGAGATCTGCGTCCACATGGCGTGTCCTCGGTCAGCATGCACTAATCCATGCAAAACGTAGAACGGTGCCATCAGGAGTGAGGGCGCAACCACTAACGAGACCGGCATTTGGGCCTAAGTTGCCATGCAGGTCTGCGGAATACCTCGAACTGTCGAACTGGTCCGGTTTGACAGTTCGATCCGTCGCTGCCGGTAGTGACGACTCAATAGCCAAGGACTGCTCGGAAGGTTCAAGCTCCACAATTACTTGCGGTTGAGCAGCGTGACGGACTCGATGTGCGACGTGTGCGGGAACATGTCGACGGGTTGAATCTCGTCGACGCGGTAGCCGCTCTGCAGCAGCATGTTGAGGTCTCGGCCGAGAGCTGTCGGGTTACACGAGACATACACAATCCGCTTCGGACGGAAGCGGCGGCCCAGCAGACGCAGGACCCATTCCATGCAGCCTTCGCGCGGCGGGTCCAGAATGACCGTGTGAAACTTCTGCTCGCGCGGCATGCTCTTCAGCACATGCTCCACGCGGTCGGCGATGAACTCGCAATTCTGAATGCCGTTGAACTCAGCGGTTGCCCGGCCATCTTCGACGGCCTGCCCGTTCTCTTCGACGGCCAGCACCGTGCGTCCGCGTTTCGCGAGCGGCAGCGAGAACAGACCGACTCCCGAATACAGATCCAGAATCGGGTCGCAGCGCTGCTCGGATACCATGCGGTAGACAACGTCGTATAACGTGCGCGCGGCGCGGATGTTGGTTTGAAAGAATGAATCCGGCGAGATCTGGAACTTCACGTCCCCGATTTCTTCCGTCAGCCGTGGCTCGCCAGCCAGATGCAAGGTGCGCGGCCCCAGATAAGTGCTCTCAGGGTCCATCTGGAGGTTGAGATGCACGCCCTCAACGCCGTTGATCTTCAGGATCTGCTGCTCGAAACCGCTCGCGTTCGCCATGTGCTCGCCGGTAGCAACGATCACGACGTGTGACTTGTTAGTGGTACTAGACGTACGAACGAGAATGCCTTTGACGCCCGGCTTCACGGACATCGCATCCGCGATCAGGATGCCGCGCTCGCGGATCACTTGAAACGCCAGCCGCGCGACTTTGTCTCCGACAGGATGATGCACCGGGCACTCCTGAATCGGCTCCAGTGTAGGCGAATGAGCCCGGTTGTGACCGAGCACCAGTTGCCGCGACTCACTGCGGACCTGCCACAGCGGTTGATAATAGATCTTGTTGCGCGTGCCCCACGGCTCGGCGCACGGCTTCATTGCGAGGATCGGAAAGCGAATCTTCGGCAGCGAATACTCCAGCGACGCCAGCAGCAGCTTCTCCTTCCAGCGCAGTTGAGCTTCGTAGGTCATGTGCTGCCACTGACAACCGCCACACACGCCGAAGTGTTTGCACTTCGGCGCGATGCGTGTGTTGTCCTTCGCCGAAACTCGCACGACGCGCGCTCGACCGAAGTCCGGACCCATCGACGTGATCTCGACGTCCACGAACTCACCGGGAATGCCGCCGCTGACAAACATCAGGAACTCACCGATGCGCGCGATGCATTCACCGTCCGCCGTGATCGACTGCAAACCCAGACGCAGGATCTGACCCACTTCCAGCGTTGGTTGTTCCACTCGTTGAGGAGCCACCGGGGCTTGAGACCGCGCAGGCGGGGTCGATTCAGGAGATCGTTGCGGGCCTCGCGATTGATCAGGTCGTGGAGGCCGGGCCGTCTTGCCGCCTGGTTTCGGACCGCCGCCCTTCGGACTACTGGATGGCGGCTCCGACTTTTTGGCCGCTGACTTCGCTTTGAGTTGCGGTTGATCCTCGGTTTGCGGAGTTGCCGGCTGGCTGAAGTCCGGAAGTTCCGCAGTCATGCCGTCGTGCAGGAAGCGGCGCGGCTTGTCATCCGTCGGCGGACGTTTGGCCACTGACTTGCGAGTCGACTGTTTGCGTTGAGGACGATCGGAATCACGCGGAGGCATTTTGAATGGAATCTTCGTAGGAAAAACAGACGCGGCAGATCACCGCGGGAAGTCGCACATGCAGGAAGCCGAACGGCGACTTCTCATCGACCAAGGTTGCTCGGCCCAAACGCAAACGGGAATAACTCGCTCAGAGAAGTCTGCAAACGATGAGGTCCGTCGCAGCAACTGACAATGACGGGAATGTCACCGAACTCGGCGAGCACTTGCCGGCAGGCACCACAGGGTGCGGTCGCCGTGAGGGTTGGGGTATAGATCATAACGGCCTGAAACGAACGCTTCCCTGCCAGCACGGCTCGAAAAATCGCGACACGCTCTGCGCACACCGTCAGGCCACTGGAGGCGTTCTCGACATTGCAGCCCGAGAAGATCTCACCGTCCGAACTCAGCACCGCCGCACCAACTCGAAAGTTGCTGTACGGACAATGCGCCTGCCGAGCCGCTTCCTGAGCAGCCGCCAACAGGCGATTGAAAAGTTCTTCGGGCAGATTCATGAGCGAAACAATCGAGGACGAAGGCGAGCGCGGGATGTGGGCTTATCAGGCGTTCTGGCGGCACCATCACCGGACAATAGTGCCTTTCGAGGCACTTTCCCGGAGTCGCGGAAAACCGGGTGCGTCGTATTGTAGGGGCGAACTCGCAGGCTTCATCCGTTGTTATGAGTTGAAATCGGGGTTCGATTCGGGCAGGATGTAGTGCCTCTAGTAACCCATCTTGTGTGGATCGTCTCCAGCATCCGCCCCTCTCCCTCACCCCTCCTGCCAGCGTGTCCTCGCGACCTCAACCCCCTGTGATTGGAGTCCTCGGTGGTATCGGGTCCGGGAAAAGTGCGATTGCTCAGAGTCTCTCCACAACCCTCCAAACACTCGTTCTCGACGCCGACAAGGCTGGACACGAAGTCCTCACCCAGCCGGAAATTCAAGAGCGAATAAAACAACGCTTCGGTGACGAAGTCTTTTCTGCGTCTGGCGCCGTCGATCGACGAGCCCTGGCGGCAAAGGTTTTCGGGACGGAAGCGTGGCAACAACAAGCCCGGCTGGACCTGAACGCCATCGTTCATCCGGCCATCCGGTCTCGACTCGTTCAGCAAATCGACAACGCCGATCCTGAGTTAGACGTACTCATCCTCGACGCTGCCGTGATGCTCGAAGCCGGTTGGGATGATCTCTGCGACGCCATCGTTTTCGTGGACACACCCTTCGAAACGCGGCTCGCACGAGTTCACTCGCGGGGCTGGAGTGAAGATGAACTCCGCCGTCGCGAAGCCAGTCAGATCAGTCTGGACGACAAACGTCGCCGGGCCGATCTGGTGATTCAGAATTCAGGCCAGCTTGAGGATGGAGTCCACAAACTGGTGCAGTTCATCAGCAGGATGCGAATGAACTCAAAGGACAACTGATGTCCGCCGGGCCAGGGTTGGCCGCTCCGAAAGACTCTCGTCCCGCAGATTCACTCCCTGAGCAATCACGTCACACATCCTGTTCTCTTCCCGCCTTCGCCATTCGGCACTCCCTCGGACTTCAAGTCATGGCACAGCACGATTGGAACCAGTCCGGTTCATCCAGTCGGATGGACCCCGGTAATCGTCACACCCGACCTCAATTGAACGAACTGCCGCCGCCGGACGAAGAGATTCCCGACGACGAAGTCTCGTTCCCCGCCGATGCCCGCTACGAGGAAATCAAGCAGGGCAGCGAAGTGCATATCGCCCAACTCCAGCGCATGAATATGAAGGAGTTGATGGAGCTGGCGCGTCGCGAGGAGATCGTCGAATACACCGGCCTCAAGAAGCAGGACCTGATCTTCAAGATCCTGAAGGAGCGCACGAAGCTCAACGGGCTGATGTTCGGCGAAGGCACGCTCGAAATTCTGCCCGACGGCTTCGGCTTTCTGCGCAGCCCGGACTACCACTACCTGCCTTGCCCGGATGACATCTATGTCTCGCCAAGCCAGATTCGCCGCTTCGGCTTGAAGACCGGAGCCACCGTCGCTGGTCAGATTCGTCCGCCGAAAGAGAACGAACGCTACTTCGCGCTGCTACGCGTTGAAGCCATCAACGGCCAGGATCCGAATCTGGTCACTCAGAAGGTTTCATTCGACGATCTCACACCGCTGCATCCCGAACAGAAGCTGCGGCTCTCAACCGACGCTGATGAATTCAATACGCGCGTCGTCGATCTGCTGTCGCCAATCGGTATGGGACAGCGCGGCCTGATCGTGTCGCCGCCGAAAGCCGGTAAGACGATTCTGCTGCAGAAGATGGCCAAGGCCGTGCTGAAGAATCATCCCGAGGCGTACGTCATCGTGCTGTTGATCGACGAACGTCCGGAAGAAGTGACGGACATGGAACGTCAGGTGCGTGGTACGAACTGCGAAGTCGTCAGCAGCACCTTCGATGAACCGCCGAGCCGTCACATTCAGGTCTCGGAAATGGTCATCGAGAAGGCCAAGCGTATGGTTGAGTATGGTCACGACGTCGTGATCTTCCTCGATTCCATCACGCGACTGGCCCGCGCCTGGAACGCGGAATGTCCTCACTCCGGCAAAGTGCTGACAGGTGGTGTGGACGCCAATGCGTTGCAGCATCCCAAGCGGTTCTTCGGTGCGGCTCGCAATGTTGAGGACGGCGGCAGCCTGACCATCGTGGCGACCGCTCTGGTCGACACCGGCAGCAAGATGGACGACGTCATCTTCGAAGAATTCAAAGGCACCGGTAACACCGAACTCGTGCTGGACCGCCGCCTCGTTGAGAAGCGCATCTGGCCCGCCATCGACGTAAACCGCTCGGGCACCCGCCGCGAAGAACTGTTGATGACCCCAGACGAACTGAAGCGTGTCTGGCTGCTGCGCCGAGTCCTCAACGACATGAACCCCGGCGACGCCATGGAACTGCTCACCAACAAGTTGCGCAAGACCAAAACCAACGAAGAGTTCCTGATGACGATGAACCTCGGCTGAGTCACAACAGGCGAGCGTCATCTGAATGTCGTCCCGTTTCTTCTGATCCCGAACTAACCAGATCACCCATGCCCACTCGCATTGAAGGCAGACTGCTGCTGAAGGATGAAGCGATCGCGATCGTCGTGTCGCGGTTCAATGACATGATCACGTCGCGATTGCTGGAAGGCGCGGTCGACACCATTCGTCGACACGGCGGCAACGAGGATCTGCTGACCATCGTGCATGTCCCCGGCGCGTTCGAGATTCCGCTGGCGGCGGACAAGCTGGCGCACTCGGGCAAGTACGCGGCGGTCATCTGTCTGGGAGCCGTCATCGCGGGGCAGACGACGCACGATCAATACATCAACAATCAGGTTGCAGGCGGTATAGCACGCGCCAGTCAAAGCAGCGGCATCCCGGTGTTGTTCGGCGTGTTGACCTGCCAGTCGATGGAACAAGCCATCGATCGCGCTGGTGGCAAAGCGGGCAACAAGGGGCATGAGGCGGCACTCGCCGCAATTGAGATGATCGATGTGCTGAAACAGATTTCTTAGGCGAGCGAGGGATGTCAATCCCCCGAGACGAACGAAGACCTCGCCCCTGATTCCCGACTTTTGAGATCCCGAACTGACATGGCACGACGACGAGAAGGCCGCATCGCCGCACTGAAGCTGCTCTACCAGAAAGACCTGCACCCCGAGGTCGCGCCGCAAGCGGTCACGGAACTGCTGGCGGAACTGGTTGAAGACTCCGAACTGCGCGAGTTCGCCTGGGATCTGTACGACGGCACGGTGACGAACCTCGAGCAGCTCGATGCACAGATTCAGGCGATTGCTCACAACTGGCGGCTGTCGCGCATGACGCCCACCGATCGCAACGTGATCCGCATGGGCCTGTTCGAGATGACCAAACTCAAAACACCCGCCGCAGTTGTGCTGGATGAGTGCATCGAGATTGCCAAGCTCTTTGGTACAGAAAACTCCGGCACGTTTGTAAACGGCATCCTCGACAAGCTGATCCCCAATCAAACTGGCAGCGGTTCAGCAACGGCGGAGTAGTCCCGCGCAATCAGCTTTCGATCTGGAAGAAATCGAAAGCAAGATCCAGCGACGGCGCCGAATGAGTCAACGCTCCGATGCTGATGCGGTCCACTCCGGTTTCAGCGATCGAACGGACATTCGCCAAGGTGATTCCGCCGGACGCTTCGAGAAGCACTTGGGGCGCTGCGTGATCTCGAATCTGTACTGCTTCCTTCAACTGATCGCAGTTCATGTTATCGAGCAGCACGATGTCCGGCTTGCCTTCGAGCGCGTCGTGCAACTGGCTGAGCGTGTCGACTTCCACCTCGACCGTGACGTCTTTCGGCGTCTTGCCGCGTGCCTGCCTGACTGCCGCTTCCAGAGACGAATTGCCGACCTGGCGTGACCAGGCGGCGATGTGGTTGTCCTTGATGAGCACACCATCGTAGAGACCAAGACGATGATTGGTACCGCCACCGGCACGAACGGCGTACTTGGCCAAGGCCCGCCATCCCGGCAACGTCTTGCGAGTATCCAGAATGACCGCGCGAGTGCCTGCTGCTTCTTTGACGAAGCGTTGCGTCAGCGTCGCAATGCCTGAGAGGTGCGTCAGAAAGTTGAGCACCGTGCGTTCGCCGATCAGCACATCCTTGAGTGGACCGACAACTCGCGCAACAACCTTAGCTGGTTCCACTGAAGTGCCATCGGGAACTTCCGCGATCCACGCCACACGATTGCTGAGAGCCTCGAAGACCAGCGGTCCAATGGGCAGGCCAGCGACCACTCCATGAGTGCGCGCCACCACATGAACTTCAGCGCGATCAGTGGGCTCAATCAATGCCTGACAGGTGCGATCACCGATGTCGGCCAGATCTTCTTTGAGGGCCATGTTGAGGAGCGTGTTAGCATTCGCACGCTCCACATCGCCGAAGCTCAAAGGGATGTGATCGGACATGGATGTTCAAGCACTAGCGGAAGGAAGCCGGCAGCTCGAACTCGGCAGAATCGAAGCTGTCATCATCGCAATCTTCGCCCGAAACTCGCTCGATCAAGAACTTAGGTTCTCCGTTCTGGATATCCAGCAACGTCACAACGACGTCCTCGATTCGCAAACTCTCACCAACAGTCAGTTCAACTTCAGACAAGCGAGAGTGATTCAGGCGATGATTCACTTAACGTTCCTCCGTGGCACAGCTCGGTACTCGCGAACTGAGCGAGTTCGCCAACATGTATCGAGCCATTTGGGCCGAGTGCGGGCGGGACTATAGCCGTGCTCCAAGGTCATGCAAACCTGCAATCTGAAGTTCTCGGAAGCTGGCAGGAAACACTCATCACGCGGCGCCCTCGACGGGTCCTATCTCATCATCCGCGAGGTTTAACTTCAATTGAAGATCGCGCGTTCGGCGAAGTTTGTCCGCTTGCGGAAGATCGCCAAGATCCTTCAAACCGTAAGACTCCAGGAAGCGTCGAGTCGTCTCATACAAGAACGGTCGGCCCAGTGAATCGTCTTCACCGCCAATGCGCACCAAGCCGCGTTCCATGAGCTGCTTCAGCATCTCCGCAGCCTGTACACCGCGAATCTTTTCGATCTCCGCGCGCGTGATGGGTTGGCGGTAAGCCACAATGGTCAACGTCTCCAGCATGGGAGGAGATAACTTCATCTCCGCATGACGCTGATGCAGTTTGTCGAGCCACATCGAGAACTGCGGTCGTGTCATCAGGCGGCAACCCGTCGCCAGTTGCTCAACACGAAACGCACTGGCCATCGTGTCGTAAGCAACATTGAGCTGCTTGACGAGTTGTTGAGCTTCAGCGGCATCGGCCAGTGTGGCGAGCTGTGCCAGCTTGCGAAACGATAGCGCTTGATCCGACACCAGCAGGACAGCTTCGAGTCGAGCCATCTTGATGGACCGGCGGCACTCATTCGCGGTGCCAGTGGTCTTAACTTGGGGAGAGGCCGCGCTTTCGCTGTGCGGTGAGCGAACGAGAAACTGCCAATACCAGCCGCTGTGCGAAGTGCTCTGCTTCAGCCCGGTACGAGCTTCAGAAGAGACTGCTGCCAGACTGGCACCGTAAGCATTCACATCCGAGGTCCTGTGTTAGTCCGATCGCAAGATCGATCTGAGCGACCGCTAGCGACGGCACTGCTCAACTTGAGCCAGCACCTTCTCGACGGCGACCAGTGGGTCTGCGGACTCGGCTTCGAAACGGCGCGTAATGCGCATGTCATCCACCGACGTCACAAAGCAAACGAAGCGAAACTCTTGAGGATGCATGCCCGGAGTTAATCGGTAGGTCGATGCACCCAGAGTGTTCAGACGATCGACGGCCTGCCGCCATGTGAGTTGCGGAAACTCCGGCTGCAAACGTTTTTGTTCAGCAGCGGGTTGAACTCGGGACGGAGTCGGAGCGGGGGGCAATCCGCCGGCCAGTTCGGTCGTCGTGGCACGCTGGCCTCCGAAGTCGTCGGCAAAGACGTCGTAGACCTGCTGTGGAAGCTGTCGTGCCGATCGCACGCTGGCTTCGCGGGCATTCGCAGTCGCTCGCGGAGTGGGAGCTGGCAACGACTTGACGCTCGGTTTCGCGTTCAACGATTTCAGCGGATCGGACCACTGAGCCGACGACGCTGTGTTATCGCCATCGTCCTGAGCAGCGTTATTCGCAGAGGCATACGGCTGAAACAAGTCCAGTGGCTGCCGCTTTGAGACTTCAATTGTTCGGCCAGGCGCCGCTGCCGAAAAGCCAATGCGATTCTCTGCACGCAGCGGATGTTCGAGGTGGTCCACAGGCTCGGTCGGAGAGGCCGACACGGGAGCAAACTGTGGAATGCCGAAGATGGCCATCACAGGCACTGCCAGCATGGGTACAAGCATGAGCAGTGTCGTACCGAATCCATTTCGCCGCGCTTGCATCCTGCAAGTCCCCTCATCAGGGTGGGAATCAAAGTGGCCGCTTCCATGCGACCGAGCGGGACTCTAGACGGGTTGCATCCACTCACTCAAGAGAAGCTTACGCACACCGGGCGGCAGCCCGTCATTTCGTGGGCGATCTCAGACGCTCAGTGGGATCGACATCCTGCTTCCGCTCTTCCGCTTTCTTCTCTTCCTCAAGCTCCGACTTCAGCTCCGTGACCTTCTCGTCGTCGAGATGGAATGTGGCAACTTCCATAATCTTGGACCCCATCTTCTTGATACGGTCCTCGGCCAGACGATTCTTCTTGGCCTGAGCTTTCTTGGTCGCAGCGTACTGAATCTCGCCGACTTTCTCTTCAAAGAACTTCAGCTTTGGCAACTCAGCGATCGCCGCGAAGCCTTCATCCACCTTGGCCCATTCGTGCTTCGCACCACGAGCCTTGATCATGGCCAGACTGACGGCGCGCTTGGCGATCGTGTCAATCAGATCGGTCTCAATTAGTGCCATCTGGCCTTCAACGTCCAGCCGCTCAGTATCGTCCGGACATTGGGCCGACATCGATGCCTCGACGCCGGGGACGATCGGAAACTTCGTCAGCAGTTCGCGTCCGCTGCGCACGAAGACCCACTGCAACGGAGCGTGCTCCTTCACCGGAATCGTCGCTCGACCGAACCGATCGGTTCTCAGGACGACCTTGGACTCTTCCGCAGGCGAAGGTGGCGGTGGCTCTTTGAGTGGTGTCGCCGTTGGTGGCGGCTCCTGCGGCAGTTCTTCGTAAACACCCAGGAAGTAACCAATGAGCGGCTTTGTTGAATTCCGCTGAGGCATCAGGGTCAATTCTGTCGCCGGTAAAGACGCACGCACTCCTAGGCCGCGCCACTCTGAACGCCGCTTGGAGGTGAACTTCACGCTCACTCCCGAGTCCGCCTTGCAGTCAATGCGTGAACGATCAATCTCGGAGGAAGACAGGTAACACCACGGAACGAAGTTCACCGCACGCAGCGTGCGATCTTTCGCCAACGCTCGCATGAACGGCACGTAGTAGAAGCCGTCGTCAGCCTGATCGAAGCCAGAATCCGCGGGCAGAAACTCACCGGCGCGAACTCGCAGGCGAGCTCCAGCGACAGCGTCTCCTTCATCAATCTGCACCACCGGCCTGAAGACCTTCTGAATGATCCTGAAGACTTCAGTGGCCAGCATGCGACGATCAATCGTGCTGCTGGATCGAATAGCACCCAGTCCCTGTGACTCACGGTCCCACTCCCGCCCCGCGATGTGAAAGCGCGTGCCGACCAATTCGACGGCTATGGCATAGCACTTATCCACATCGTTCTGCAGGGCGCGCTGCTTCATATCCGCAACCGTCAGTCGCTCAACGCTCGCCCGACTATGCGGAGTCAACCAGCCACCAGCGGTGATCTTCAGGTCCCACATCGGACCGATGCTGCGATCGGCGATGGCCTTCAGTTCGTTGACGAACGCCTCGCGAAAAGCCGGACTGAGACGCGGGGAATCTGAAATAGCGACAGCCAACTCGACCTTGTACGGTCGCAGTTCGAAAGGAATCACAACCGGTGCTGGCGCTGGGGCAGACGATGCAGGTGCGGACGCCCCGGCAACAGGAGCCGCCGCAGGCTGAGCTTCAACAGACTGTGCAACTGGCGTCGCTGGTGCCACGGCGTCTTGAGCACACGCAACGACACCAGTGATACCGACCAATAAAAGTGCGAGAACAAGTCTCGTCATGCGAAAGTTCCCGATAGAACGCAGTTGCGGAAGCGAACAATTCACCGATGCCGTCAGGAAGACTCGCCCGAAAGCTCGGAGGCGTACCACGGCTGAACAATCCACCGTTCAAGATTGTGATAAGGATGCAGCGGTCCCGGAGGAACGCCCTGAATGTTTCTGCGAATCACAAGCACGTCATCCAGCTCCCACAGCGGCACGTACTGCACGAACTCGTGCAGCCGCAGATGCAGCCGCCGCAAGGATGTCGCGGCCGTTGTCAGATCGGCGGATTGCTCCAGTTCGATAAGACTTTGCCGCAACCAGTCCGGCAGATGCTCCAGTTCACGCACCCGAGCATCCGGGCTGATGGTTAAGAATGGCCACATTTCGGTCACCGGTTCCACCATGCGGACCGTGCGATAAACGATGTCCCATTGAGCCGGCGGCGGCTCCTTGGGGTCGCTGATGAGTTTCACGGTGATGCCAACTTTGGCCCAGTCCTTGATGAACTCCTCGCAGCAACGAATCGCAGTTTCATCAGGCTCACAGATCATCGTGAGCTCCGGTACTTTGCCTCCGAACTTCTTCTTGGAAACTGAGGTCAAGGCGAAGGCCAACGGCAAATCAAACTTGTGCGGCTGCACTTCGGGGTTGTACGCGTAGTTCTTGCTGGAATAGGGAGCGGTCGTGAGACGCCCTCTTGCGACTTTCTCACCGCGAAACACAACTTCCTTCAAGACGCGTTCGCGGTTCACGGCATACGCGACAGCTCGACGCACTTCGTTGTTCTTCAGCGCTTCGCTGCGCGAGTTGAACTGCAGCACGTGAGAAGTGGGAACGGCGAACGGCTCCACCTGGAACATGTCAGCTCGTTCGATGCGATCTGCCAGCCAGATGGGCGGATTGGGAAACAGCGAGACATCACCCCGCATCAACGCCTGAACTGCCGAGTCCGTAGTGGGGTAACGGTGCTCCACAACTTCGGCCACATGAAACTGTGGGGACGTATCAGGCTCGGGAATCGAGCGACGATAGACAGCGCGGTCGTCCGTCTTGTCAGCCAAGCGGAATCGCTGGGACACGATGTTGCCCCCGCTTCCACTTTCCCCACCGCTTTCGATCACTGGAAAGCGAAAGATCGCCTGCGGACGAACGGGAATCTTCGACAAGTTCACGACGAACTCATAAGGCGATTTCACGCTGACAGATCGCACATAGTTCTTCAGCCGCTCGTCGAAGTAAGGCGACTCGGGGCGAAGTCGTTCACCCAGAGCCTGCACCACTTGAGTCGCCGACACCAGCGGACTGGCTTCCCAACTGGCGCGCCGGGGCCGCAACTGAAACACGACCTGGCGCCCCAGATCTGTTGGCGTCCACTCCTCAATGTAGCGTGACTGGTATTGAGGATTGCGTTCGATGCGACTGATCTCGAATAGCTCAACGGCCTGCAGTTCCGCAATTCGCTGCTGCTCCGTCGTCCGCAACGGATAGGGTGTGGGGTCCGTCGGGAACCGCGTCACGCCGACATGCAGCACCTGGTAGCGATTGACCGCGGCGCGGTGCAGAGCTTTGAGCTGCGGGTGCAAAGGCCAGACGCGGGCCGCTTCTTCCACCAATTCCAACGCCTGCGAGTGCTGACTTTCCTCGCGTGCTTTCTTGGCCTTGTCGAGAACTTCGTCGGCCTTCTTCAGAAAGTAGTCGGTCCACTTGATGGTGACTGGACTTTCCGGATCACGCTTACGCAGTCGGATGAGATAGAACCGCGCACGAATTGGCTCGCCATTCTGTATGGCTCCATCGATCAGACCGTTCGCGGCCGTGCCCATCGCCTCCCGCAGCCCTTCGTACTTGGGAGCAACCGTGTGCAGCTCTTCAAAGTACGCAAACGCGGCTTCCGAATTCCCGGCTTCGTTCTGTTGCTTCGCCTCTTCAAAAATCAGGCGGTTGCGCCGGTCGGTATAGCCGGGCCATTCGCCCTGACGACGTTCCAGCACCAGCAACAGTTCAAATGCCTTGCTGAGCTGCCCTTCATTCATCAGCAAGTCCGCACGCTTCAGCATCAGATCTTCGTGGTAGATGATGCGCTCAACGTGCTTCTGCACATTCAGGCGATACTCGGCGCTGTCCTGCTCTTCAGGCTTCACGCCTTCGACTGTTGGAAACAACACCACCAGATTCTCGGCTTCGTCCTGCAGATCGCGCAGACGCTGCTTGTACTGCTCAGCCGATTCACCTTGTTCCTGCTTGGGGCGTTTGGCTGTCGTGCGCAGATCGTCAGCCATCTTGCCCATGCGGGCAATTGTGTCCGGACGCGGCGAAACGGGCTGCACGACCAGAACTTCATCGCGGCGCGGTGGACGCAGCACAATCCAGTCCACCGCCGGCTTCGAGAGCAGCTCTTCCAGTGACGGGATCGGCATCTCATCAATCTTCTTGAGAGCCTGGTCCTGCGGCATGGGCTTAGGCTGTGGCGTTTCAGGTTGCGCCAACGCCACAACGCCAGTCACGCACAACCAGCTTGTGAGAAGTGCCCGTCGAAGATCTGAGCGATTCAGTTTCATCATGGGCTCCCCAACGCGCTCTCAACGTGAAACAAAGCCCCGTCGATCGTCATGACAACTGTGAACTTACCCAGGCGAACCGGTCCGATCTCGATCGGTTGATCCAGCTTCACAACCTTGATGTTCTCTCCCGTGTCCGGCTTCAAAGACATCACGGAGCCATTCATCGTGCCAAGAACTACCGCCCCATTTTCAACGACGGCATAACCCGACAACAGATCATTTGCCAAAGGCCGTGACCAAAGCTTTTTGAGGCTTGGACCAAGATCGTAGGATTCAAGCACTCCCGCCGAGGTAGTCACCAGCACCTGCGTGCCCGTGCTCGCCAATTCGCCGACAGCAGGTTGATCCAGCTTGGCTTCGGCCACGCGTTCGAAGTTCGTGGCACTCAAGACCTGCAGGCGGCCACTGGCATCAGTAACAATCAAACGTCCCTTGTCGAGCACCGGAGGCACATCGACGGGTTGTCCCAAGGCAACAGAGTCAAGTTGTTGCAGGTGAGGCTTGGGTGACGTGCGATACTCCAGTCTTGAGATCTTGCCTTCGCCATCCACGATAGCAATGTGGGTTGCATCCAGCGGGACGATACTGGTCCAACTCGCCTTAGCCTGATCTCCCACCGTAGCCAGATAGTCATCCACACGAGGTGTGCCGGGCACCGCCAGAACTCGCAACTTGGTCGTCAGAGGAACCACCACGCCGCCAGCCAGGGGCACGGGGGCTGCCACCGGAGCTTCGTCCAGCGGCAGTTCCAGCTCGATCTTGCCGATCTGATTGATGATCCAGAGCTTGGGTTCCTTGCCGCCACAGACAACGGCCACTTTGCCGCCGCCAACAGGCGTCGATTGCAGCGGAACATCCAGACCGTCTGCGAGTTTCAGCGAAGCTTCAGCCCGGAAGCGAAAGCCACCGGACTCGACGTCTGCGGAGTTCACCTGGAACACGTCACCCGCAGCGGTCACGCACAATGCGGTTTCGGGGCCAGTGCTGACCAGTTCCAGTGGGCCAGCACCAAGCACTGTACGCCACGAGCTGATCATGTCCTCGCCATCCACCTGAATGACGGAAACGGCATCGCTCTCCAGTTGCTTGCGGCCCACAAACAGCGTGCGGCCAATGGTCTGCAGTGGCTGGGCGGCAGCAGCGATGTAGATCCGCTTCTTGGCGTCTTCGCCCAGAGATTCCGTGGACAGCTGAAACTGCTTCACATTGTCACTGATGGACCACAGACGCCCATCCGGTCCCGCGTGCAGATAGACCGGCCCCGTGTATTCAATCTGTGCAGGAGGCTTGGCCAACGGCAACATCTTGGGCATCTCGGGATCGTCCGAGACCGTGTAGATCGAAAGCAATTCCCGCTCAGCAGCCACGATCAGTTGATTGCCGCGCAGCAGCGGTTTGTCGACCACGTGAGCACTCAGCTTCTCAGACCCAACCTGCGCCAGTGCGGCTTCGCTCTTGGTGGTGTCAAAGACGCGCATCGTCGCTGAACCGACTTGATCGTTCTCAATCATCAGCACCGTAGCGCCCATAGGCATCAGCGGCGTGCGAATTGAATCTGGACGCTGGCCAGTAAAGGAGACCCGCACGCAGGACAAGGGCTTCAACGTCAACGTGTAAGTCACTGCCTGATTGCCAGCCAGAACCAGATGCGCCCCATCTCGGAGCAGCGCTGGTGGTGAATAAACGGGTTGAGAAAACGTCAACTTCGAACCGATCTCTCCTGTCTGGGCGTCGATTCGATAGAGATTATTGCCCGAGGTGCCCACATAGATCTGATTCTCATGAATCAACGGAGCGCCCGTCGGTACGTCTTCCAGTGGTTGCCGCCAAGCCAGTTCGCCCGTGAGTCGATTGATCAATTGCACTTCACTGAAGTGCGAATCAAAAACAACCAGACCGGGAATCGCGCCGTCCACAACCTGCGGGAAGAACGGTGAATCCAGACCAATCGCACGGCGCCAGACCGGATCACCGGTGATCGTATCCACTCCGTAGACGCAGCCTTGAGCAACCCCCCAGACCGTGCGACCTTCCGACGCCTCGTCGGTTCGCACACGTGTGTGCAACGTCAACAGCAACGGCTTCGGCAACACTGCCGGTCGATCAGCCCTTTCCGCCGGGCGATGTGTTTCGTCCGATTTCACAGACTTCCGTTCGCCATCCAGAATCTGTTCCTGAAACTGGCTGAGCTTGCGATCCTTTTCCTGATCCGGATAACGATCGATCAACCGGCGGCGCGAAGCCAGAGCGTCAATCGTGCGATTTTCTTTGAGAAAGCGCTCGATCTCTGCAAACGTCGCCTTGATGGTTGAGTTCTTCAGAATCGCGGCGGTAGCAGCCTCACGCGCCAGCTTGATTTTCTTTTTCAGCTCGACCGGCGGCTTGTCCGAACTGTTGTAACGATCGACCAGCACGGTGGCTTCGTCACCAATCGTCACCAGTTCTTCGCTCTTCTGTTTCGCGGCAGCTTCCAGTGCTCCCAGCGTGATCTGCTGCGCGTAGACCGACAGATTCTCGTTCTCGTTCGCGAACTCAGGCACCTCGCGAGCGTCCTGCACAAACTGATTGAACGCAGCCAGCGCGATCTTCCAGTCCGGAGCCGCGCCTTTGACTTCCTTATCGATGCGCACCTTGCCAAGTTTGATCTTCGCTTCGTTCGTCGTTTTGCCCGACGGATGGTTGCGAATGAACGTTTCAAGTGCCTGAATCGCACCAGCGTACTGACCGGCATTGACCTGCTCATCAATCGCGATCAGCTCGCGTTCCAGCGTGCTGCGACCGATCATGAACCAGTAGGTCAGTGACAGCAGAGCCAGCAGTAGAGCAACCACGCCCAAACCCAGCACAAGCGGAGACCTGGTGATTTCCTGCTCGCCCGGCCGCACCGCATGCGCTCGACGCAGCTCACGTTCGGACTTAGCCGCTTTGCCCGACTTGTCGCCGCCCTCGCCTCCGCGTTTGGGTTCGTCTTGACCGCGTGCCGCAGCTCCTCCGGAACTGACTCGCTCGAGGATCGGCTCTTCCCGCTTGCTGCTGCCACCGCCTCGCTTGAGCATCGGTGCCGGCGACGCTTCCTCAATCACATCATCCGCATCAAGAACATCGTCGTCACCATCCGGGATGAGGTCATCGTCGTCGAGCCAGTCGGGCTTTTCGCCTTTTGCCATCTGCTGTCGTTCCTTGATTATGAGGCGGTCGTGATCCGCCCATCGTTGCAACGAATTCTTGATCCGCTGCGCTCAACTTCTTCGTATGCGATCTTGTCGCGCCGGAGACTCAGACATGCTTAACGCAGGTACGATTGGCTCGTCACAACAAACCGATAGTTGTTGGCTTCTTTGCGAACTGCGAAGTACGTCTTGCGAATCTCTGTCGTCTTGCGGTTGCGGTGAGCCTGTTCGACTGTAGCGAGCAGGTTCTCTGTATTGGGGTCGTAGAAGTGCAGAATCGTCGCGGATTCGCTGTTGATCCCCGCTTTCTTGAACAACTCGTTATCAACCTTCTGGCGACCGCCACCACGCCAACGGAAGTAGAGTCGCTGCTCGCCCTTGCCGGATTTCGTTTCACGCATCGTCGGCTTGGAAGCGGCCATGTTGGTGATCATCACCAGGCGTCCGTCAGGGAAAAGAGCTCCCAGTTCGATCTTGAAGAAGTCAAGCTGCGTGGCGTACTCGTCCAGAGTCGATTCATCGAATCGGACCACCCAGCGGTCCTCTCGGGAGATACCGCCACGCAAACCGCCACCCGTTCCCAACGGCTTACGTCCATTGCCAGTCGGACTGCCGCCGCGACCGCCCGATCCGGTGCCACCAATTTCAAAGTTCTCGCCCGTTACGTTCTTATTGGAACTCGGAGCAGCCAGAGCCGTTTCAAAAGCCTGAATCGCGTCGCTGGAGCCTTCACCTGACAAACTTTCGCCGACGTCCGCAGCAACCGCTTCCGTGATTTCCGACAGAGCCTCGGAGGCTCCCGAAGTTTGCTCGGCCATGCCTGGAGCCAGCGCCGAATTCGGATCGGTCGGATTCAGATTGAACTCACCCGTGCCATCGATATCGCCGTCTTCGTAGCCACCTTCGCGCGGGATGATGTCGACCGCGACAACTGGCGGCTCGGGTTCGGCAATGCGGACGTTGAACCACATCCCAATCAACGCCACCAGCAAGCCTGCCAGCGCCAAAGTGATCAGAATCACGCCCGAGGAAACCTTCTCGTACTCGGTCACACGCATCACAGGCCTGGCAGTCTTGACTGGCTGCGGCGGCCGAGGAGCTTGCACTGGAGCCATGAAAGTCTAGCCTCGAGAGTGGTGATTTCTTGAGATGTGGCGGACAAATAACTGGCAGCGGCGAGAGAATCACAATCGACTGTAGGCCGCGTTTTTCGGAGTGTCAACGAGCTATCCGCAGCCTGAAAATCAGCCCTTGCGTTGTCTTGGGGAGCATTCAGAATCATCGCATGTGTCGTTTGTTACACTTCGCTGCGGAGCGTTGTCTGAGCCCCCTCCAGTAGTTACAAGGCGGCCCACTTCTGTCGAAGGCATGCCTTCGACCTACACTCGTGTTCGCCACCTCGGAGCCGACATGAATCTCAATGCAGTGCTACTGGCACTCGAAGTCTTTGTGTACTCAGTCCTGGGTATCGTGGCACTCTTCGGCGCTTATCTCGCACTGCTGTTGTTTCGACGCATCAAGCAAAAGCGGTTTGCAAGCGACAAAGCCGCGGACGAGTTTCTGGACGATGTCCGTGACATGCTGGACAAACAGAACTACGACGGCGTGGTCGAACTATGCGACTCGCCGGGCTATTGGGCCAAGGCCGTTCCGCAGTTGATCCTGGTCGCCATGGCCAATCGCACGAAGCCGATTCCGAAGCTGAAGCGACTCGTGAATCAGGAATTCGAACGCGAAGTCACAACCGAACTCGAATACACGCTCGCCTGGATTGGCACGTGCGTCCGCAGCGGTCCGATGCTCGGGCTGCTGGGTACGGTGCTCGGTATCGTGGTCACGTTCGGTAAGCTGGCCGAAATGGGTGCGTCCGGTGGCGACCCCAGCAAGCTGGCCGGTGGTATCGGTACCGCCCTGTTCGCTACCGCTCTGGGACTGACCGTCGCCATTCCGCTGACATTGCTCGGCGCGCTCTTCCATGTGCGTGTCGGCCGACTGGAAACTGACGTCCGGATTTACATGGGCGAGTTCTTCGACGAACTGGAAGCGTCACTCAACAAGGGCAAGAAGTAATACATCAAGCGTCAACTCTAGACGTCGTTAGTTCTGCTGTTTGAGAGTACGAAACATGGCTCATGATGAAGGTGGGATCGACGGTCCTCGCCGCAAGAAGGTCAAGCACAACGAAGAAATCGACGTTGCGCCGCTGATCGACTGCACCTTCATCCTGCTGATGTACTTCATTGTGTTGCAGGCGATGTCTCCCCGCATGGATGCCAACGTTCCAGCAGCCGAGCACGGGAGCGCAATGAAAACGGATGGAGCGTCCATCATCACCATCAAGGTGAATAAGGACACCCAGCAAACCACCATCAAGTTCGACGACAAGGAAGGCAATGTGGCCGGAGTCACCGCTTACGTGGCTGAAGGCTTGCGTAAGCAACGCACTAATGTGGTGATCATGGCGGATCGCGAAGTGCCACATGGCGTCGTGCAGAAAGTGTTGAAGGCCGCAGGGAAAGTGGAAGGCGTGAAACTCGGCATTGGGGTTCAGGACAAGAAGTAAATGGCCACTTCCGAAATCACCTTTCGCTGCAAGAGCTGCAAGAAGCGCATCAGTTGCCCGACGCGCATGCAGGGGCGCACTCTGCCGTGCCCGAACTGCAAAACGCCGCTGACCATCCCGTCACCCGATTTGGATGATGATGATGACGGTCATCACCTGCACTCGGGCGACGAAGAGGAAGATGAAGGCTTCGGCGGCAAGGAGAAGAAAGAAAACGAATTCGGTGAGCTCGACCTGACGCCCATGGTGGACGTCACGATGCTGCTGCTGATCTTCTTCATCCTCACAGCCCGCTACATCGAACAGAAGACACTGCCCACGCCGCCTCCATCAGCTTCTCAGAAGGAAGACAGCTCCGGCGCTGGCTCATCCAGCAGCGTGGAGTTCGATGACATCGCCGACGCCTCCATCGTGGTGACCATCAACGAACGGAATAACTATCTGGTGGATGACATCCCGGTCGCGCCAACAGACTTGATCTCCAAAATCCGCCAGGGCCAGACCGGCGGAAAGGCCGAAATCGTCATCGACGCTCATCCTGCCGCCATGCACGAAAGCGTGGTCCAGGTCATCGACGCCGCTAATGAACTCGGCATCCAGAAAATCCGCCTGACATCCAAAGAAGGCGATGACGAGTAGGCTCAATACGATCCCGGAGGAAGGCGCCCAGCCACGAAGTAGACTGAACTCTTCGCGTCCCTGCGCCTCCGCGTGAGAGAACCTCTGACCAAACCGCTACAGCGAAGACGTCAGCCAGAACGGTGCGAAGACGAAGGCTTCGTCGATTTCTCCCGCAATGCCGACCACTTTGTCGCCTGAGTCTGCAAAGTTCTTGCCGCCCGTACTGCCAGCGACCTTGTCGGCTCCGCCCTGGCCGTTGACGTAGTCAACGCCCAGCCCACCAAGGAGGGTATCAATGCCTTCACCACCAAGGAGACTGTCGTTACCAGCTTCTCCGAACAGCGTATCGTTGCCGGTGTTACCGTTGAGGTTGTCGTTGCCATCTCCGCCAGTGAGAGCGTCTGCTCCGTCGCCACCGTCGAGCGAATCGTTACCGGCTTCACCCTTCAGGGTATCATTGCCCGCTTCGCCGTTGAGCGTATCGTTGCCAGTACCAGCCATCATGCTGTCGTTGCCGGCACCACCCGACATCGAATCATCACCGACGCCACCGATCAGGATATCGTTACCATCGCCGGCGGTCAGCGTGTCGTTACCATTATTCCCGACGAGCGAGTCGTTCCCGACTCCGCCATCGAGGCGATCGTTTCCACCACCGCCGTCAACGGTGTCATTGCCAATACTACCTGTCAGCGAATCGTTCGCTGATCCTGAGTAGATCGCATCGTTACCGGCACCGCCGTCGATCGTCACTGGGCCGGTGAATTCCACAGTATTAATACCGTTGGCTGCGCCGTCACCGGTGATGACAGCAAATTCAATCGTGTTGAACGAGTCTGTACCCAGTCCCGTTGCCATTGCCGCCCGCAGCACGAAGGTCGCCGTCACCTGTTCGTTGAGGACGTCGTTGCCGGCGCCGCCAACCATCAGGTCGTTACCCAGACCGCCGGTCAATGTGTCGTTGCCGTTCTGCGCGTTCAGCGTGTCGTTGCCAGCGCCGCCATCCAGCACGTCATTGCCGGAGCCTGACTGTAGAGCATCATTCCCAGTACCACCGACGAGCGTGTCATTGGCCATACCCGAGTAGATCGAGTCATCTCCATCACCACCTTGAACTGACAAGGCAGTCCACACAGTGGTTGCGTCGACGCGATCATTGCCTGCTCCGAGCAGAATCGACGGAACGGCGGTTAACTTGCTGTCTAACGCAGTGACACCGAGTGTGTCGTTACCCGCTCCAAGATCCACTGTCAGGCTGCCGGTCGGAGTCTGGAAGTTCAGAACGTTCGCTCCTCCACGAGTGATCCGCAATAGCCCGTCAGCTGTCGTGCCAGTGTCCGAGAGTGTCACCGTATCCGCAGAGGACCCGTAAACGAACGAACGATTGCTGGCCACCACGTTATCCATCAGCGACTCCACTCCCGAATAGGCCATCGAGACACCGTCAATGTCGATCGAACCATCCGTGCTGTTAGTGAAGTTGTGAATGACCGTCGTCCCGGTACCATTCGTGAACGTCAGCGAATCAGCATCGGAAGTCCCGTTGCCACGGAATTCGATACCCCCGGACGCCAGTGGATTGCCACCGGACAAATCGATGACGACCGTGTCCGCACCAGTTCCACCAACGAGCAACACCCGATCAACGGCGTTCACACTGAAATTGGACAGTTCCAGATTCGTCACCGTGCTGATGACAGAGATTGTGTCGCCGTTGCGAACAAACTTGACTTTCAACGGCGCGGCGGTTGTGCCCGTCATCTGCAACCCACCAAATTCAACTGCGCCGATATCTGTAGCAACGACACCGTCACCATTCGCGTCCAGCGAGCGACTGCGATTGCGCCCATCGTTCAGCACGGATATGATGGTATTGCCCCCATCCAGCGCAGGACTGCCAAACAGCGGTAGATGAGTCAGCCCACTACCACCGTTGTTTGTCAAAGGGCCCAGTTTCGGATCCAGCGGCGAAGCCGCCGTACCGATCAGATCGCGATTGACGCCATTGACGATGCCCACCGTTGAGGTATTTACACCGACGATATTCGCACCGGTCGACGTCACCGTTCCCACAATATCGCTGCGCGTGGTGACGTTGGTCGTAGCCTTCGTGACCTGATTATTCGCGATGATGGAATTGCGTGTCTCAATGGCACCTTGCGTCCAAACACCGCCGCCATCGTTCTTCGCGGTGTTGGATACAATCGTCGCATTGGTCAGCTTCAGCGTGCTCGTCGAGTAGTTGACGATACCCGCACCACTGCCCGTTGAAACATTCGAAGAAATGGTGACGTTCGTCAGTTCGGCGCGGCTGTTGAACACATCCAGACCGCCACCATCAACGCCCGCCTGATTCTGATAGATCGACGAATCAGTAAGCGTGAGGATACTGGATTCCAGATTGATACCACCGCCCGACGTTGTGGACTTGTTCTGAGAAAAAGACGAATCGTCGAGCGTGATCGTCGAACCCGAAATGTGCAAACCGCCACCGAAATCACTAGCGGTATTGCCAACAACTTGAACTCCGGAGCCCTGCAGCTTGCTCTGCAACATCAGAGCGATGCCGCCGCCGTCGTCGCTGGATGTATTACCTTGCACAGTCGACGAGTACAGGCCAAATAAGGTTCCGCCCCCCCAGATGCCGCCACCCGCCAAAGTCGCCTTATTGTTCTGAATCTGAGTGTCGGACACATTCACTGTGCCGACCTGAGCATAAATACCACCGCCATTGCCGAGAGTTGTATTATTGCTGATAATCGTGGTGGCGCTGTTCAACGTTCCGCGATCTACCCCGACACCACCACCACCGGTATTGGATGTGTTACCGCTTACATTGCTGTCTTGCAGCGTGACAGTTCCCAGTTGATTGACAATACCGCCGCCATAACCCGTCGCGAAATTGTTCTGCACAATCGAGTTGATCAGCGTGAGATTGCCGCGATCAACCGCAATACCACCACCGTTGCCCGTTGTCGGAGCATTTACATTATTGGCAATGCTATCGGCCACGATAACGCTGTCGAGCGTCAAGGTGCCGTTCACCAGAATCGCACCACCCGATTTCGCAAGACCATTGCGGATGGTCATGTTGCGCAAAGTGACCGTCGCTCCACCAAGCACGTGAATCACGCGATCAATGTCCGCTGCGTCGATGATGGTCAGGTTAGTGCCCGCGCCCGTAATAACCACGTTGCCTTTGATATCCAGGTCACCCGTAACACTGGCATCTTCGTTCACACCAAAGATTCCCAGTGTGAAGGTGCCTGCAGGCAGTTGAATCGTCGCCACCTTCTCGGTTGGCTGCGTCGTAAATCGATAATTGGCTTCCTGAATCGCCGCTCGTAGGGAGACATTACCCACACCGTCCAACGCCGTCAGATCGCCCAGTGCGGCATCGTTCGTGTCAGCTGTTGTATTGACGGTGAACGCGAACTCCGGTGGCACGAATTCGAACGCGCCAATGTCGACTGCGGACACTCCCCCCAGGTCGCCGTCCAGCTGGCGGGTCGCACCCGTTTGATCCTGCGACGCCGCGCCGGCATTGGTTCCCGCGTCAATGGCCGGACTGGTTGCCAGCAAGGCATACGTCAAGGTCGGCCCGCCATTGTCAGACAGCGGCCCGAGCTTCGGATCCAGAGGCACTGAAGCGGTTCCGACGAGGTCCAGGGTCGCGCCGCCATTAATAAGTCCCAGCGCCGCGCCGACCACTCCAATCAGGTTCGTCCGGAGAGAGATGAACTCACCTTCGACGTCGGGACCGCCGTATGTGCCTCGATTGCCGGCGATCAGAGTGTTACCGAGACTGAACGTGCCGCCATTGGCCACGCCGCCGCCTGTTGTATCCGCCTGGTTGTCGCTGATCGTGACGTTGACCACAGTTGCCGTACTCAGCGCCGCATTGAAGATGCCGCCGCCGAACTGGGCCGTCGTGTTCTCGGCGATGGTTGAATTGCTGACCCGTAGCGTCGATTCAAAGTTCTCGATGCCACCGCCGTTTATCGTGGCGGTATTCCCGCGCACCAGCGAGTTCGTGATTTCAGCAAATCCCGTATCGACTTCCAGGCCGCCGCCGCCCTTACCGGCGTTGTTGCTGCTCACGGTGGATTTTTCGAGATAGAGCGACGAGGTCACACCAATGCGGAGTCCGCCGCCAAAACCATTCGCTGAATTACCTGAGATGGTTGAGTTCTCAATCGCCAGCGTTGTCGAGCTGAAGATGTTGATACCGCCGGCGTCGTCAACAGCATAGTTGTTGCTGACGGTCGTATTCTTCATCGAGATCGCCGCACCTTCGACGCTCAAGCCGCCACCGTCGCGAGCGGTCGAATTGTTGCTGATCGAGCCGCCGGTAAACGACAGGCTGCCGTTATAGATCGTGATACCACCACCATCGATCGCCGATGAGTTACCCGTGAAGTTGCTGTCGACAGCAGTAACGATGCCGCTCGTGCTATACAAACCGCCGCCGTGATGTTCCGACTGGTTGTTGCGAACGGTCACTCGATTCAGATTCAGAATGCCGTTCGAGTTGCCAATACCACCGCCAACAGAATTGCTTGCGCCAGCGGAGACGTTGCCTTCGATGATCGAATCGTTGATGGTCAGCGTGCCTGAGTTCAACACACCGCCAGCATTTGATGCCGTTCCGTTACGAATCGTCACGCCGCTGATCACGACGTTCGCACCCGGCATCACCTGGAAGATCCGGTCCAGGTCCGCTCCGTCGATGAATGTCGTGCTGGCCCCGGCACCGTTGATCGTGAGCAATCCGCGAAGATCGAAGTCACCCGTCGCTGCATTGTCTTCGTTCGCGCCGACGCGGCTGATGGAGTATGTGCCCGCCGGCAGAGTAATGACGTCCGCTCCCGGCGCTGCGTTCGCTTCCTGAATGGCCGCGCGCAGAGATGTCTTCCCTGTAGCGTCCACTGCAACTCCATTGCCGATGCTGACATCGACAAAGTCCTGAGTGGTATTCACCGCGAACGTAGTCAGCAATTGCCGCTGCTCAAGTCGTTCGGATGTGTGCCCGCGACGCGCGGAACGTCGTCGAGAAGGTTGCAGCAGACGAGGAAACTGGTGGAAAAAGCGGGTGGAAAACAGCATGGAACGTCCTTGTCGCGGGACGCTGCTTTGCCCTGTGCTTTCTGTGCAGACGCAAGCTTGCTTCAGTTGCGGAGCCCGGCGCAACCAAACACGCAGACTTGGTCAGCTAAGTGTTGGGGTGAACTGCAGAAAGCAAATGGCAAAAGAAGCGAGGGGAAGCAAACAGAGAGGAATCAGAGGGGAGCCCGAACGGGCGACGCGAAGGGAAAGACAGGCAGGACGTCACGAACTGCACCAGACACACAGTCGTAACCGGCGGGACGATAGCCCGATGTTCTCGCTCGCAGCAATGCGAGTCTGAACGTCCTGCAGTCCTAAGCCGAAAAAACTACGGCGTTTCTACAGTAATTCCGGGATGCTTTGTAAAAATTACAACGACTGATCCCGTAAGAAACCGTCAGGTATTATTCCTCTTTCGGAATCTTCTTGGCCAGTTCCTGGAACTCAGCGTGTTTACGGATCGAGGCGAGGTCGGGGTCTTCCAACATCCAGCGCTGGTTGAAGGGATCCAGTCCGGCCTTCACTGACGCGACCAGATCATCCAGAGCCTGGCGTTCATACTTCTTGATTTTCGCTTCGCGCTCGGGCACGTCCTCATGAGCCTGCGCATATTCCAGCAGGCGACCATACGCGCACGCGGCGTTATACAAATACAGGTTGTCGTTCTTGAAACGGCCGCGAGAGTCCTCGACGGACTTCACGGCCTCGTCGAGCTTGCCCTGCCGCGCCAGGACAATGCCATAGCCTGTCGGCCCCTGCGAGTTCGAAGGATCCAGTTGGACCAACTTCGCAAAGTCTTCACCGGCTTTATCGAGCTTGTCTTTCCGCAGCAGCAGGTTGGCTCGCGCCAGCCGCGATTCAGGATGATCAGGATCGACTTGCACCGCCTGGTCATACGACTTCAGAGCTTCGTCCAAGCGTTTGTTCTCTTCATGGTCGCGACCTCGGAACAGGTACTGCGACGCGGGCGAGCGGCTGGCCAGATTTCGCAGAGCCACCGTGATGACCTGCTTACGGTTCGCGGGCGCCGTCTCTAGTGCTTCACGCAATGCCTGACGGGCTTCCGGCGTGCCGAGATTCGCCAATGTGTTGGCCAGCGTCTGGAAACGAGTGTCGTTGCCGGGCTTCTTGAAGGCTTCAATCAGCAGTTCAACCGCGCGCGGTGAGCCGTCCGATTGCAACAGGTTCGCGGCCTGAGCCATTACGCTGAAGTCGCTCGTATAGAGTTCCTTCGCCGCAATGTCTCGGAAGACCGGAGACTTCAAACGGCCCAAGGTATTCAGCGCGGTCACACGCTCGTGATTCTCCAGGTTTTCATAAAGTGCCGCCAACCGCGCAATGGCCTGCTCGTCGCCAATCTGGCCGATGAGTTCAATCAGTTCACGGCGACGCGGGTCACGCTTCTCCAGATGTTTGACGAGCGCCGGCAGCGCCCGTTGGTCTTTCGTTTTGCGCAGCAGCGTCAGCATGGCCGGTGTCGGCAACGATTTTTCAATGGCCTTCAGAGTGAAGTCCGCCGCAATCTGCTCGCTGCGCCGGTCCGGGCGTTGAGCCAGGTAGCTCAGGGCCGCTTCCGCTAGCGGGCGATTGTCGTCCTTCAGACAGGCCTCCAGCAGTTCAATCAGTTTGGGATGTCCCACCACGTTGATGGCATGCAGAGCTTCCAGCCGCACATCACTCGCCGGGTCCGTCGCGTAGCCGTACAGAGCATCAGACCAGATCGGCCGCGCGTGCCGACCAAGACTCGTCACGATCTCTTTGCGGGATGAGGTCGTGTCGGTCTTGAGGAAACTCAACAGCGCCTCGTGTGCCGCTCCGAAACGGGAGCCTGCCAGGCTATCAATTGCGACTGCGGACAGCGGCTGTACGTTGCGTTGAGCGTACGACAACAGCTTTTCGATGGCGGTCGGTTCTCCGAAGTGTCGCAACGCCCGCAGCGCTGCCTTCTGCATTTCGGCTGAGGAGTCGTCCGCCAGAGCGAGTATCAACGGCAGGTCTTCCGTTGCCAGCCGGCCTCCACCATTCGCCAGCGCCGCGGGCCGGGTGAGCGCACTGCCGCCGCGAATTTCCGCCAGCAGTTCGTCGCGCGGGACAATCTGATACGCGGAAGCCAGCGCCGCCGAGATCGCATCGTCCAGACTGTCATGAATTCCGCGTTGAGCATTGCCCACAGGCTGATAGATCGGCGTGCCGTTCTGATTGAATACGACCTGCGGTGTCGGTGCCACGTTGCGGTTGCGACGCGCGCTCGGCGGCACGATGTGGAACTCGCCAACCCCGGATGGAAACGGCGGGAATTGCGGGTTTTGTTGCTCCGTCGCGCCGCCCTGCCGGGCGATCTCCTGCAACCAGTAGAAGCACTGATTGTCCGGCACCGGAGCACCTTCCTGCCACTGCACCACGAAACGCGCGACCTTGGCCTCGTTCAGCTTCGCGATCTCTGTCAGCAGTTTGTCCAGGCTGACCTGATTGAGCGCACCACAGATGGTCATCACCGCCAGCGATTTGCGCGGGCCGACTCGTTCGACGCGCAATTGCAGTTGTCGGCCGAGCGATTCATTGACATCCACCAGCAACGGCTTCTGCCCCGCCCGTTGAACCGACAGTTGCAACTGCGGGATTCGCCCACCGCTCGGCAGGCCGGAAAACAGCAGCCAGGTCTGCATCGATTGACCGGGCTCCAGGGTGAGGGACGGCGTTTTCAGACTGTTGTACGACTGCGACATCGTGCCGTCGTAGAAGCTGGAATTGGCCAGTTGCTGCGGCAGTTTCGCCAGCTTCAGATCCTTGTTGTCGACCTTCAGAGTGTAGTCATCGGGCTCGATCTTCTGTTCCTGAGAGGTCAGGTTCAGCCATGTGACGCGCATCACCATCAACCGCAGTTCCTGATTCACCAGATACTGCGACTGCATGTGCAGCGAATTCACCAACAGCAACGCCTGCTGTTTCGCCGGATCGACGGCCTGACCATTCGCCAGCTTGAGTGCGTTAAGCTCGCGTTCCAGTTTCTCAACGCGCTGCAACACGGCTTCGAGCGTTTCGTCGCGCTCAACAGCGTTCGCCGCCGGCTTCTCCTGAGCCCCTGCTCCGGCAGTGTGCCCCAGCCAGACCGCGAGTCCGATCAATATCACTAAGCACCGAATGCACTGCATGGTGACGCCTAACATCTGAAATCCAGAACTGATCTAAGTTTTCAAGTTCTACCACCCTCGTGCGGCGATGTCTTCCATTCTTACGATGAGTCCCGGAATGAACGCGCAGTCCGTGGTCTAAGCGGTGGCACGACCTGCGTTTAGGAACGAAGCGTCTCTGGCAGGGTCGCACCAACCGGCAAACTTCTCACACACAACTGTGGCGAGTTGCCATTCGAGAGTTGAAGTCGCCTGACCGTCCGCATAAGACCGTAGTTTGAACCGCTCTGAATTGCTCCAATTGCCGCTGGATTTGCCCGCCTCTCGTCCCCGCCACGTGAGAAATATGATGCGAGTCTTCACCTTAAGCTTGGCTGCTGCCGCCGTGCTGAGTTTTTCAGCGTCCATGTGCCGTGCGGACGCGGGTACCTACTTGAAGGTCTTCCCTGCCGAGGTCTCGCTGCGAGGCAAGGCTGCTCAGCAGAACATCGTGGTGCAGCTCGTCAACGAACAAGGTCTAACGCGCGACGTCACCGGTTCGGTCCTGGTGCGGACGACGAACGAAAAGCTGGTGGAGTTGAAAGGGCGCACGCTTAAGCCAAAAGCTGATGGTGAAACGAAGTTGTTGATCGAACTTGGCCAACACAAGGCCGAAGTTCCGGTCGCCGTGAAGGACGCGGCAGTCTCCCGAGACATCAGCTTCCGTCTGGACGTTGAACCTGTCTTCATGAAGCACGGTTGCAACAACGGTAGCTGCCACGGCGCGGCCAGAGGCAAAGACGGTTTCATGCTCTCCCTGTTCGGCTATGACCCGGCGGGCGACTACCACCGGCTGACGCGCCAGATGCCGGGTCGCCGAGTCGATCTCGCCGTGCCCGCTCAAAGCCTGCTGCTGGAAAAGGCTATCGGTGAAGTGAACCACACTGGCGGGCAACTCTTCACGGATGACAGTGACGACTACCAGGCCCTGTTGCGCTGGGTGGAAGCGGGTGCTCCTGACGATAAGGGCGACACGCCAGAACCGCTCGGCATTGAACTGCTCCCGCCGAAGGTCGTCTTTGCTGGCAGCGGCCAGACGCAAGAGACACTCGTCCTGGCGAAGTACTCGGATGGCTCGGTGCGCGACGTGACCAGACTGGCGCTGTTCATGTCCAACAACGAAGCCGTGGCTGCTATCGGGAAAGATGGAGTTGCCAAAGGCAACGGACGCGGTGGCGCGTTTGTCTTCGCGCGGTTCAACAAGTTCACCGTCGGCAGCGAAGTGCTGGTGCTGCCAACTGACGACAAGTTCTCATGGCCAAACACTCCCGAGTCGAACTACATCGACTCGCTGGTCTTCGACAAGTTGAAGAAGCTGCACATGGCTCCGGCCGAACTGGCCAACGATGAGACCTTCCTGCGACGCGTCTATCTGGACTTGATCGGCCTGCCGCCGTCACGCGACGAATTCAACGCGTTCATGACCGACAACTCGCCGACCAAGCGCGCCAAAGTAATTGATGAACTGATCGAGCGGCCTGAGTTCGTCGACATGTGGGCGATGAAATGGGGCGAGTTACTCCGCATCCGCGCCGTCCAGAATGCTCAGCAATACGGGCGCGACGCCAAAGCCATGTGGTCCTACGCCGAGTGGCTCCGCGAGCAAATGGAAGCCAATCGGCCGTTGAATGAACTGGTCGCCGATCTGGTGATTGGTCAGGGCAGCAACATCAAAGAGCCAACCGCGAATCTCTACACCGCGGGCGAGCGACTAACTCCGCAGAAGACAGCGGAAGACTTCGCTCAGATCTTCCTCGGCACGCGCATTCAGTGTGCTCAATGTCACAATCATCCATTCGATCGCTGGACGATGGATGACTACTACGGCTTCGCCAGCTTCTTCGCCGGCATGAACATGAAGCGCGGCGTCGAAGGCCGCGAGGTCGTGGTCTACAACAACAATAACGTCAACACCGTCGATCACCCGGTTGACGGTCGCAAGATGCCGCCCAAGTTTCTGGGCGGTCAGGCTCCTGAAGTGGCCGGACAGGATCCGCGAGTCTCACTGGCCAAGTGGCTGACCTCGCCAGACAACGAAGCGTTTTCGCAAACGATGGCGAATGTCATCTGGTCGCATTTCTTTGGTCGCGGCATCGTTGAGCCGGTTGATGATGTGCGCATCAGCAATCCGCCGAGCAACAAAGAGCTGCTGGAAGCGATTGGACAGAAGCTTGCCAGCTACGGCTTCGACAAGAAGAAACTGGTCCGCGACATCTGCAATTCGCGGACGTATCAACTCTCAGCCGCGACCAACCCGACTAACGAATTGGACGAGAGCTACTTCTCGCACAGCTATGTTCGTCGCCTGCGAGCGGAAGTGCTGCTCGATACCATTACACGCATCACCGGCACGGAAGATCGCTTTCCGTCGTCGCCTCCGGGCACACGTGCTGTGCAGCTCTACTCGGGCAACCTGACGAACTACTTCCTCACGACGTTCGGACGAGCCCCGCGAGAAAGCGCCTGCTCCTGCGAAGTGAACCGCGAAGCCAATCTCTCGCAGGCCCTGCACCTCGTGAACGGCGATACGATCACCAGCAAGGTTGCTGGCAGCCGGTTGATATCGAACCTGATCAACAGCAAGCAGCCGGTCGAAAAGATCGTTGAGGAACTTTACATCCTCGCCTTGTCGCGAAAGCCCACCGCAGACGAAGTCACGAAGCTGACAGACTTGATCAATCAAGACCTCAACAATCCTGATCGAGTCAACCAGCTCGCCGCGTTGCGTGCGCAGGCCGAAGCGACCTACCGCCGCACCGAAGAGCAGCTGAAGTCCATGAAAGCTGAGTATGCGAAGCTCAAAGACGACGGCCAGGAAGCGGAAGCCCTGACGTCGCTCGAAAAGCAGATTGCCACCGCCGAAAAGCAACTCGCCGACAGCCGACAGCGTCAGATCAACAGCGTTCCGCTGATGGTCTACGGCGATATCCTGTGGGGGCTGTTCAACTCCACGGAGTTTGCGTTTAACCACTAACGGACCATCCGAACCGAAATGCTAAGTAAGCCGGACAATCTCGTCCGGCCCACAGAGTGGTTCGCGGCGCATCGACACTATTTCCAACCGAAGTTCGTGCCCGTCAGAACTTCAAACGCCTCGATGTATTTGGCCCGGGTTTTAGTAATGGTGTCCGCAGGCATGCTGGGGGGCGGGCTGTTCTTGTCCCAACCAGTTGTCTCCAGCCAGTCGCGGACAAACTGCTTGTCGTAAGAAAACGGACTGGTGCCGGGCTGGTAACGATCAGCCGGCCAGAACCGCGAGCTGTCGGGCGTCAGCACTTCATCGACCAGCAGGATCTCGCCGTCACGGGTGCCAAATTCAAATTTAGTATCCGCGATGATGATGCCCTTCGTCCGGGCACGGTCCGCTGCTTGTTCGTAGATCTTCAGGCTGCGGTCGCGCAGCTGTTCCGCAGTTGATCCACCGATGGCTGCGACCATCTGGTCGAACGAAATGTTCTCGTCGTGTCCCGTCACGGCTTTCGTCGCGGGAGTGAAAATCGGCTGCGGCAGCTTGTCGGCTTGCCGCAGACCTGAAGGCAAAGCGATACCGCAGACGGTGCCACTTTGCTGATATTCCTTCCAGCCGGACCCCACCAGGTAGCCACGCACCACGCATTCCACCGGCAGAACGTGAGCCTTCTCAACGACCATACTGCGGCCCTTGAGCGACTCCACATCTGTCCCCCCTGGCAGCGGCAAAGTAGTCGGATCCATGCTCAGCAGGTGATTCCGGACGCCCAGCAGGTCGAACCAGAACTTGCTGATTTGCGTGAGAACTCGGCCTTTATCCGGAATCCCGTTGGGCAAAACCCAGTCGAACGCGCTGATGCGGTCTGACGCCACAAAGAGCAGACGATCACCAAAATCATAGACATCGCGGACCTTGCCCTGACGGGGCGTCATACCGGGCAAAACGCTGGAAAGCAGTGCGGTCGACATGCGGAGATTCTCAGTAGAGACGGACAAGCGGAAATCGCGGCCCCAGCGGGCTGACTCTGGCGGCAGTCTAGACCTGCCGACGTTCGTTGAACAACGTTCTCGCCAGAACTAGACTCGCCAGACATTTCTCAAAATTTGACGGCATTCACAGCATCGAAGCACATCCAACAGGCTGTCGAGTTCGCGCTCTAGAGCACGCCTCGAACGGTTCTGCCTAGAGCAGCAGATTGAGGTCAGCGAATGGGGGTCATGCGATTCAGAGTCACTTCGCCGGAACAGCTCGAGCTGGCGACCGACATTCAGCAAGCCTTCATGAGTGGCTTCGACGGTCGCGTGTTTCCCTCTCGTGTTGAGTTCGACGGAGAAGTGATCTCGATTCGCCGCAGCAATTCCGAAAGCGGCAAGCTGCAGATCAGCTACCCGGTGGCTGGATACGGCAAACCTGTCGTCAGCACCGCAACCCTTCGCGAACATGAGACGCCCTACAACCTCGCGCTGGAGCTCGCCCGCGGTAAGATCTGCCAGGTCCGCAACCAGCTCGCGACCTGGGAATCTCTGGGCATGCAGATTCCACAGGACTTCTACACCGTACATCGTGAATCGCACGTGTACTTCGCGAAAGCTACTGCGAACAAGCAGCAGCCGGCCGAGTGTTCCAAGCTGGCAGACATCGCGATTGCGAAAGCTCATGAAGCGGCCGAACGACTGACGCGAGCCTACGTCCGTCAGCGCCTGGCCGTCCGCTTCAAGCGTACTCCGCAATTGCCGGTGTCGTTTGGCTGCATGGTCAATCAGCCTGAATTGCCCCCCGCCGTCACAACGGAATACTGCGAGACCTTCAACGCTATCTCGGTGCCAATCGAGTGGCGGTCGATCGAAGCCGATGAAGGCGAGTACCGCTGGGAAGGCACTGACGCGATCGTGCAATGGGCTCAGGACCACAAGCTCGCGATGCGTGCCGGGCCGCTGCTCGACTTCTCCGAGAACGGTCTCCCCCAGTGGCTGCAGCAGTGGGGACACGACTTCTTCAATCTGCAAAGCTTCGTCTGCGACTTCGTCGAGACCGCTGTCAGCCGCTACATGGGCAAGATCCGCACGTGGGAACTGGCTACTAGGGTCAACACCGGTGGGGCCTTCAAGCTCAACGAAGAGGAACGCTTGTCGCTGTTGGCCCGCACGCTGGAAGTCGCCCGGCAGGTCGATGAAGAAACTCAATTCTTCATCCGCATCGACCAGCCTTGGGGAGCTTATCAAGCTCGCGGCGAACATAAACTTTCGCCCGCTCAGTTTGTCGATGCGCTCTTGCGGTTCGGCACCGGGCTCGCTGGTGTGAACCTGGAGATTCCCGTCGGCTTCACGGGGCGAGGTACCGCTCCGCGCGACCTGCTGGACTTCTCGCGGTTGATTGATCTGTGGACCGTGTTGGAAATCCCCCTGCACGTGACGCTGGCCTTGCCGTCATCCACCGAAGTCTCGACACACTGCACCAGCGAACTTTCTGCCGATGAGATTGGCTGGAAGCAACCGTGGAGCCGCGAAGCACAGTCTGAGTGGATCGAAACCTTCATCCCGCTGCTGATGGCCAAACAGTCGGTGGTCGGCATTTACTGGACGCACCTGACGGACCAGGCCGATCACGTCTTCCCGAACGCCGGCCTGATCGACTCCAAAGGCCGATCAAAGCCCAGCTTCCAGTCCCTCCACCGCTGCCGCATCGGCCAACATCTGGGCTGAGCAACAACAGCGACGATAGAAGTCCATTTCAGCCGCGGGCCGCAAGCGCTACCGCAGATTGAGTGGATCAACGTCAATCACGAATTCCACATCGCGGTCGCTGGGAAGTTTGGTGCGCAGTTCACGCCACAGCTCACGGATGGGATCAAGCGTCGGAGCTGCCAGCAGGTAGTGGAACCGATAATGGTTCTGCAGTTTGGCAACAGGGCAAGGGGCCGGGCCGAGGACTCTCAGATCGAGCTGGCGCGAATCGACTACTTCGCGCAGTACGTCAGCCATCGCAATCGCGGTCGTGCGCACTCGCTCTTCAACAGGGCCGCGCAGGATTACTCGCACCCAGCGCGAAAACGGCGGGGCCAGCATGTCCTGCCGGTTCTGCAACTCTTGAGTGACGAAGCCCTCGTAGTCGTGCTGCACGGCCCGCTGAATGGCGAAGTCCGTCGGGGAACACGTCTGCACGAGGACCCGGCCACCTTTCTCACTGCGGCCAGCGCGACCAGCGACTTGAGCGATCAATTGGAAAGTCCGCTCGGAAGCCCGCAGGTCGGCCTGATGCAGGATCGTGTCCGCGTCGACGACACCCACCAGTGTGACGTTCGGGAAGTCGAGGCCTTTGGCGATCATCTGCGTGCCGAGCAGGATCTCCGCCTCGCCGCGTCGAAAGGCTTCGAGTGCCGCGTCGTGACTGCCGCGCCGCTTCATGGTGTCCGAATCCATGCGAATACAACGGTGGTTCGGGAACTTGTGCTTGACCTCTTCTTCCAGCCGCTGAGTTCCCGTGCCGAAATAGCGAATGCCCGGCATCGCACAGACCGGACAGGTCTGCGGCGGAGCGGTTTCGTAGTTGCACGTATGACACAGCACGAGTTGCTTGTCTTTGTGATACGTCAGCGTGATATCGCAGTTCGGGCACTTCACGCCTCCGCCGCATGAACGACACCAGACAGTCGGCGAAAAGCCTCGCAGATTGAGGAACAGAATGACCTGCCCCTTGTCATCCAAGGCAGCCTGCATCAGTGAACGCATCGCCCGGCCAATGGAATGACCTTTCGCGCAGAGTGGATCGTTACGCAGATCCACGACGGTCGCAGGCGGCATCGGAATGCCAGTCGCTCGGCGCGGCAGCGAGAGCAACACATCGTCGTTCGTGCGCTGTTGTCCCGGTGGAGGCGGTTGCACGCGCTGCCAGGTTTCCAGAGTAGGCGTTGCCGAACCGAGGATCAGCGGCACGCCGACCATACGAGCCCGTTCGCGGGCCACCTCGCGAGCGTTGTAACGCGGCGCGGTGTCCTGCTTGAACGTAGTCTCGTGCTCTTCATCAATGATGATCAGGCCCAGATTCGGCGTCGGGGCGAAGATGGCGCTGCGGGCGCCGACAACAACCTGCACACCGCCCGCCAAGATACGTTGCCAGTGCCAATGCCGTTCGGCGTCTGTGAGATGACTGTGCAACACCGCGACGGAATCAAACCGGCTCTTGAAGCGGCGAATGGTTTGCGGTGTCAGACTGATTTCCGGCACCAGCACGATCGCCTGCCGCCCGTAGCTGACGACCTCGCGAATCGCCTGAATGTAGACCTCGGTTTTGCCGCTGCCCGTGACTCCGTGCAGCACCATCGTGCGGTGCTTGCCCGATCGAATCTGCAGCAGGATGGTCCCCAACGCTCGCTTCTGGTCCGGGTTCAGCTCCAGATCCGCTTGTGAGGCGACGTCCCCAAGAGTTGCATCAATGGTCTCTGTCCGTTCCCGAACGGCGACAATCAAACCCCGTTCGCGCAGCCCGTTGATCGGCGCCGTTCCGCAGCCGACAGCTTCCGTAATCTGCTCGCCGCGCAGTGGGCGAGCTGCCTGCTTGAGATGCTCCAGCACGGCCGCCTGCTTAGCCGGGAGCTTCTGTTGCTTGAGTCGCTCCTCAAGGTCAGCAGCCAGCGTGAAGAACGTCAGCTCACGCGTTCCGGCTTGTCTCTTGACGCCTGCGGGAATGGCTGTCTCCAGCACTTGCCCCCAACCGCAGAGGTATTGGTCTGCGATCCACTTGGTCAGTTCCAGCAGATGCGGGCTGACGATCGGTTCGCGATCCACCACGCTCAGAATCGACTTCAATCGCCGCTGCGGGTTGTCGAGCTTCGTCAGGCCGACACAGAACGCGATCTCGGTATGGTTGCCGGTGCCGAACGGTACTTCGACGCGCTGGCCGACGTTGAGCATCTCACGCAACGACTCGGGCACCAGATAGTCGTAGGTCGTTTCCAGCGGTCTGTTGATCGCGATCTGAGCCACTAGCCGATCAAGTTCGGCAGCAATCTCCCACTCGGGCCGTTCCGGCTCGGGAAGAAACAGGCTCTTCTGCGTCTGTGATTTGGCCGCCATCAGTGTGGGTGGTCTCTATGAAGAATGCCCAATCGCAGAACGAAGAGGCAGAGCAGTACCGCGACCGTCAGGGAGCGGCCATTTTCGCGCGAGGTCCCCGAAAACAAAAATCCGCGTGTGGAGATGATCTCAATCCAGATCGTCTCCGCACACGGATCATAAGCAGATGAGAGCGAGGAATCGCGGGTCTGAAAGCTCACAAAGAACGGGACCGCTCATCAATCAGCTGCGGCTTATCGCTTGGCCTGAGCCGTGCCGACAATCACAGCGCGCTGATATTCGCGGAAACTGACTTCCTTCATGTCGGCCTTTTTGAGCAATGACTCCCACAGGTTGATGTCCTGCCGATCGTCCGCAAACAAGGACCAGTCGAAGCGATGCTCAGCCTGCAGGTGCACCGGACGGCCAAGCGACACCTGCAGTTCCACGCGAGCCGGAATGTGCTGATGAGTTCTCAGAGCCTGATTGAGTCGCAATCGCGGCTCGGGATAGAGGGCTTGCGGATGCAGCACATAGTTCAGACGTGCCGCCCAGTCGGTGTAGGCGAGATACGCATTCGTGGCTTCCGGGATCTCCGCATCGCCACATTCAACCGCGTAGACAAATCGCGGGCTGGTCAGTTTCAGGCGTCGCGAAGTCTCGTCGTACGATTCTTCGAACTTGGGAGTGAGTAGAAACAGCAACGGCTCTACTTGCTGGGCATCGCGAGTGTTCTGTTCTTTCAGTCGTGCCGCGTAGCTCCTGGTTTCGTCACGAGCCGAATCCAGCAATCGATTGATTTCGTCGAACGTGACCGTTGTGGTCAGCATGTGTCTCGAGCTGAAAACAATAAATCGCTGATGAGCCGGTTCGAAGATGCTGACTTCACCCGCGGCCTGCACGAAGTCATAGACCTTGCCTGCGTGAAACAGCGACTTGCTGCGGGCGATGACTTCCGGCTTGTCGTCCGGAACGTCCCCCCCGATGCGCGACACTTTGGTATAGACGCGAAACTGCTGGGCTTCTGCCAGTTGGCAGCAGCTAAGCAGCGACACGACGAGTATCCAGAAGCGAGTGAGCTTCAGCATGGCAGGATGGATCGACGAAGGGAGGTGGCGGGAAGAGAGACGGGAGAATCAGGCGGATGGGATTTGATCAAGTCGCACGACGGCACCTTGCGATTGCTCGCTGGCCAGTGCCGCGTGGATGAAGCGGAGAACTTCGAGATTGGACGCGTGAGGAATGACAGGTTGATGAGTTTCAAAGGAGTGCAACATCGCTCGGCACAGACGTGCGTAAGTGCCGCGCGTCGAAACGTCGCGCGCGATCACTCCGTGTTCGCAGAAGGCTACGAAGCCATAGGCCGTCGAACCGCGACGCGTGCCGCGCACGGTGCCGATGCGACCATCGGCCCAGTGGCCGGTGACGACTTCAGCGCCTTCCGAGTGTGTCGTTGTGACAGACTCACAACCAGTGCCGAGAATCTGATACAGCAGTTCGACCGCATGCACTCCGTAGTGCAGCAAGCCGGGATTACCGGGAGCTCGTTTAGCCGGGCCGTAGGTAACAGCTCCGGTGACCGCACCGACGGTCCTCTGCATTTCAATCAGTTGAGTAATCTCGTGAGCGAACCTCATCCCTGAGGAATTCAGCAGTGTGACGTGATGTTGCTGCGCGAGCCGCAACATCTCCTCTGCATCGCTCAACGAACACGCAAATGGCTTATCAACAAACGCATGCTTGCCAGCTTTCAGGAACGGTCGCACGCGGGGCAGATGAGCAGCACCGCACATGGATGTCACCACCACGGCGTCAATGCGGTCGATCAGATCTTCAGGCCGGTCAAACAGTTCCACTCCCAGCGACTGCATTTCCGCAGTGAATCCCGGAATACGTTCCGGACCCATGACGGAGTCACCCGGCCAACCGGCGACCACGCGCGCTCCGTCCACGAAGTCATCGCGTTCAACGCCAGCGTGATGAAAACGCCGGGTGAACTCGACGCAATGCGACGAATCAAAGTCGACAATGCCGAGGCGCCACATAATGAATGGAGTCGGAAGGAGGGATTACGGTGGGATTGGAGAGAGGCAAGCGAGGCCAGAACGGCCTGTGAAGGGAGGGGGACTCTAAGCCGCCGCATCGAAAAGCTGCAATGCGAATCGGGACGACGCCCACCACCGCTCGTAAGTCACTTCTGCAGGCGGGCTTGCAGCCATTTGGCGTACTCGGCGTGAGCGTAAAAGATGACGTTTGCGCCGAGTTGATAGCAGGCTTCCCAGACTTCGCGCGGAACACCGGAGTGGTCGTCGGACCAAGCATCGCCGATGTCACCGGGATGGTAGTAACACACCAATCGACCGTCGACACGCCAGCCGTAGGCGTCTTTGCCACCGTGCGGAGCCACATACGGCAGGAACGGAATCTGAAACGGCGTGCGATGAATCACGTCGTCCAGCGGCACCACCGTTGGCTGTACGTTCGGCAGTACCTGCTTCATTATCGCAAAGAACTGGCCGTGCCAGTGGCCGCTGCCACCGTTATCGGCGAACAGCATGCCGTGCTTGTCGAGCAGGTACTCGCGCAGAATCTTGATCTCGGCAGGCGACAACTGAATGTTGCGTTGACCGGTTATGTAGACGAATGGAGGGCTCTTCTCGATCGGGAAGTTTTTCAGTTGCGCGATAGGGCGCGTTTCAGCTTGTTCGTTGACACGCTGTTTCGTGCGCAGGCCATACTCCATCAGCATCAGTTGGTCCGGACTGGCGACTGTCGCGAATTCCTGATCCCAGTCACCGCCCTGATACTCCAGCCGGATGAACCGCACTTTGCCAGACTTGGTCCCGCCTGAGAATCCCGCGCCGGTGCCTTCTCCATAGCCGACGGCGTACTGGTGAGCAGTTGCCTCTTCAATCTGCAACTTGACTTCGTCGATCGGTGGCACCTTGAAGCTGATCGCCGCGAACGGATTCACGACGAACTTCTTCTTGATGACTTTCTCCACGCGCACTGTTTGAGCAACCGAAGCCTTCGCTTGGCCGCCGCCTGCGGGGAGTTCATAGATCTCTTCACAGCCGCCGACGTTGGTCGCGAGGTAGAAGGCGATCAGAAACGCGAACGAGTACAGCGAAAACGCGGTCAGTGACTGATTCAGCTTCTTAGACTTGCGGCCATAGAACCACGCTTCGGGATCGAGCGGATTGTGGACTCGAATCATCGGCGCTGCGATTGCGATCGAAGCCGAGGATACCGCCGCCACCATCTGATCGACAGACACCGGAGTCGCAGTCAGACGGCGACGGCGTTCGTAGTAGTGAGACGCACGTTCCAGCCCAAAAATCACCCACAGCAGTCCCAGGCAGTAGAACGTGAGCGTACCCCACCAGGCCAGGTTCGCTCGCAGTCCACCCAGGCTCACTGCGTCTGCCGCGACTACCGCGAAGTGCCACAACGGCACATAGGCCATGCTGCCCACTGCCGCAGCGGTGACAGTTTGAGTCTTCCGCTCCTGATAAGCCCACAGCAGCCAGAGGATCGCCACCACCGCGGCCTGAATACAGCCGACCAAAGTGATCCAGCCCGGCAGCTTCTGCAGCCACATCCAGTCCACCAGACACGCACCCCACACCAGCGACGCGGCTAGCGTCCCCGGTCGGGCAGCTCTGATGACAGGTGGAGGGAGTGGAATCATCAAACGTGTCCTCAAACTACTTCACAGCATCCAGCAGAGAATCCAGATCTTTTTCACGCGGGTTCGTCTTGGGGTCAGCCGTCTTGGTTTCGTCGATCCCCATCGCCTTGGCCGCACGCTGCACGTCTGAAGAAACCTCACCGGACGCGTTCACTGGCTTCGTGTCTTTTGTCGCAGTGGCATCGGCCTTAACGGCTTCTGGTTTCGCGGTGCTCTTAGCGGCAGCCGGTTGAGTATTCGCCTTGGCATCACCCTTTAGGAAGTACGGCACGAACGTGAAACCAGCCATCAGCGCGGCAGTCCAGATGGTCGCCTCGGTCGTGGCGCGCATCAGGCTGCTCTGAGCAATCGCGCCCAGCATTTCCTGAGGACTCTTGCCCTTCATCGACGAGAGAAACTCACGCAGCTCGGCAGCGGTCGCGTTGGCCTCAACCCGAGTTCGCTTCATTCCACCCTCCGGTTTGTTCTGGTCCAACATGGCTACTCTTTCTCCTCGTCGAGGATATGTACCAATTCCCCGCCTGCTCCGCTGATCGCTTCAATGACTGGTTCAAATCGCAAGGCTGCAGTTTCGTCGTGCACTTTCAGCCAGACAGTCCGCTTGCCCGCGGGCAGGTCACCCAGTCGTTCCGTGATCAGATCTTTTAACTGTCCAACGCTGGTCTTCATCCCATTGAAAAACAGGTCATTGTTCTTGTCGACCGCGATGCGTACCGCAGCTGGCGCGGCGGTCTCAATGGATCGCGCCCGCGCTGGAGTCCACTGCAGGTGTCGGTCATCCTGAGCCCGCGCGAGAATGACGAAGAACACCAGCAGATTGAACGCAATGTCTCCCATCGCGACGCTGGGCACTTCGACTTTCAGTTTCTTGCGCGTGAGTTTCATGGATGATGGTCAATGAGGATCTGAAGTCACAAACGTCAATTCTAGGTCCAACACGCAATCGTCTAAGGCACGACCTGCTGCTGCTCCTCTTCAATCTGCAGAGTGACGATGCCACCGGCTTCTTCGATGCGCGTCGTCACGGCAATCCAGTGGTTGTACGGCACATCCTTCTTGCTTTTCACCACCACCACCTTGTCTTCCGGCCGACTCTTGCCGGACAATTTGGCCTTCACCAGCGGAATGAAGTCCTTCATCTTGACCGGTTCGCCGTTGATCTGAACCAGGGTGCGAGTGAGATCAACCTGCAGATTCTCGGACTTTTCCTGCTGCTGTTGAGTCTGTTCGCTCTTGGGCAGGTTCTGCTTGCGTCCGCTGTCTGGTTGAGTCGAGGCACACACCAGAAAGAACACAATCAGATTGAACGCGATATCGCCCGTGGCAACGCCGGGAGGTTCAATCAGCAGACCGGTTTGACGGCGAATCTTCATGACGTCGTCTCCCGTTACGCCTGTGTTCCAGCGGCTTCGGTCGCCTGCTGCTCCAGCGTCATCTGCTGAGTTACGGTTTCAATCAGCTCAGAAGAAGACTCTTCAACGTCCAGCACGAAGCGGTTGATGACGCCCGTGAAGTAGTTGTATCCACTGAAGGCCGGGATACCGACCACCAGTCCCAGCAGTGTCGTGAGCAACGCTTCCGCGATACCGGCAGCCGACGCTTCCACGATGTTTGTATTGCCCGCTTTGGACGCGGCCACGATGTCGTCGAACGAGGTGATCATACCGGACACCGTACCAAGGAAGCCCAGCATCGGAGCGACGCTGGAAACCGTAGCCAGAATGGGCAGGTGCTTTTCCAAGGCGGCGACCACATGCACGCTGTAGTCTTCCATCGCCTTCACGACCTGATCTTCAATCTTGCTCGGGTCGTAATTGAGTCGCTTCAGGATCAGGAACTTTCTCAAGCCCGACGACAGGATAGCCGGGACGGGTCCGGTTTCCTGCTCGCAGGTACGCATGGCATCTTCCACACGGTCTTCCAGCAGCATTTGCCGCACGTTGTTACGCAGTACCGTCGTGTCCGTTGTGAGCATTTTCAAAGTGCGGTAACGCTCGATGAGCACACCTGCGGCCAGAATTCCCGAGAAGAGAATAGGCCACATGAAGATGCCGCCGCGCAGCATGAATCCGAGTGCGCCGGTCTTGCAAAGGTCGTCAAAGACCTCGGCGAAAGTCTTACCTGTGCCAACGACAGCTTCTTCAGCCTTGTCTTCCTCAACGTCTGCCGCAGGTTTGGCATTCGCGACTTCGCTCTTCGGAGCGGCCATTCCTTCGGGCAGAAGTGAAACATCCGCGGGAGTTTCGTTCGGCTGCTGTGCAGCGGGTTGAGCCGGCGCTACCGCTGCGGGTTTGTCAGGCTTGATGCCTTGCTTGGCATCAATGGCGTCGAGCGGGTCCTGAGCCAACAACGCGAACACAAGCAGTAGATGCGACATCGTGAGTCCTGCAAGAGGCGGGCTGCTTCCAATGAGCAGGTGCTCTCGAAAGCAATTCGATCCGGGGAGGTCAGAACGGCAGGGTCAGCATTGCGAAATGCTGCGAAGACTTCAAAGAGTCTGCACAGTCATTACAACGGCAAGCCAGCCTCTGATTCGTCCGAAAATCGGGGGCGAGCCTCCGAAATCCAGACACCAATCCATCGTCCCGAATAGGTTCGCGGGAACCTCCAACCACTTTCAAGCGGGCACTGGAGAAACTTGTGCGCCTGGCGCTAGTTCATCCCGCCTTGCCGGAATATCAATGCGCCCCGCCGACAGCGTGTCGCATGACTGTGGAGAGCGCATTCGATGTGCGATTCGGACCATGCGTCGCAACCGCGGCGTTTGCGGAATCACGTATGTCCTGCACGGACTTTGGGGCAAGTATCGCCCGCTTGGCCACTCTGTTGAGGACTCGCTGAGCAACAATGCTCAGCCAACCGGTACCGTCACCGCTTCTGGTTCCGGTTCGCGAATGATGATCTCTGTGCCATTCAGTGGAGGCGGCTCAAAGTCCGCATGGCAGTGAGGGCAAAGGTTCTGATCAACCGGACGACGCTTGTGGCACGCGTGGCAAGCGACACAGAGCGGTCGCGGGCAAATGCCGATCAGCGTTAACAGACCAGACACTCCCGCTAAACCTGCAAAGATCGTCCAGGCAATGGCTGCTCGGCCTGAGATGCGACGATCAACACACAGCAGCACCGCACCGATGACACACAGCACTCCGACGATGAGCATCCGCAGTATCGTCGAAAGGCCCGCTGCCTTCGTGGAGAAGTCTTCTAGCGTCACTCCGGGAAAACTGAACTCCGCCTGTGTGCCATCCACGCCAATCGTTGCCAAGGCGCCTGGTGGCAGCAGCCACTGCAGAATGTCGAAAGCTGGCTCGACTATGGAACGGTCAATGCGCACATCGCGCAGAACCTTGCCATCAGTACTCGCATAGATCAGGCGGGTGGTGTTGCGATCCATGGTGCTTTGGTCCAGCGCATACACACAGCGGTCAGACTTGCGAAATCCGAGGAACCGCCAATAGCTGCCGCTCGGAAATTGCTGAGGCAGCACATAAGTCCGGTGCTCCAGTGGCTCAAAGAGTTTTTCATTTAGAGGTTCATTTGCAATGCGTTTCTCATCATCGGGGCTGACTACAAACTGCCGCAGGGCCTGCTGGTGCAGCATCTGAACGATGCTTGGTGATTTGCGCTTCGACTGAGCGACGGCTTCGTACGGCAGATCGGAGATCTGCGGATAATAGTTCGCGCCGGCGGTCTCATCAGTAAACTTGACACCAAGCAAAGGATCATCAACAGAAGCCGTATAGATTTTACGCACAGTCTGTGCCCGCACGTCGATGTGATAAATACCATCGCGAAATGCATAGATCGTAGTGGTGCCCATGGGCTGAACCGGTTGATCGGGCGTCACCGGCTTAGTCTTATCATGCACATCCAACGCCAAGCCATAGTCAAAGTTTGCTGCGATCATCGTGCCAAATCGCTGCTTGGGCTCTTGCTCAGGGGACAGAAAGCCGTCTGGACTAATGGTCGCGATGTGCCGACGACTGGAGTGATGATAACCGAGAAAGACGCCTTGTTCGGGCACGTAATGCCAGACCTGCTGCTGAGGGACATCCAATAAATGCATTGGGAATGGCAGCGTCGGACTGCGGCCATGCAAGTCACCCTGCGGGATCCACTCAGGATACCGTTTGAGGTTCAAGTGGTTCTCGGGCACGAGTGAGACCTTCTCGCGTTCAACGTACCGTCCGGCAAACCTGTTCGCGGCGTCGAAGCGGATTTCTTCCAACTTGCCGTCTTCCAGCAGCGTCGCCTGGGTTGGTTGAGGATTCGGAGCCATCCACAGCTGACGAGCGAGTTCCACCACGAAGCCGATGGTCACCAGCAGGGTGATCATAATACTGATGCCCGCATTGAGCGCTAGTACGGTTCGCGCGGGAGTGCGGAGCTTTGCGTACTGTCCGCGCCATTCGACGGCATTGCGGGCGAGCACGAACATACAGGCCAAAGACAACAGGGTTAATCCCAGCGAGACTGCGACTCCCCAGCCACGATGATACGACAACGCCACCAGGCCGAACAAAACACAGACCGAAGGTAAGCCGAAGGTCATCAGACGAGTTGCATACCAGCGGGCGTCACGCACGGCGATCAACGCTCCGACAAACCAGAATGGTGTGACAGCCAGTATCATCAAGCTCGGCTGCAGCAGTGCCAGCGGATGCCACGGCGCGGCAACATTACCTGGTGTCGAAGCCCACAGACCGAGTATTCCCAACGGGACAAATGCCGCGACGAGATACAGGCCCACCCCCACACTCGCTTTAGACTGCAGAATTTCCCGGGGAGTGACGCCTCTGTGCATAAGGTAGGCCCAGCGATCGCGACTGACTTCACGAAACGTCTGTAAGAGCCCTAGAATCACCGCTGCCACAGCACAGCCAAAGCCCAGATATGCTTCAAATTCCGAGTCCAGCAGTATCTGCTCGTGCGGCTGAACGAACTGGCTGCCGAGTTGATACAGGAGCGAGACAACCAGGAGCACCACGCCCCATTTCAGGTTCTCGCGGAATTCTTTCCACAGGAGAGTAGACATCGCGAATCCTTGTGTGATGACCGCTGTGTACTTGTCTGCTGAAGGCCCTCAGGCACCGATGCTTTGAAACAGGCTCTTGCGCCTACCTCGATCGTCCATGTAGCTGACCACGGCATCTTGCAGGTTGACGGGCACGCGCTCGACGTCCACGCCCACCAGCGCTCGCAACCGCTGTTCGTTCTCATCAATCGCGCCGACGGCGATGATGCGGATCTCACCGGGGAACGAGGACACATTCAGCAACCCGCTGATGTCGGGCAGTGTGGGTGCCGGACCTGCAAACTTCAGGATCCATGAACAGGTCCTTTCCGCCAGCTCGTGGGCGGGACAGAGCACTCGCAGCACGCCGCGATCGATGATCGCAATCTGATCGGAAACGCGTTCCACGTCGTCTAATAAGTGCGAGCTGAAGAAGATCGTGCGTTCGGTGCCACGAGTAACAATCAGCATCGCTTCTAATAGTGCTCGTCGCGCCACCGGATCGAGTCCCAGTGCCGGATCATCAAGGACCAACAGTTCTGGCTCTGGCGCCAAGGTCATCGCTAGACAGACACCGGCTTTCTCGCCGCGCGAGAGATCTTTGATACGCGCCTTGCGACTCAAACCAAAGTGTTCGACGACGGCCGCGAAAATCTTGGCGTTCCAGCGGGCGAACGTGCCGGACTGAAATCGTTCACATTCCGCAATGCTCATCCAGCCATAAGCGAAGTGACTTTCCGTCAGATAGCCAATTCGATTGCGGAGTTCAGGGGTGAAGCGTTGCGAGTCGCATCCCAGAATCGTGCAGGCTCCGCGCGTCGGCGTTTCAAAGCCCAGCAGCATGCGAATGCTGGTGGTCTTGCCGCTGCCATTGCGTCCCAGGAACGCAAACACCCCACCGCGCGGAACGACCAGATCCAGCTGATTCACAGCCAGTTTCGAACCGTAGTATTTCGTAAGTCCCGCGGTCTCAATCACGTAATCGCGCATGGTTATCCTCGCTTCTTGCGGTTGCTGAGGCCCAGTTCTTTCAAGCGTGCTTCCACGGCGGTGCGAATCTCATCGACCGAACATTGCAGGCCGACGGACTCGCTGATGAGCGCATCCACGGCCAGAGCCAGTCGTCGCTGTCGCTCATCGTCCGAAAAGACCGAGCGGCGCGGGGCAATGAAGACACCCTGACCGTGCCGCGACTCCAGCACGCCTTCGCGCACCAGATCGCCGTAGGCTCGCGCAATCGTGTTCGGATTGACGAGCAGCTTCTCTGCCAATGTACGCACGCTGGGAAGCTGCTCGCCGACAGTAAACTTGCCGGTCGCCACGCCCAGCCGCACCTGATCGACAACCTGCCGATACAGCGGAGCTGCGCTTCCCAGAATGATCTCAATCTCACCAGCCATGTCAGCACCATGTGTACTAGAACAAGTAGTACACTACGAACACGCGGCGAGGCTGTCAACAGATTTTGTGAACGATCGAGACAAGTTCGCTGCGGCTCCGTTGGTAGCCCAAAAACGTCTTGGTCCATTCCCAACTCAGTAGGCACGAAGACGCAGGGTTCTCAAGTCAGAACACTTCCGAGTCAGGCCACTATGCGGGAGCGTTGGTCGCGGGGGCTCGCTGCAGAATCTCTGAGACGACGCGCGCAGCCTGACCATCAATCAGGGAACCGTCGCCCGTGGGGCGCGTGAAGGCCAGTTCGCGGAAGTTGATACCGAATAGATGCAGCACGGTGGCATGGAAGTCGTAATGGTTGACGATGTCGCGCACGGCTTTGTGACCGAACTCATCGGTCTCACCGTGGATATAGCCACCCCTCACACCACCGCCCGCCAGCCAGACACTGAAGCCATAAGTATTATGATCGCGACCTATATTCTTCTCATTCTGAATAACGGGCAGGCGCCCCATCTCACCGCCCCAATGCACCAGCGTGGAATCCAGTAGACCGCGCTGCTTGAGGTCTTGCACCAGCGCGGCAATCGGCCGATCGGTACGCTGACAGGCAGCAGGCAGTGATTTCAGGATGTTGCCGTGATGGTCCCACGTCTGATTGCCGGTGCAGATTTGCACGAACCGCACGCCGCGTTCGACCAGTCGCCGAGCAATCAAACAGCGCGAGCCATATTCCTTGGTCGTCGGGTTGTTGAGTCCATACGCGGCCTGAGTTGCTTCTGTCTCTTGAGAGATGTCGAGGGCTTCCTTCGCCGCTGTCTGCATGCGGGCGGCGAGTTCATAGCTCGCGATGCGTGCTGCGAGGTCCTGTTCTCCCGGATGCTCCTCAAGATGCTCACGATTGATGTCGTTGAGCAGAGACAAGAACCGAGATTGCGCACTGACCGGCATATTCGGAGGCGGGTCGAGGTTCAGAATCCGCGGTTCCTTCGGTCGAATGACTGTGCCTTGATAGAGCGACGGCAGCCACCCGTTGGTCCAGTTGTAGATGCCTTCCACCGGCAGGCCACCGGGATCGGTGAGCACCAGATAGGCGGGCAAATTCTCGTTAGCTGAACCCAACCCATACGTCAGCCACGAACCCAGTGAAGGCCGACCCGCGAAGGGCCGACCGGAACTGAGCGCGAAGATGGACTGGCCGTGATTGTTGACGCCCGTGTGCATCGACCGGATGAGCGTGATGTCGTCAGCAATCGATGCCATGCCGGGCACGAGGTCACTCAATTCCATCCCGCAGTCACCGTGCTTACTCCACTGCCACGGACCCGCGAACAGCTTGGCACTCGCTTCGGCAGCGTTGTCGTACTTGATGTCACCCTTGAAGTTCTGCAGGTGATGCTTTTCGAGTTCCGTCTTGCGGTCGCAGAGGTCCAAGTGCGACGGGCCGCCTTGCATCTGAAACGAGATCATGGCCTTTGCTTGAGGCTCTCGTGCGGGCGACTTTGCCTTGAGATCAAACACTGCTGGCTGAGTTTCAGGCTTCTTCGGAGCAGCGAATACACCGTCCTGATGCAGCATCCACGCGAGGGCGGTCGCCCCGATGCTCGTGGCCTGAGTCGCCAGAAAGTGCCGTCGTGATGCAGAATGCAGGCTCATGACTGGACCTCTTCAGATCTTGTGGGGCGAGTCTCCCGACTCATCCCCTTTCCTGCGTGCAGCAAGTTGCGAAACTCAGCGCAGACGCGAGGTACGTCCGCCACGTGGGGAACTTAACCACGCAAGTTTCACGCCGTCGGAGTTGCTGAAGGTGGCGCGGTCTCAGCGGACTGAAACCCGGTTGTTTTGTGAGTGCCATCACAAAACGGACGGTTCTTGCTGGCGCCGCATCGGCAGAGCGCGACATTGGGCTTGCCCGAGATGTCATGCTGGTTGCCCAGATGGTCCACCAGCGTGAACGATCCCGTAACCAGCAAAGGTCCGTTCTCCCGGCAGCGGATTTGTACGTCTGACATGGCGACCTCTCTGATGAACAAGCCTCGGCGGAGCGTGAACCTCGCGACCACACACGATACCGCCGCAGCTGGGGACGTTACCAATCCGAAGGCCAGAAGTAGGTGACGAGCTGCGAAACAATAGCGTCAGCAACTTCTCAGTCTGGTGAGCCGCAACGCGCTAGCGGCGGGTGAATCGCACAGCGAGAACGAATGATGGCAGAACCGGCGGCTAGCGCCTTGCCGCTCAGTCTGTGCAGAGTTCTTCTGTGATCCGTCTCAGCGCCAATAATGCACTACGACTTCGTTAGAACGCCGGCGGCACGGAGCACCGTCTCCTGCACGATCAGGTCATGCTCGTACGAAAAGTCAGAAGGCTTCTCGGCTCGAATGATCCGTGCCATGTCCGCGGCGTCATCCACATACCGCGAATACTTCGGCAGCGTGACATCCTGATATCCGGCCTTGAACTTGCCACGCTGCTTCGAGAACGCCACCCGCACACTCGGGTTATCCAACGGCTGAATATGCAGCGTCCCTTCGGTGCCACAGGCCACAAAGTGGCGACGCTCGCCCCCTTCAACCTCAATGGCGCTCGACTTCACCGTCGCGATCGCGCGGTCGTAGTTGAATACCGCCAGCATGTTGTCGACGAGCTTGTCCGGTTTCTGAGCTACCTGATGATTATACGCCGTCACTTCCTTCGGCTTGCCCAGCACGCCGATCACCAGATCGATCACGTGGCAACCGAGCTCAAACATGATCCCACCGGGATACTCAGCCAGTTGTTTCCGCTGACCATCCGGAACCACCTTGCTCATAGCGGTGTGAACTTCGAAGATCTCACCCAGCCAGCCGTTCTTGATACATTCTCTGAGTAACACGATTCCGGGATTATACCGAAACATATACCCCATCTGGACGAGCAGTTTTTGTTTTTCAGCCGCAGCCAGCAGGCGTTGATACTGCGGCAGGGATTCGCCAGCGGGCTTGTCGAGATGCACATGCTTGCCAGCCGTGATGCAAACCTCGGCGTTGTTCAGCAGATCGCGGACCTGCGTTTCCACCAGCACCGCCTGCAGTCCGGGCACGTTGAGCAGTTGCTCGCGAGTCATCCACGGCAGGTCCTTATACGGAGCCTGCGACTCCTGCTTGCGCCGCAGTTGTTCATCGGGCTCGACGATACCGACCACTTCGTAATCAGCAGACGCTCGATACACCGACAGCTTTGATGCATGGGCGTGGCCGACCCCGATCTGACCAAGCTTGATCTTGGGTTTCGCGGCGCCGTTCTCTGCAACCGCGCTCGTGCGGAGCGCCGCACCTATTCCAATTGCCCCCGCCACTTCCAGAAACTGACGTCGACTGAAATCAGACATAGGAAAGGTCCTCATAGGAATGCATTCGAGTATGAGACACCTTTCGCTCATTGAAAGGCGAGTTGAAGGTTACTTACCCCAGCCGATCTTGTCGCTCAGCACGATGCGCGGTTTGAGGTCCTGACGATCCGGGCGGACTTCGCCGATGGCCAGTAACCTGCCGCATTCTCCCACGAAGCCGATTCGTGATTCGACGACACCGTCGTTTGGCAGGGCTTCCGCGTGAGCGATCGGCACGGGGTTGCCCATGCGGGCGAGAGCCTCATAGCGACCGATCACCTTCCACAGAGGGAAGTTGGGAATCGCGTGCGCTGGCGGGTGGAGAGCTGTTTGCAGGTTGTTGTTCTGCAGGTGGTCGATGTGCATGGCATCGTCGAGTCGAAATGGCCCGACCGCGTCACGCGTCAGGCCTGCCATTGTCGCTCCGCAGCCGAGGCGACGGCCGATGTCTCGTCCCAGCGACCTAATATAGGTACCTGCGGCGCAGGTGATCTTCAGGTCTAGGTAGGGAGGCTCAAAGCTCGTCAGTGCCAGCTCGAAGATCTCGACGTCGCGGGCGTCGATCTCCACATCACGTCCCTTGCGGGCCATCTTGTAGGCACGGCGGCCATCGATGCTGATGGACGAGAACGCCGGGGGAACCTGAGCGATACGTCCGGTGAACTCAGGCAGCAGGGCGGCGATTGCTTCACGGGTGACGTGATCGCCGATCTCAGTTTCGAGCGTCACTTCGCCCGTGGTGTCTTCGGTATTGGTTTCCTGTCCCAGCAGAAAGCGACCGACGTACGACTTCGGCTGCTCATGCAGGATGTCCTGCAGACGCGACGCGTGCCCCAGGCAAAGCACCAGCACGCCGTTGGCCAGCGGGTCGAGCGTGCCGCAATGGCCGATCTTGACGTGGTTCTGGCGGGTGACCGAACGGCACACCTGCTTCACTCGATTCACGACTTCTGCCGAGGTCACCCCGGTCGGCTTGTTGATGTTCAAGAACCCGTGCAGCGCAGCCATAAGAACGAAATCTCAATTCCTGAAAGTCCAAACGAACTCGCGGCGGAGTTCAGCCGCGCGAATCGTAAGGTCGGCAAAGTCCAACCGCCATTTGCGGGCCAGAAGTCCCCAGCGGTGTGGCACGGGGGCCAGACCGGTTAAAGTACGCCTGTGTCTATTTTGACAGCGCCAGCGGCCAGAATGCTCGTTACAGATTCTGAAACAAGAATCTTCGAACGTTCGTCCGACATCGCTCCGTAGCGAGAGGATCACCAGCATGAATTCGCCTTGGGAGACAACTCGACGCGACTTCCTCACCAGCACCGCCTGCGGTCTGGGTGCGGCGGGCCTGAGTTCCGCCCTGCTGGCCGATGGCCTGCTGTCCGCTGCGGAAACGGGAGCGACCGTCAATCCGCTGGCACCCAAGCCGACTCACTATGAACCGCGTGCGAAGGCCTGCATCTTCTTTCTGTTTGAAGGAGCTCCATCGCAGCTCGACCTGTTCACACCGAAGCCGAAACTCAACGAACTGCACGGCCAGCCGCTGCCCAAAGAGATGACCGACAAGGTGCGGTTTGCGTTCATCAAGAAGGAGTCGGCGACGCTGATGGGTAGTCAGCGGCGCTGGGGTCACCACGGCGATTGCGGCATGGTGTTTTCTGACTTGCTGCCGCACATCGCGGGTTGCGCAGACGACCTGCTGATGGTGCGGTCGATGCACACCGACCAGTTCAATCATCATCCCGGCCAACTGATGCTGCAGTGCGGTCGAGCCATGTTCGGCCTGCCAGCGATGGGCTCGTGGCTGACTTATGGCTTGGGCAGCGCCTCGCAGAACCTGCCAGGCTATGTCGTGCTGACAGCGGGTCGAGGCTCCAGCGGCGGCACGTCTCTGTGGCAAAGCGGGTTTCTGCCATCGACGTACTCTGGCGTGCTGTTTCGCAATCAGGGCGAGCCGGTGTTGAACCTCGCCAACCCAGCCGGACTGCCGCCCGAATTGCAGCGTGCGAGCCTCGACGTGCTACAGCAGGTGAATCGCGAACGCTTCGAGCTCATGCATGATCCGGAGATCGCGAGTCGCATTGCGAGCTACGAGTTGGCGTTCCGCATGCAGTCCGCCGCGCCCGAGTTGATCGATCTGTCCTCCGAGTCTCCAGAGACGCTGAAAGCTTACGGAGTGGATCGCACTTCCGAACCGGCAGGCGGCGGGCGAGGCCAGATGGGCAGCACTCGCTCGAACTTCGCGAGGAACTGCCTGCTCGCGCGGCGGATGGTCGAACGCGGCGTGCGGTTCATCAACATCGTCTATTCGAGCTGGGATCATCACAGCAACCTCGACAAGGAACTGAGCTACAACTCGGAGGTCGTCGATCAACCGATCGCTGCTCTGATCAAGGATCTCAAAGCACGCGGACTGCTGGATGAGACGTTGGTCGTGTGGGGTTCCGAATTCGGTCGCACTCCGCTGGGAGAGAACCGCACTGCAGGTCAGGCAGTTACAGGTCGTGACCATCATCCAAATGCCTTCACTTTGCTCATGGCCGGTGGCGGACTGAAGGGCGGTTTGACCTACGGAGACACCGACGAGATCGGCTGGAACGTGACTGAGAAGCCCGTGCACATGAATGATTTTCACGCGACGTTGCTGCACCTCTTTGGCATGGACCACCTGCGGTTGACGCATCGTTTCCAGGGCCGAGACTTCCGTCTGACGGATGTTCGTGGCAACGTGATTGAAGACTGGCTCGCCTGAGTTGCTAACAAGCTGTGACTCGCGAGCATGTCGCAAGATTCCCCTGAGAGTTTGCAGCCAGATACTGGAAGTCTGAGAAACGTATGGTTGATGAACAGCAACTTCTGCAACAGACCGAAGAGGCTCCGCCGATCGTGCCGGGGCCGGACTCGGTCGGGTTTGTGGAAACGAAATACGCGACGCTCTTTGAAGCCGATGGCTTGCAGTTGGAAAGTGGCCAGTCCTTCGGCCCGATCACTGTTGCTTATGAAACTTACGGCAAGCTGTCCCCAGCGCAGGACAATGCGATCTTCATTTGTCATGCATTGTCGGGTGACGCTCACCTTGCTGGCTGGCATTCGCCGACTGATCGCAAGCCCGGCTGGTGGGATGAATTCGTCGGGCCGGGTAAGGGCCTCGTTACCAATAAGTATTTCATCATCTGCGCGAACGCATTGAGCGGCTGCAAAGGCACGACGGGACCGAGTTGCACTGACCCCGCGACAGGCAAGCCTTATGGCAGCCGGTTTCCGTTCATCACCGTCGGCGACATTGTTCGAGTTCACGCGGCGCTCGTGCAACATCTCGGCGTGCCGAAGTTGCTGGCAGTGATTGGCGGCAGCCTGGGCGGCATGCAGGCACTCGACTGGGCCGCACGATTCCCCGATCAGATGCATGCTGCTGTGTGCCTGGCTTCGGCGGCGAGACTGTCCGCTCAGGGGATTGCGTTCAACACCGTCGGGCGGCGAGCCATTCAGGTCGATCCCGCGTTCAACGGCGGCGACTACTATCATCTGCCCGATGGTCCGCGTTACGGGCTTGCGCTGGCGCGCATGGTGGCTCACATCACCTATCTGTCCGAAGTCTCCATCGAAAACAAATTCGGTCGACGGCTGCAGCACAGCGACAAACTGGCCTACGACTTGAAGCATCAGACCGAGTTTCAGGTCGAAAGCTATCTGCACTATCAGGGCAAGCGTTTCGTCGAGCGGTTTGATGCCAACAGCTACATGTGCCTCACCCACGCGATGGACTACTTTGACTTGGCCAGTGCGCATGGATCTTTGACGAAGGCGTTCTCAGCGACGAACGCGCGCTTCCTGCTGGCGTCGTACACGTCCGACTGGCTCTTCACGACGGCTCAGTCGCAAGACATCGTGGCGGCGCTGCTGAATGCCAAACGACACGTGTCGTTCGTCGAACTGGAAAGCTCGTACGGACACGACGCATTTCTGCTGGAAATCGAACAACTGGCGGACCTGATTCAACCCTTCCTGGAACAGACTCAAGCCAGCATCCGGAATACAAACTAGTGGGCAATCCGACCTACAAACCTGTCCTTCCCACTTGAAGCGACCGCAATGATTGAGTTCACCGACGACGAACTGCTGGCTTTCCTCGACGAGGAACTGGCTGTCGCGCGGGCGGCGGAACTGGAGCGGGAACTGCGTGACTCGGAAGCAATGCGCCGCCGCTTATCGGAAATCATTCAACGGCGCGAGAGCGGTGAGCATTCCGTCGGCGAAGTCTGGCGGCGCAACCGCCTGAGTTGTCCGACGCGCGCCACTCTGGGCAGCTATGTGCTCGGAGTGCTGGAAGGCCCACTCGCGGACTACATCCAGTTTCATCTGCAGACGATCGGCTGCCGCTACTGCCAGGCGACTTACTCGGAACTGCAACAGGCGACAGCCGCAGTTGCTCCCGTTGAGACTCGCCGTCGCAAGTTCTTCGAATCATCCGTCGGTCGTCTGCAATCGAAAGATTAGCCGCCGATGCAGTACAGCACTTCCTGTCGTTTGCCGTCCGTGTTGATGGCGACGCGTTGATAGATGCGACCACCGCAGATGGTCGGGCTGGCAAAGACTTCATCGCCGAGCTTGTTCTTGCCCACCAACTGAAACTCTTTAGGCGACGCCTTGAAGAGGTACGTCTCACCTTCTTCATTGGTGGCGTAGACCACATCGCCTACCAGTACCGGCGAAGAACTGAAAGTGCCGCCGAGTCGTCCCTTCCAGATTTCCTTGCCGGTGGCACTCTCCCAGCACATCGCTACGCCGGCATCCGCTGTTGCGTAGAGATAGCCATCCTTAATCAGCATGGACGGCACATACACGCGTGAGTTGTTATCCCACACGATCTTGCCCGAGCCATCGGCCTTCACTGCGGCAACATGGTTTCGAGGGTATCCACCGCTCGTGAAGATCAGTTGCCCGTCCGTCACGGTCGATGTCACGCATTCGGTGGTGGAACCTCCGACCTCCCACAGTTTCTTGCCGTCGCGCGGATCGAAGCTCGACACCAGATCGCAACCAATCATGAAGAGCTGATCTCGACCCGACGAATTGAGCACGATCGGCGAGACGTAGTTCGGCAGCTTGGGCCGCGAATTGGTCCACACAACTTTGCCGGTACCCCGACGCAACCCGGCAACAGCACCGCCGGCTTTGTTGTCGGAAGTGACCAGTACCAGCGATTCAAACACGGCGGGAGATGATCCGTAACCCTGATGCAGGGTGTAGTCGCTGACGCGCGTGCTCCACTGAATGTCGCCCTTCAAACTCAAAGCGGTCGTATGAATGGCGTTGCTGTTGGGGAAGTTGATGAAGACTCGCTCGCCGTCGCAGGCCGGAGTCGACGACGCGTGCGAACTCTTTTTGTTGATCTTCTCCGTCACAAAGTTGCCGGTATGCAGATCGGTCTTCCAGAGTTGCTTACCCGTCTCACGATCGAAGCACAGCATCGACTGGACCTGCCGCTCTTCATCCGCAGTGGCCAGAAAGATGCGGTCACCCACCACGATCGGCGAGCCATGCCCGCGACCAGGCACCGGGCTCTTCCAGACAACGGCGGTGGAGTCACTCCATTCGGTCGGCACTTTTTGATTCGCGGCCACACCATTGCGCGCCGGACCGCGCCACCACGGCCAGTCGCGCTCGGGATTGATGCGAACCTCGTTGGTTCCGTCGGGCCGCACGTCCTGAGCCTTAGCATTCGCCAGAACACCGACCAACAGCAGACACCAGCCAGTCATCATCGCGAAGCGTGCCATGAATTCGCCTTGTGGTTCGAACAGATCCTGAAAGCAGCCCGTAGCCGCTGAGACGATGCTATTGCTGGCGAGATTTCTTGCCAGTCTGACTGCCGCGACGTGCACACGTTCGACAGTGGCCTCCAATCGCGTTGATACGCCTGCGGAACAACATTGAGGCGATCCTCAATCGCCCGCAAAGTTTGCGCAGTCAGCCAGAGATAAAGACTCAGCAGACGCTTCGAAGCAGAGGTTTCCCTCCATTCGTCGGTTCTTGCTGACGGGCCGCAGAATCGTTTCGATCGTTGCAATCGTTACGACGATCAAGGTCGCAACGCGCGATGTGGCGCGGCTGTACTGTCCGTCAACCTGCAAGTGACATGGTTTCATTACGACCCATCACGCTGATGCTGCTCGGCTGCTGTTGCACCATCGGGTGCCAGTTTGAACGACCGTACGGCCACTACAAGATCTGGGGGGACCACCACAGCTTGGGAGACTCGGCCCTATTTGTGGAGCGAGTGCGCACGGACGGCCCCTCCAACAACCGCATCTATCCCGGCTACACGGGCAACGAAGGCTACACATCGCAGTCAGGTCCGCCGACCGTAGATGGCCTGTGGGAAGATCCTGAACTCGCCGCTCAGCCCGGCGGATACTCGACTGGCCCTGGGTGCGAAGCACCTCAGCCCCGACCGCATATCCAGCCACAAACGTGGTTGTTCCGACGCTGAGTGCTGCGTTGCTGGAGCATTCCAGAGCTTACGCTTCGTCGACCTTGAGGGCGCTCTTGGCGGTTTTGACCAGCTTCTGAAATGTCGCTCGGGCTTCGTCGGAGAGCGTTTCCTGGGTGATGGGCTTCAAGGCCTTCAGCGCAGAACGCGGGTCTTCGGTGACCGTGAGATGATAGTTCGCCAGTCGCATGCGGATGGGAGCCGCCTGATCCGGGTAGGTCTCGATGAACTCGTCCATCAGCGGCAGTACTTCGTCCCAGTGCTTGCCTTTGAACAGGCCGGCAATCAGGTCCTTAAGAGGGATGGGATCCAGTATCGCTTTCTTGTCCTTCAATCGCAGGTTGTAGAGTTCATCATTCGCGGTGACGAAGTCTTCCTGAGCGATGAACTCTTCGATCTCTTCCAGCTTCTTCTGCACGGTGCTGGCGGAAGGACCGTGCTGCTTCGGTTTCTTCTTGGGAGCTGGTTCTTCGGCGACGATGGCCTTGCGGTTGTCTACCGGGCGTTCGATGCGGTTCCCGAACTTGTCGCGCGCGTGCGGGCCGTAATGGCCGCTCATGACGGCGAACAAGTCCCAGTCTTCGCAGTCGACCATGTTCTTTTTGAGCATCAGCGTGCCCAATCCAAATCCAGCGACGGCGCCCATCACATGCAATGTCGCCGTTGCGATCGCGAACCTCTCAAAGACCGCCGTCAGGATTTCGAGCCCGATGTACCAGGCCGAGAACGACATGATGGTGACTTCCCAAGTGAAAACCCGGAAGCCAAGCATGATGAGTAGCGTTACCTCGTTCTTGGGAGCCCAGACCAGCGACATCGCCATCAGGCCGTAGACGATGGACGACGCGCCAAAGGATTTTGACCCGTGAAGAGCAACTGCGCTGGTGAGTTCTTCCTTGAACTGAGTTACCTGGGCTTCGACTTCTTCGTCGCTGAGTCCTTCGTCCTTGAGTTCGGCGCGCAGTTCCTCAAGCGCATCGCCGAACTTTTGCTCAACTGTCGTCTCGGGTTTGAATCCCAACGTAACGATCTGCTCGAACGCGCACTGCGAGATGCCGATACCGAAGTAGACGAGCAAGAACTTCCACCAGCCCAGCTTGCCTTCGACGACCAAACCAAAGCCCCACAGGAAGATCATGTTCCCGAAGAGATGCATGAATCCGCCGTGGATGAAGTTGCTGGTGATCCATTGCAGCGGATGCAGTCCGTTGCCGTGTTCCAGAGCCCACGGACCCCAGATGTGGGCGGCTTCTTCGGAACCCAGGCCGGTGAACAGGAAGCAAATGAAGTTAACGACAATCAGGCCAACCGTCGCGAACGGCCAGTAGTAGACCGGAGCGTCCGTACTAATGGGCAGCAGCATGGCGCGTGTTCCCGAGACAGCAGTGCGATGCGACAACGACCGATGGTCACAATTCGAAACCTGCAGCCCGCAGGACAGCCTGCGTCGCAGTTTGAACGATCGATCACATTCCGGCAATTTGACGAGGCAGCTTTTGGAGTCGAGTGATATTTCCGTTTGGAATTCGCTCAGGCGAGATGTCGAGTTCGGCGAATTCGCGCGGAGGAACGCAGAAGCCGGGCGTTGGACTCCATATTGACCGTATTTTTTGCTCAGGCGTAGAGTTCAGCCTCTTTATCCAAGGATGGGCGAGTGACGGCACGACTGGTCTGGGTCTTCATGATTGCGCTCGTGCTCCGTTTCGGAGCTGCGCTCGCGGTCCAGACTTATCTTGATCGCGTCGCCCACCGCGAGTTCCTGATTCCCGGCGACGCCAACGGCTACTGGGAACTCGGCTGCAAACTGGCTCGCGGTCAGGAGTTCTCGATCTACGACCCGCCCCGCCGCGTGATGCGGATGCCGGGGTTTCCGCTGTTGCTGTCGCTCTCGGTGCGGCTGTTTGGGGAAAGCTTATTCGCAGCCCGCTGCCTTCTGGCGGTTGTCGGAGCGGCGGCCTGCGCGCTGACATATCTTTTGGGACGAAGCCTGTTTGATGAGCGTGCCGGGTTCGGGGCCGGTCTGCTGGCCGCCGTTTCTCCCTCGCAAATCGGCTTCAGCGTTGAGATTCTGAGCGAGACTTCGTTTGGATTGGCGCTGCTCATCAGCCTGCTGCTGTTTGCCCGACTGATGCGAGGACGATGGCTCGATCCTGATACGACTCCTATCGAGACAATCAGCCGGCCGCGACTTGGCTTGGCTCTGGCCGCCGGGTGCGGAGTGGCTCTGGCAACGTACTTCCGTCCGACCTGGCTACTGGCCGGGCCGATCTTTGTGGTCGCTCACGTCGGGTTCACCGCATGGCGGGCTCGCAATCGTTTTGCCTTGAAAACAGCCGGAATTGAAGCCGGCTGCGTGTTATTGGGACTGGCTGTGTCACTCGCGCCGTGGGCTTACCGCAACTGGCAAGTGGTGGGACATGCCATTCCGACGACGCTGTGGGTCGGGCCGAGCCTTTACGATGGCCTGCATCCCGGCGCGACCGGCGACAGCGACATGCAGTTCTTCGAAGACGATCGATTGCTGGCGACCATGTCCGAATACGACATGGATCAGGAATACCGACGCCGCGCGATCGAGTTCGTCCGGGCCAATCCGCTGCGGGCGATTGAACTGGGCGTCATCAAGCTCTGGCGGTTCTGGAGCCCCTGGCCGAACGCCGAGCAATTCCGCCGCTGGTGGATGTGTGCGGGCTTCGCGGCCTACTTTTTCCTGATGATCGGCCTGCTGATCTGGGGTCTAAGACGCACCGGCATTGACCCGGCTCGGCTGCTGTTGCTGCTGGGCCCGGTGGTGTACTTCGCCGCCGTGCACGCCGTCTTCATTGGATCGATTCGTTATCGCCTGCCGGCCGAGTTCCCGATGCTGGTGCTGAGCGGTGTGGGGCTCATCCCATTGTTTGACCGTCTGCCGAATCGCTTCAGAGGAGTCAGTTCATGCTGAAAACCCTCTGGCGGACCTGCAAATGGGTATGTCTCATCGTGATGGTGCTCGTCGCCGCCGCTGGCGGTTATGGGTTCTATCTGTGGAAGCACAGCGACGAACTGCTGCATCAGGCGTTCATGGATGCCGTTCACAAGTGGGCTCCCGACGTGAAGGTCGAACTGGGCCGCGTCGCCGTGGACTGGCTGGGGCAGGTGCACATTGAAGACTTTTCGCTCACGCTGCCCGACGAGAATCAGCCGCTGGTGACGCTCTCGCAGTGCATCGTCGACCTGGACCGCGCCGCCTTTCTGGAACGCCAGGAAGTCATCGTCCAGAAGGTGCGGCTGGTACGTCCGCAACTGAGTCTGGATCGTTCAGCAGACGGCAAGTGGAACTGGCAAAAGCTGCCGCCGTTGCCGGAGGGCAAGAAGGGTGCTCTGCCCGCCTGCACCATTGAGAACGCTCAAGTTGTCGCCCGCATTGCCCAGAACTCCGAAACCGCCAGCACGGTCCTGCTGAAAAACATCGGCGTCGCTCTGACCCCGACCGCCAAACGCAGCCTGCGTTTTGAAGCGCGGCTGGACGCTGACCGCGTCGGTCGACTCGCAGTCGACGGCAAGCTGAATGTGGATGCCAAGACCGGCCTGCTGGTGGGCAGCCTGAAGGGACTGACCGTCAACCGCGAGTTATTGAACTACGTCGGAACTTTCGAGCCGCGAGTTCTGGAATCCGTGGCTGGCATCGAACAGAAGCTGCGCGACGAAATGTTCGCGGAGCCCGATCCTAAAGCCTCGTCACCGTTCTCGATTCGCGGCATCGCCCGGCGAGACTGGGTTGATCCAGTTCGCCCTCATCAATCGCCGGAGAACTCCAAGGGACAGGGTCTCGTACCCGTGTCGGCGACGACTGTCGTACCGAACGCGATTGCTCACACGATTCCCGTGGAAAACCTCGGCGGCGCGGATTCAGTTCTCGGCCTCAAGCTGGATCTGAACCTGGGCTTTGAAGTGCAGCTCGCTACACCGGATGAAGTCCCGATGTGCCGACTGGTCTGCGACATCGTCGGCGGTGAGATCTCTAACACGGCTCTCGCGTTTCCAATGCAGAACCTGGCCGGAAAGGTTGAGATCGGGAATGGCGCGATCAAGTTTCATCGACTGACCGGCAACAACGGACCGACGGAACTCGCGATTCAGGGTGAGATCAATCAGGAAGAGGCCGGACCGAGTGGACGGCTCAATGTCGCGTTGAAGAACATTGCCTGTGACGACCGCTTGCGGCGTCGCCTGTCGCTGGGATTCGGCAAGATCTACGACGCTCACCACCTCGTCGGCTTCCTCGACATGGAAGCTGTGATTGCCAGCGACGAAACGGGCAAATGGAAGCCCGAAACGTTCACGGTTTCCGCCAATCACTGCTCGGCGATGCACGAAGTCTTCCCGTATCGAGTGGACGATGCGGTCGGCAGCATCAAACAGGAAGGCACCGATCTGCTGCTGGACCTGCGTGGCTATGCCGGTCGGCAACCGATCAGCCTCACCGGTCGAGTTCGCAATCCCGGCCCGAACGCCTGGATTCAACTGGATATTGCCGTCAAAGACCTGCCAATCGACGATCAGTTCCTGGCAGCCTGCCCGCCGGGATTGCGCAAGACCATTACTTCCATGAACTTGAAGGGGTTGGTCGACGGCGACTGGCACCTGGAAAAGCAACCGGGAAGCGGCCCCGGCTTTGTGCCGACGCTGAATGGCGTCCTGCACGACGGCAGCATGAACTACACGGCGTTCCCGTACCGGGTGGATGACCTCAGCGGCAAGCTGGGCTACGACGGCAAGACGTGGACCTTCATGGATCTGAAGGGAGTTCACGGCGGGGCGCGACTGCGGGGGGCGGGTCGGTTCTCGAAGGTAGCGGGAGTCGGCGATCTCGATCTGACGGTGGTGACGCTCGACGCACCGATCGACGAGACCCTGTATCAGGCCGTTCCGGCCAGCCTGAAAACACTGTGGGCCGAATTCCAGCCGGCGGGAGAAATCAAGCACGTCGAAACTCGGGTGAAATGGATCGAGAATCAGCCAGCCGTCGTTTCGCTCCCGCGTATCGACATCAGCCGCGGGAGCTGCTTGATCCGCCGCTTCCCCTATCAGTTGACGGATATCGAAGCCGCGTTCGAGTACACGCCGGGCATCCCGAAGAAGACACCCGCTTTGCTGAAGATCCGCAGCCTGGAGGGGCGACATGACTCCTCCTTGTTCGTCATCAACTCCGGTGAAAAGTCCGCAGTGACGATGGGGGACAACGGCGACTGGAAGGTGCGGCTGCAGACGATGAGCGTCCGCAACCTGCATCCGAACAATGATTTGAAGCAAGCCGTCGCACCCGGTTTGCGGTCCATTCTGGCTGCACTGAATCCGGACGAGCCGCTCGATCTGGAGGGCATGCTCGAACTGCGCGGTACGTCCGACGTTCGCTATCCGATGACGGCCGCCTGGTCCCTGAGATCCGACTTGGCGGGCAATCAGGTGCAGGCTGGGATGACGCTCGACGGCGTGCACGGAACTGTTGAATCCACAGGCACTTGGGACGGCGCTGAGGCCGTCATTGACGGCAAGCTCAACCTGACGCTGCTGAAGGTTTTCGAGAAGTACGAACTTACCGATGTCCGCGGTCCCTTCCACTACCGGAATGGCCTGATGACTCTCGGTTCGCTCGCTGCTTTAGAAGGCCGGACAGACCGCACCGAAGCTCAGGATGAGCAAGTTACGGCGCAATTCGTCGACGGCTTGTTGAAAATGAGCGCGACGACCTCCACGGACGAGGTTCCGGAATATCACGTCCGAGTGAACTTCTCGCACGGGCAGTTGCAGACGTTTGCCCGGAAGTATCTGGATAACCGGGACAAGCTGCGCGGCACGATCCATGGCTGGACGACCATCAATGGACGAGGATCGAACCAACGCTCGATCACAGGCACGGGACAGATTCAGATCAGCCCTGCCGCACTATACGAAGTTCCCGTCGTCGTGCAGCTCTTGAACGCCTTGAACCCCCAAGTCTCCAATTCAGCCGCATTTAACTACGCACTTATCAATTTCAACCTCGGACAAGGCCGCTACGCGTTTGACGCCATCGACCTCGTTGGAGATACTGTGCAACTTCGCGGACAGGGAGAAGCGACGTTTGACGGCGACGTCAGACTGCGATTCTACTCGATGCTGCCCTATTCAATGCTGCCAAAGACACAACTGCCTTTCTGGGTTCCGGTAGTACCCCAGGTGGGCGATCTGCTGAGAAACGCCACGCGTGAAGCCACCAAAGGCTGGGTTGTCATTGAAGTTAAGGGCAAAATTGACAACCCTCAAACGCAAATAGTGCCTGCGGGGAACTTCAAGGGGATCCTGAACCAGCTTCAGCCCCTGCCGAGTCAGCCAGGCAAGATCAATTGAACTGCCTCGGGCTGATTTGAGCAATTCCTGTCAAGCCTCTGCGAGCTGCTTGCCTCGCATGGGAAGGCCGTGTTTACCAATGGTGAAGACGGTTGACAGTGCAAAAGCCAACCCGTAAAACCCCCGCCCGCATTTTTCTGAGGACCATTATGAGCCAAGACAAAATCCGCATCCGTATTGAAGCCTACGACAATTCCATTTTGGATCAGTCGGCCGCGGACATTGTTAATACAGCTAAGCGAACGGGAGCGGATGTTCGGGGCCCGATTCCGCTGCCAACGCGTATTGAACGATATACGGTGCTGCGTAGCCCGCACATCGACAAGAAGTCGCGCGAGCAGTTCGAAATCCGGACTCACAAACGACTTATCGAAATTGCTCGCCCTGGTGCCAAGACGATCGACGCGCTGAATAAGCTGTCGCTTCCGGCGGGCGTTGATGTGCGTATTAAGACGGCCTAGTGCGATAGTTGAGTGAAATAATGCATACACAGATTCTGGCAACTAAAGTCGGCATGACGCAGATGTACGGGGACGACGGTGCTTTAATTCCCGTCACCCTGTTGCAGGTCGGGCCGTGTAAAGTGTCGCTGGTGCGAACAGCAGCCCGCGACCAGTATGATGCGATTCAGATGCAGTTGGTTCGCAATGAAAAGGTTCTGGCGACACGCGAGTCTCGCATTGATCCAGCGGCCCGGCAGTATCAAGTCGGCGAGGCAGTTGATGCGCCCTTCGCAGAGAAGGGCCTGAAGGTGGACGTCTCTGGTATCTCCAAGGGACGTGGCTTTACTGGTGTGATGAAGCGCCACAACTTCCACGGATTGAATGCGACTCACGGCGTGAAGAAGGTGCATCGCAGTGGTGGTTCGACCGGTCAGAATACTCATCCTGGCCGCGTTCAGCGCGGCATGAAGATGGCTGGCCAATACGGTAATGCGAAGATCACCGTGCGTAATCTATCTGTTGCATCTTACACACCCGACACAGGCTTGATTGCGGTGTGCGGTGCTGTGCCTGGGCCAGTTGGCGGTGTGGTCGTTGTGCGAAAGCAAATTGAGGCCTAGTTGACGCCCGCTGCGGCAAATTGAATAGAGCGAGTAAATCATGTCGGATATTCCACAGGCTGATTCCTTCTACTCCAAAGTCTCGATGTCTTTACTGCATCAGGCCGTGGTGATGTATCAGTCCAACTTGCGCGCCGGAACTCACAAAACGAAGACCCGCGCGGAAGTCGTCGGCACCAAGAAGAAGATGTATAAGCAGAAGGGTACCGGCCGGGCTCGTGCGGGCAATCGCCGAACTCCAGTGCGCGTCGGCGGCGGTCATGCATTCGCCAAATCGCCACGTTGCTGGTATTATCGTCTGCCTCGCAGGTCGCTCGCGGTCGCTACCAAGATGGCTCTGCGAGTGAAGGTGGAAGCTGGTCAGCTCAAAGTGATTTCTGATTTGAAGCTGGCCGATCACAAGACGAAGTCGCTGCTGACACTGCTCGGGCAACACTCCCTCAAGGGTGAGAAATGCCTGCTGGTGATCGAAGCTGCTGATCCAAATCTGGTGCTGGCTTCGCGAAACCTGCCGAACGTCACTGTGATGCGGCGATCAGACATCAACTGCCACGAAGTGTTGCGTCATCGATTCGTGGTGCTGGACGCTGCTTCCTGCAGCGCGCTGGTTGGCAGCTGATTCGGAATACATGAAGTCAATCGGGTGTGAGTGAGATGTCAAATCCCATCGTAAGACTGTTGGTTACTGAAAAGACGACGGAGCTCGCCGAGCGCCGCAAGTACACGTTCCTGGTTGAGGGCGACCTCGACAAGGGTGAAATTGCGCGTCAGGTGACGACGGAGTATTCCGTGATCGTCGAAAGCGTGAATACCGTGACCCAGTCATCCAAGTCACGTCGCACGCGAACGGGCACGGTGGTTCGCCGTCGTCCTCGCAAGGCCATCGTTACGCTGGCTAAGGGATATAGCATTCCACTGGCGTAGTCGGGGCGGTGAGTAGTACGTGTTATTCAAATTGAGGGCGTGTTGTGGCTATCAAGCAATATAATCCAACCAGTGCGGGACGCCGGGCGGGATCGGTTAATACACACGATGCCGTTACCCTGCGCACCAATCGCCCTGAGAAGTCGTTGGTCAGCCGCCAGAAGAAGCGCGGCGGACGAAATAATCAGGGTAAGATTACCGCCCGTCACCGTGGTGGCGGTCACAAGCAGATGTATCGTCATGTGGACTACTTTCGTCGCACGGACGGCGTGTCGGCCGAAGTGCTGACCGTTGAGTACGATCCCTGCCGCACGACCCACGTCTGCCTGATCAAGTATGCCGACGGCAAGAAGGCTTACATCATTGCTCCGGAAGGCCTGAAGGTCGGCCAGACAATTCAGAGCGGACCCGGTGCTGGCATGGAGCCAATCGTCGGTAACGCGATGCCACTGAGCGCGATTCCGCTCGGCATGACTGTGCACAACATCGAGATGCAGCCAGGTGGCGGCGGTAAGCTGTGCCGCTCGGCCGGCAGCTCCGCGGTGCTCAACGCTCGCGATTCTGGCTGGGCTCAGATCACTCTGCCGTCAGGCGAAGTGCGTCGCGTTCCGGCTGCATGCCGTGCGACGATCGGTGCCTGTGACAACGCTGAGCATCAGAATGTGAGTATCGGTAAGGCTGGCCGTAACCGCTGGAAGGGTATTCGCCCGTCAGTTCGCGGCGTGGCGATGAACCCGATTGCTCACCCGATGGGTGGTGGTGAAGGCCGTACTTCGGGCGGTCGTCATCCTTGTAGTCCAACAGGTAAACTCGCCAAGGGTGGAAAGACTCGCAAGCGACGTAAGCCAAGCAGCTCGGCGATCGTTCGCCGTCGCTGGAGTCGCCGTAACGGTCAATTGATTACGTAATTCAGGTGGAATGAAGAATGGGACGATCGCTGAAGAAGGGCCCTTACGTAGACGAGCGACTGGCGGCAAAGCTCAGTGCTGGCGCGAAGGGTGAAACGCTGAAGACTTGGGCTCGACGTTCGACAATTTCTCCTGACTTTGTCGGTCACACAATTCTGGTGCATAACGGTCGAGCACACATTTCCGTGTACGTCACGGAAGATATGGTTGGACACAAGCTCGGTGAGTTTGCTCCGACCCGAACGTTCCGGGGCCACGGTGCCCGGGGTAAGAAGTAACGCTTTGGTGTGAGCATACAATGCAGTACAGATGCACAAGTAAATATCAGCCGATGGCGCCGACCAAAGTGCGTCGCGTTATTCACGACCTCACGGGTCGTCGAGTGAGCGATGTGCTGGACCTGTTGAGTGCTGTTCACAATCGCGCGGCGGATGTGGTCGTCAAGGCCATTAAGAGCGCGGCGGCGAACGCGGCTGAAGCCGGAGAGCGTCAGCCAGGCGACTTGCGGATTGTTGAGATCGTGGCCGATCAGGGTCCCGCTCGTAAAACGATCCGTGCGAAGTCGCGAGGTATGGCATACGTCGAGCGCGCTCGAACTTGCCATGTGAGAGTTGTTCTTCAAGACCGCTCTCAGAAGCCATAACGCAGAGGATTTTAAGACATGGGTCAGAAAGTACGCCCAACCGGCTTTCGAATTGGCATCACTGAGCCTTGGCGAAGTCGATGGTACGCCCCGAAGGGCACGTTTGCGGATCTCTTGGCTGAAGATGCCGTACTGCGAAAGTACATCTCCAAGAAGTACCACTTCGCTGGCATCAGCCGCGTCGAGATCGAGCGAACTCTGGATCAGGTTTCGGTGCTGCTGTTGACCAGCCGTCCCGGTATCCTGATCGGCCGCAAGGGGCAGGAAGCGGATCGAGTTAAGGCGGAGCTGGAAACTTTGACGGGTCGTCGCATCGACCTGAAGATTGTCGAAGTCTCCAATCCGAATATGGATGCGAGCCTGGTGTCTCAGGACATTGCCTCGCAGTTGGAAAAACGCGGTTCTTTCCGAAGGACCGTCAAGAAGGCGATTGAGCAGGTTGTGGACAGTGGCGCGCTGGGCGTGAAGGTCGAAGTGTCCGGTCGACTCGGTGGCGCTGAAATGTCTCGCACAGAGAAGGCCGTGAAGGGTTCAGTGCCGCTCGGAACGCTGCGGCGGCACATTGACTACGGTTTCTCAATTGCTCAGACGACGATGGGCGTCATTGGTGTCAAGGTTTGGATCGATCGCGGCGATTACAGTGTAAAGGGTGACGGACATGGCACTAATGCCAAGACGGGTGAAGCATCGCAAAAGCCAAAGAGGGCGTTTAAAAGGTAACGCCTTCCGTGGCAACCGCGTATGTTTCGGTGATTTTGGCCTCCAGTCCCTCGAGTCGGGATGGGTGAGTGCGCAGACCATCGAGGCTTGTCGTATCGCGATTATGCAATACATTCGCGGCGAGGGAAAACTTTACATTCGTATGTTCCCTCAGAAGTCCGTGACGGCGCGTCCTCTGGAAACTCGTATGGGTACCGGTAAGGGTGAGCCTGATCACTGGGTGGCTGTGGTGCGGGCCGGGGCGATCATGTTTGAAGTGTCCGGCGTCTCCAAAGTGGGCGCTGTGGAATGCTTCGGACGCGTGGCCCACAAGCTCCCCTTGAAATGCAAATTGGCACCCCGTGACTTTGCTGGCTAAACAGCTGGGATGTTGAGACTGTCATGATTCAGATGCAGACTGTTGTTGATGTTGCTGATAACAGCGGCGCTCGCGTGGCTCGGGTTATCAAGGTCCTTGGTAACACTGGCCGTCGTTATGCGTCCGTCGGCGACATTATCATCGTGAGTATTCAGAAGAGTATGCCGCAAGGTAACGCGAAGAAGGGTCAGGTGGCTCGCGGCGTGATCGTGCGAACCCGCCGCCCCACGCGTCGCATGGACGGCAGCTATGTGCGATTCGACCGTAATGCAATCGTACTGATTGACAAGGACGGCAATCCTCGTGGGACACGCATCTTTGGTGGTGTGGCCAGAGAGTTGAGAGACCGGAAGTACGCGCGAATCGTAAGCCTCGCCGAAGAGATTGTGTAAAGATCGGAGATTGCTGTGGGTCAGTCGCGATTGAAAGCGCGTTTCCAGGACGCCGTTGTTCCGCAATTACAGCAGGAACTCGGCGACAAGAATCGGCACTCGGTGCCGCGGGTAACGCGCATTGTTATTAGCATGGGTATCAAGACGGCCAGTTCCGACGCCAAGCGGCTCGAAGCGGCATTGGCCGATCTTGGTGCGATCAGTGGTCAGAAGCCGGTTGTCTCGAAGGCCCGGTTGGCGATCTCGGGTTTCCGTCTGCGTGAAGGGATGGAAGTCGGTGCGTTCGTGACGCTGCGTAAGGAACGCATGTACGAATTCCTCGATCGTTTGATCTCCGTGGCCCTGCCACGCGTTCGCGACTTTCGTGGATTGAATCCGAAGTCGTTCGATGGTCGGGGGAATTTCAGCTTTGGTCTGTCCGAGCAAGGCATCTTCCCTGAAATCGAAGGCGACAAGATCACCTATCAGCAGGGTATGAACATCACGATTGTGACGACTGCAGGAACGAATGATCGAGGCCGTGCGCTGCTGAAAGCGATCGGCATCCCTTTTAAGCGACCGGAGTAGGGGTGATTTAATGGCGTCAAAAGCTAAGATCGCTAAGGCTAATGCGGTTCCAAAATTTAGTTCTCGTATCGAACGACGATGTGGTCAGTGTGGCCGACCGCGAGCTGTTTATCGCCGGTTTGGACTCTGTCGAATCTGTTTTCGAAACGCGAGTTTGGACGGATTGATTCCAGGCGTCCGCAAAGCGAGTTGGTAGTCGTTTGATTTGGAAGGTTTACTATGGCGTCGGTTGAGCAGTTTGCGACTCGCGTACGAAATGCAGTTTCGCGGGGGGCGACCTCGGTGGAAGTGGAAGCATCGAAGCTGAACGTGAGTTTGTCTGCCGCGCTCAAGCGCGAGGGCTTCCTCGACAGCGTCGAAAAGTTGGAAGACAAGGGGCCGGGCACCAAGTGCAAGTTGTGGTTCAAGGTCGGGCGCGACCTGAAGCCGCTGCTGACGTACATTGAGGCGGTCAACTTCCCCGGTCGTCGTCAGTACCTGCCGGTTAAGTCGATTCCACGACTGAAGGCGGGCGCGGGCGTGGTGGTGATTTCGACGTCGCAGGGCGTGTTGACGGGCCGCGAGGCTCGCAGCAAGTCGGTCGGTGGCGAATTGTTGCTCAAGATTTGGTGAGATAAAGGCGGGTTTGTAATGTCTAGGCTTGGTGCTAAGGCGATTGATATTCCAGGTGGCGTGCAGGTTGCTGTGGCGGCGGACGAAGTCGTTGTCACGGGCAAACTGGGCAAACTCTCCGTGAAGAGTCACGCTGGTCTCGCAATCGAAGTTGACGATGCTCAGAAGAAGCTGAAGGTCACGAACCAGAAGGCGCACGGAGCAATTCACGGGCTGATGCGAGCCTTGCTGGCGAATGCCGTTAAGGGCGTCAGCGATGGCTTCGAGAAGAAGTTGGAACTGCAAGGCGTCGGTTATCAGGCGAGCCTGGTCAAAGGTGAATTGAAGCTGACAGTTGGCTTCGCTAACCCGGTTTTGCTGAAGGTGCCAGAAGGTTTGAAGTGCGTGGTCCCGGATCCGACACACATCAATGTGTCCGGAGTGGATCGCCAGAGTGTGGGACAGTTCGCCGCGACGGTGCGTGGCGTGCGTCCGCCGGAACCCTACAAAGGCAAGGGTATCCGTTACGTTGGTGAATACGTTCGTCGTAAGGCTGGTAAGGCCTTCGGTGCTAAATAGTCAGGGGCAGGTTTCGTGAACAGACTTGATCGTATTTCTGAGGCGAAGCGTCGCCGCCTGGCCCGTGCCAAGAAGTTTGCGGCGCTCAAGGGTAAGCAGGACGTCCGCGTCTGCGTTTCGCGGTCGAACCGCGACATGTTCGCTCAAGCGGTGCGCGTATCCGACGGTGCCGTGGTGGCTGGCGTGAGTGCTCGCAAGCTGTTCGGTAATCCGAAGGAAGCTGGCGGCGGCATTGCAGTCGCTGAGAAGTTGGGCGCGGAACTGGGGAATCGCTTGCTCGCCGCTGGCGTGCAGCAGGTGTTCTTCGACCGCACGATGTTCTTGTATCACGGTCGCGTCGCTGCTGTGGCCACTGGATTGCGTTCTACCGGCGTGTTGCGCTGAGCTTTGAGAAATAGGAAGACACAAAATGGCGGCTGGTGAGCGTATCGAACACGTGGTACAGATTCGGCGAAGTGCCTGCGTGGTCAAAGGCGGTCGACGATTTAGCTTTGGCGCGCTGGTGGTGGTCGGTGACGGCAATGGCAAGGCCGGTTGGGGATATGCGAAGGCGGGCGAAGTGCCGCAGGCTGTCGAGAAGGCCGTGCGTGAAGCCGAACGCCGCATGACGAAGTATCACCTCGTCGAAGCAGGCGGTGGTGGCGTCAGCATTCCTTATCAGCTTGAAGGCCGTTGCGGCGCGTCTCGTGTTCGCCTGATTCAGGCCAAGGGTGGTACTGGTTTGATCGCCGGCGGTGCCGTGCGAGCAGTGCTAAATGCGGTCGGTGTGACTGAAATCCTGTCGAAACTCCACGGATCGACGAACAGCGTCAACGTGGTTAAAGCTGTGTTTGATGCTCTGGAGGCCAGCGAAGACGTGCATGCGTTGGTGGCCGCGCGAAATCCCGAGCCGATTAGTAAGGGAGACGCGTAATGGTCGGTCTACATGAATTCGGCGGCAAGATTGGCCGTCGTCCTAATCGCAAACGCGTCGGTCGCGGAGTCGGCAGCGGGCTCGGCAAGACAGCCGGATACGGCTCGAAGGGTGCTGGCAGCCGCAGCGGTCGTCACTCGAAGCGCGGTTTTGCTGGCGGTCAAAAGCCTCTGTATCGTCAGATTGCCAAGCGCGGCTTCGTGGGACCTCCATCCGACGTGGTGGAAGTCACTCTGAAGATGATCGCCGGAAACTGTACGGGTGAAGTGAGCCGCGCGACGCTGCTGGCTCTCACCAACGGTCGTCCGACTACTGTTGTGCGTGTCGTGGGTTCTGGCGAATGCACCGGGCTGAAGTCGGTGGAAGCCAATTACTTCACGGCTGGTGCTCAGGCCTGCTTGACATCGAATGGTGTTACCGCCGTTCAGGTGAGGTGATCCATGATGGCCGAGTTGATCGCCTTGCTTCGGGTGCCCGAAGTCAGGCGACGCCTAATCGTGACAGCAGTACTTGTGGCGGTGTACCGGATGGGATTCTGGTTGCCGCTGCCTTTGCTGAATCAGGCCGAGTTGGCCAAGCAGGTGTCGCAGGGTGCGATGGGTGAGCTGTTGTCGGTCTTGGCCGTCGTGACAGCGTCCGACATCGGTAGTGCGACTATCTTCGGCTTGGGCGTGATGCCTTATATTTCCGCGTCGATTCTGTTTCAGTTGCTGGGCCAGGTTTACCCGGCTCTGGCTGAAATGCAGAAGGAAGGCGAATCTGGGCGCCGCAAGATCAATGAATACACGCGATATGCCACCATCGTTTTGTGCTACGTACAAAGCTTTGTCTGGCTGAGTTCGTTGACGAAATATCCTGGAGTTCTGCAACCGGGCGCGTCTGGCTTCGGCTGGATTGCGTCGTCCGCATTGGTGATGACTGCGGGAACCGCAGTGCTGATGTGGCTGGGTGAGCAGATTGACGCCTTTGGATTGGGCGGTGGCGTGAGCCTTCTAATGGTTGTCGGCATTATTGCCCGACTGCCAGTTGCGATTGGTCAGGTGCTGGATCCGTTCTTGCGTCAAGGGGTGCGGCTGGGCGGCGACAGCGGAGCCGAAACCGTATTGCTGTTAGGCGCTGGGTTTGTGGCGATTGTGGCTGGAGTGGTGGTGTTGAACTCGGCTCAGCGGAAGATTCCGGTGGAGTCCAGCAAGCACCGCGGAATGACCGGTGGACAATCGCTGCCGCTTAAGCTGAACCAGTCGGGCGTGATGCCGGTGATCTTCGCATCCAGTTTGCTGATGCTGCCGGGATTCATCTTTGAGTGGCTGGCCGGGCGAGTGGATTCACCGTGGGTGCAGGTGGCGCGAGAGTCGTTTGCCTCTGGTACGGGTTTAGCGTACCTTTTGTCGTTCATTCTGTTGGTTTACTTCTTTAGCTTCTTCTGGACGTCAGTGGCGTTCAATCCGAAGCAGGTAGCTGACGGGTTGCGGGATTCAGGCGTGTTCGTGCCGGGATACCGTCCAGGTCCGCGGACAGAAGAGTTTCTGGAGCGGGTTGTGATCAGAGTCACCGTCATTGGTGCCACTGGTCTGATCATCGTGGCAATTCTGCCGAATCTGGTTTCATCGACGTTTGGCGTCGGACGCATGTTGTCCGGTTTCTACGGTGGAACGGGTTTGCTGATCGTCGCGAGCGTGGTGCTCGATCTCAGGCAGAAGCTGAAGAGCTACCGCGTCTTTTCAAAGTGAGTGGAACGGGGTTGTGTTATGAAGGTCCGGAGTAGCGTCCGAGTGCTCTGCGAGCACTGCAAAGTGGTGCGACGGCATGGCGTGATGCGCGTGATTTGCAAGGCCAACCCAAAGCATAAGCAGAGGCAGGGTTAAGTATGCCACGTATCCTTGGTGTTGATATTCCGCAGAACAAGCCAGCATATGTGTCGCTGAGCTACCTCTACGGTGTCGGTCGTCGTAACGCGATTGACGTGCTGAGGACGATCGGTGTTGATCCGACGATCCGTGCGTCGTCGCTGAGCGACGACGACGTGGCTCGCATCAACGTACTGCTCGAAGCTGAGTACGTCGTTGAAGGTGCGCTGCGTCGTTCAGTCCAGCAGGACATTGGGCGTCTGCGTGACGTGCGCTGCTACCGCGGCTTGCGACATCGTCGCAGTCTGCCGGTGCGTGGTCAGCGAACCCGCACGAACGCCCGCACACGCAAGGGCGTGAAGAAGACAGTGGCCGGCAAGAAGGGCGTGAAGGATCTGAAGTAGTAGGATTGCATCGTCATCTGATCGGGAGTGTGTTGTGGCTCGTGGTGTAAAAAAGAAGATTCGCAAGAACGTTGTTAAGGCGATTGCGCACGTTAAGGCAACGTTCAACAACACGATTGTCTCCGTGACGGATCTCAGTGGGGACGTGCTGTGCTGGGTCAGCGCCGGAAGCGCTGGCTTCAAGGGAAGCCGTAAGAGCACGCCGTTCGCCGCTCAACGAGCTGCTGAACTGTGTGCCGAGAAGGCCTCGAAGTGCGGAGTTCGCGAAGTCGAAGTTCGCGTGACGGGTCCAGGTGCGGGCCGCGAAAGTGCTCTGACTGGCATGCAGTCGTTCGGCATTTCGGTGCGCTGCATTGAAGATGTGACGCCATTGCCTCACAACGGTTGCCGGCCGCGTAAGCGTCGCCGCGTCTAAACCTTGTGGTGCTGATTAATATCTGTGGATGTAGCAGAGAGGTAGTACTGTGAGAATTCGATGGCGAGGACTGGAACTCCCGAGTCGCATGGCGCGGGACGTTGATAGTTCAACTGCTACGTATGCGAAGTTCACCATTGAGCCGTTTGAACGCGGCTTTGGTTCCACAATCGGAAACAGCCTGCGTCGCGTGCTGCTGTCGAGCCTTGAAGGCGCGGCAGTGTGCAGCCTGCGAATTGCCGGCGTGAGTCATGAGTTTTCGAGCATTCCCGGCGTGGTGGAAGATGTCACCGACATCTGCCTGAACGTGAAGGGTTTGATCGTTAAGCATCACGGCACCGGCCCGCGCACGATGCGCGTGGATCGTCACAGCCGTGGCGTCATCACTGGTGCTGACATTGTTTGTGACGATCAGATTGAGATCCTGAACCCTGAGCTGGTCATTGCGACTCTCACCGACGACGTGCCGTTTTCGGCCGAGTTCGGTGTGGAAGTTGGCCGCGGATTCACGACCGCCTCTGAACGTTTCGCGGCTGGCGTGGATGTCGGCGTCATTGCGTTAGACGCTTGCTTCTCGCCGGTTGTTCGAGTGCGTCACTCAGTGGAAGAAACTCGTGTTGGTCAACGTACCAACTTCGATCGTCTGGTTCTGGAAGTCTGGACCGACGGCACGGTCAGCCCGGAAATGGCTGTCGTCGAAGCCGCTAAGATCCTCCGCAAGCACTTGGGCGTGTTCGTTGGATCTCGCGATGGTCTCGGTGAGAGCGCGGCAGATGGCGGGCTGCGAGGGATGTCCGAAGCGACGGGCTATGCTCCTGTCGACTTGGAACTGGAAGAGAAGTTGGGCATGAGCTTGGCCGAACTGAATCTGTCGGTGCGTGCGACCAACTGCCTGGAGTCGGAAGGCATCAGCAGCGTTCGCGAACTGGTGTCTCGCACGGAAGATCAACTGCTGCAGGTTCGTAACTTCGGTGAAACGACGTTGACTGAAGTTCGCGAGCGATTGACTGGTATTGGGCTTCGCTTAGGTATGCGAGTGCCGAAGGGTTCGAAGGGTGCTCGTTAAGCGAAAGTGCGAGGGGACAGATGCGTCATCGAAATGCTGGTAAAAAGTTAAACCGGAATCCTAGCCATCGTAAGGCGATGTTACGGAACCTGAGTATCTCGATCATTCGCGCCTCAGGAGACAAGGGTGCCGAAGGCGGTCACGTGATTACGACGGGCCCAAAGGCGACCGCAGTGCGTGGCTTCTGCGAGAAGCTCGTCACGCTGGCCAAGAAGGTCCGCGCTTGCGGCACCGACGAGAAGGGCCTGCTGAAGGCTCTGCACCTGAAGCGCATGCTTCACGCTCGCGTGAACGATTGGGAGATCGTGCGACTGCTCGTTGATGTCGTGGCTGAGAAGCATGCGACTCGCAACGGTGGTTACCTGCGAATCCTGAAGCTGCAAGGCCGTCGCCTGGGTGACGGTGGCGAGCAGGTTCTGATCGGCTGGGTCGCCTAGAGCTTGAAGAGGCCATCCACTCGCTAAGAGTGGAAACGAACCAATGAACGCCGTGGTCATACCACGGCGTTTTTTGTTTGCGCGGCGTCAAACGCTCGTCGATCGGCCAGTGGCGCGACCCTGATGAAATCGTGGCGATTCGTGAGCAACACCTGGGCATTTGGCCTGGAGTCATTGTTTAACCTCAACGCCACCGGCGTGAGCGTCTCTCGATATAGAGGCGGCGATGTTCAACGCCCACTGCTCATCACAGCTGAAACGCGGCTCATTTCCGGGATGCGTGTTAGCTGGCTGGAGTTCAGCCTCTCGGAGGCTGAATCTTCCTCTCCGCCACCATAGGGCGCTTTAACTCGCAGCTGGCAATGCAAAGGGTGTTCAGTCTCGGAGAGACTGAACTACGAAAGCCGCTGTGGTTATTCCGCTCTTTGCTTTGCTATGGCCGCGGCGGCGGTATGAGGGTACTTGGCAATCAGCTCTTCGAGCAGGCGAGCGCTCTGAGCAACCTGGCCCGTGCGTTTGAGGGCAATCGCGGCATCGAACATCGACTGTGAAGTGACGGGGTGTTCCGAGGCGTAGCCGAAGGGGACTCGCAGGAAGGTCGCGGCGGCGAGATCGAATTCCTGGCGGTGCAGGTGGCCTTGAGCGAGCACGTAATACGCACCCGCTCGTAGAGGCGGATCAGCTTCCGTCACACGGTCCAGCCAGCGTTTGATTTCGTTGTCCGAGATCTCGCTGGCGTCCGTGTAGACGCGGTGGCGTCGCAATTGCCATTGAGCGAGCACTCGCAAGTGCTCGTTCGGCTGCCGCGACAAATTCTGAAGCACCGAAACGCAGCTTGCTGTCGAACGGGAATCGAGCAACAGCACACTGGCCCCCATCAACCGTGCGGCCTGATCGCTCTCCTTAAGCCATTCGGCAGCGGCAACTCGAACTGGGACGTCGGGATCGACTCGGTCCCAGCAAAGCGGCATCAAGTTGATATGCCGTGTCTCGGGATCTGACTGATGCAGCCGCAGGTACCGCGAGCCTGCGGTTGGCCAGTCGTTCTTGCGGAGCGAGCACTTCACAAGCTCGGCCAGGATCTCGCGTCGCATCCAGACGCGGCGTTCGAGCCCGTGAGCTTTTTCCAGTTGCGTTTCCGCCTGAGCGACCTTGTCGTCCGAGAAGAGTTTGAGTCCTTGCGCGTGCTCTGCCAGTTGGGCGGCTCGCACGTCGACGACATCCGCAGCGGCGTAGGTGACTTCCTTGCGACTCTTGCCGGTTCTCAGAATCAGTTGCTTGCCGGTGTAATCGACAATCTCGCCCGTGACGGCGAGACGTCCGTTTCCCGGTGACGTTTTGACCGTGACCTCATCGGGGAAGTCTTCGGCGGCGCGGGCAGTTGAGTCAATCTGGGCAAAAACTGTCGGAAATGAAGTTATTGCAACAGCTTGCAAGATTGAACAAAGGCTGCTGGGAGGCAGCTTCATTTTGCGACCTCGGGTAGCCGAGTTGGCCCGTCTGGTAAGAAAGACTCTGCCCAAAACTTGCTTCAAAACGGGTAAATCAACGCCGGTGAATCGTTGCGCCAACCCGCAAGTTTCGCCCATTCAAGTAACGCAGTTAACGAAACATGCATCTGAATACATGAATGAT
>CAYLTY010000003.1:0-90400 GCA_964386705.1 uncultured Planctomycetaceae bacterium
TCCGTACCAGATGCGACCACAGTGCTTCCGCAATCTGGAAGCTGGACGGTTTGCCGAAGTCCCGCAGGACAAGTGCGGCGACTGGTTCACAAAGCCTACTTTGGGACGCTCGCTGGCTCGACTCGACTGGAACCGCGACGGTCGTGATGACTTCGTGGCCACTCATCGTGATGAACCTGTCGGGCTGCTGACGAATCAAACTCAGCCGCAAGGCCACGGAATCTCCTTGCGGCTGATCGGCACGAGATCAAACCGCGATGCCATCGGCGCAAAGATCCAGTTGCAGACAGGCTCACGAACTTTGACGCGGCAACTTGTGGCGGGTGACGGTTACCAGGCCAGCAACGACCGCCGCATCCTGATGTCCGTTGGGATGCAAGAAAGTATCAAGGCGCTCACCGTCACCTGGCCGTCCGGCGAATCGCAAGAGTTCCATGACATCCTAAGCAACAACGAGTACACGCTCATCGAAGGCGCCCTGCCTCACGTCGACCGCGAGTATCCGCCAGCCTCAGCGCCTTAATTCAACTGCGTGAGGCAGTCCTGCCAGATCTTTTGCTCAGCCAAATCGTGCTTCTTCGCGAAGTCCACCAGCCCGGCGAACCAGTCTGCAGGATCAATGCGGGATGCCCAGCACACTTTCGCGACGCATTGCGGACAGAACTCCAGCGGTCCGTCATCGGTCTCGTCCAGGCTGTTGCTGCCATTCATACCGCATTGATAGTGCACACAGTGCCGAATTCCGAACATGTGACCGGTCTCGTGCGTCGCCAGCTTTAAGGCTCGCAACTGAAACTTCCTGGCTTCGTCCTCGCCTTTGGACGGATCACCAAAGCGGTAGAGCGACCAGACGCCAACCCGTTCAGACAGCGAGGCCTGACCGAACACAAAGTTCCAATCCTTGCCGGGCCAGAGGTCCATCGCGGTGAGTCCCAGCACTGCTACTGCGTCATCCGGGCGGCGCGGCTTGAGCATGCTCTGCAGCACATAGGTCGTTAGAATCTGATCCATGCCCCAGTCCGGACGATTGCGACGAGCCGTTGCCGGAATCGTATCCAGCGAGATCGGCTTGAGCGTCTTTACCTGGACGCCAAAGACTTTCGCCAGCAGTTCCGCGGACGCGTCCACTGCCGGCTGATAGCTCTTGGGGAGTTCTCCCAACGGTTGGATGTAGAGCTTGTCGCGTTCAGCCGTCGTTCGATTCGGCTTGCTCCCGATGTAGGCATCCAGACTCTGCGGCCGCTCGTCGGGATGATTCCGACTCCAACTCGTCGCCTTGAACGGTTTGAACGTCGCATGCAGCTTGCCCATCATCGCCCTGAGCGACGACACCGACAGCGGATCGACCTTCGATCCGCCCGGCTTCTCGGCGCCGGACGCGACACCACGCAGGCCGGTCACCGCGAGCGCAGCAAGCACTTCCCGTCGCGTGAGCATGTGCATGATGACTCCTCTCGATCAGCAGTTGCGACTTCTCATATCAAACAATCCCGAGCAGTCCGCAAACTGCCATGACTCCCAGGAACGTGAAGTAGATTCCACCAAGGACCATGATAACTCGAATGGCCATGCACGGTCGCAGTTCTTTTGGCAGCAGCGTGGTGTTAATGACCAGCGTGTGCCAGCAGCTGATGGCGAAGGCAAAGTTGTAACCGGTGGTCGCAATCGACGATGCCATGCCGGGTTTGATGCCCAGCCAGATCACGATCAGGCCGCCGATGCAGTAGGCCATCAACATCCCGAAGTAGACGTACTTAATGGCGCTCGTATCGAGCTTTCGCAGCTTGGCGCTGGCGGTCCAGAAGACATCCACCCAGCGTCGCACGAAGCCGTCCATGGTGGAGATCATGCTCGTGACCAGCACCAAAAAGCCGCAGAACAAAGTCATCCCGCGGAAGATGTCGGCGAGCGTCGCGCCTTGTAGAAAAGACATGGACGCAGCCAGTGTTCCCGCGCTGGGATGTTCCACGGCGGAAGCAACACCAGCGGCAGTCATGGAGGCTACTGCGTCGCGATTGATGTCCATACCGCGCTGCAGGAAGCCGATCGAGAGGATGCTCGGCAGCGCCATGCCCACCAGACAAGCACCCATCCAGACGCAGATCTGATCGCGACAAATGTGTTTGTACCAGGCGCGCCAGCGAGGCAGCGATTCGTCCGTCACCTCAAAGACTGAGCCGACGTGCGACAAAGTGATACCGTGTCCGCCAACGATGCTGGGAATGGCCCCCACGTGATGCCCCATGCCCCAGCCTTGGTCGCGCGTGAAGTTGCTGATGGGCGTGTTTGTCAGGCCGCCATTGCCCGCGATGGCCGCCAGTCCTGCGATGAAAGCAATCAACGACCAGTCGACTTTCGGGAACCGGCCTTCGGTAAACAGTGTGACGAACAGATTCTCTACGTTGACACCATCACGCTTACCGTCGCCGTCCACATCGTCAGTCTCCTTCACGAAGACCGGTTTGTTGTCTTTGGTGCCAGACTTTTTCTCGACCACGTCCAGCCGCCCATCAAGGTCAAAGTCTTCGCCCGGATCCAGCACTCCATTGCCATTCGTGTCTTCGGCTTTCTCGACAGGCAGGCTACCAAACTTGAACAGCCCGCCAGCGATCTCAGCCCAGTGAGTCGGCTTGGAGTAGCACAGTCCCACAGTCAGCAGAAACCCGAACACCAGCACCAGCTTGATGGACATCACCCACTTCAATGAATTGTAGACTTTGCCGCCTACAAACAGCGGGACAGCGAGACCAAAGTAGATCGCAGTCGACGTCAGCTTCAGTTTGAAGTCAGCGCCTGGTCCACCCGGGTCGAAGCTCCCGTCGAAGAGTTTCAGAATCGCGACTGACGCGTTCGTCGCCAGGTAGGGCAGGAACGATCCCCAGTCGAGCAACAGGTAGATGAAGACCCAAAACATCGGACCGGGCATGACACGGAACTTGCCCGTGAAGATGGGCTCGCCCGTGTAGAGCGTGTAGCGGCTGATCTCAATATTGTAGAGCACCTGAAACAGGATGCTGACGGTACCCACCCATAACAGAGCGGCACCGTACTTCGCGGTAACGGCCGGGCCGAACAGCCACTCGCCACCGCCGACCGCTGCCGCGCCCATTACCAGGCCCGGGCCAATCATGGCCAGGATGCTGCGCAACGTCAGTTGGAACTTGGGGGCATCGATCAACTCCGCAACATTCCAGCGTGGCATTGCGTGGGAGCCTGGCCACGGAGCTTCTTTGCCTGAGGTCGTCGGTTCTGTCACGGGGTCGATCCTTGGTGATTCAGAGACTACGGTCTATGGTCTGAAGTCGCAGGCTGCGCTGGCACATGACTTCCGACCAGAACGGAAACTTTGGACTTTGGACTCCTCATTCACAAGGGACGCATCCATGACGACCGAGATGAATCGCCGACAGTTTCTCGACGGAGCCGTAGCAACTGCCACAACCGGCTATCTCGTCAGCAGCGGTTTGGCCCTCGCTCAGAACTCTCCGAACCGCAAAATCGTCGTGGGAGTGATGGGTTTGAGCCGTGGCCGGGCGCTCGCCACCAGCTTCGCCAAGCAGGAAAACGTCGAAGTCCGTTACGTCGCTGAAACCGACCAGAATCGTGGGGCTTCGGGAGCGAAATCCGTCGAGGACGCGGGCGGAAAAGCGCCGATCGTCGTCGGAGATTTCCGCAAGATTCTGGACGACCGCGAAGTCGACGCCCTCATCGTCGCCGCACCGAATCACTGGCACGCACCCGCAACGATTCTGGCGTGCGCTGCAGGAAAACATGTCTACGTCGAGAAACCCTGCAGTCACAACCCACGCGAGGGCGAGCTGATGGTGCAGGCGGCTCGTAAGTACAAGCGTGCCGTGCAGATGGGTACGCAGCGCCGTAGCTCGAAGACCATCATTGAAGGTCTGCAGAAAATGTGGGAAGGCAAGATCGGTCGCGTCTACCACTCTCGAGCCTGGTACGGCGCCGCACGCGGTCCGATCGGCAAAGGCAAGCCGGCTGATGTGCCGCAGAATCTCGACTACGAACTCTGGCAAGGCCCCGCGCCGCGACGTCCGTACATGGACAACGTCATTCCTTACAACTGGCACTGGTTCTGGCATTGGGGCAACGGCGAACTCGGTAACAACGGTGTGCACTCGCTGGACATTTGCCGCTGGGGCCTGCAGGTCGACTATCCGACCAAAGTGATCTCTGCTGGCGGACGTTACGCCTTTGACGACGATCAGCAGACGCCGGATACCCACAACGTGGCCTTTGAGTTTGAAGGCCGCAAATCAATTGCCTGGACAGCGATGAGCTGCAACCGGCACGCGGAAGACTTCGTCGTGTTCTACGGCGAGAAGGGCACGCTCGTGATTGATGGCAACGGCGCGTACCACTTCTACAACGAGATCGACAAGGTCACCGAAGAGAACAAGAGCAACCAGGGCGACATCGAGCACATCGTCGACTTTGTCACCGCCATCCGGAACGACACACCGCTGAAGCTCAATCAGGAAATCCTCGAAGGTCACAAGAGCACGCTGCTGTGCCACCTCGGCAATATCTCGCAGCGCGTCAGCCGCACGCTGAAGTGCAACGCGAACGATGGCCACATCATCGGCGACGACGAGGCCATGCAACTCTGGTCCCGCGAGTACGCTCCGGGCTGGGAACCCAAGGTTTAGTCGAACTCGGAGACTTCCGAAGTTTCGAAAACTTCGGAAGTCTTGTCCGGCGGTCTCAGACTACAGAGTGATGAGCTCTTTCATCTCGCGTACTGCGCGTTCAAAGCCGACCATCACCGCGCGGGCGACGATGCTGTGACCGATGTTGAGTTCTGAAACTCCGGGAATGCTCGCGACGGGAATCACGTTGCGGTACGTCAGCCCGTGTCCCATGTGCAGCACTAGCCCTTGCTGGATAGCGAAGCCGCCGCACTCTTTTAAGAGATGCAGTTCGCGAGCCTGCTCGGCTTCGTGCGTGGCATCGGCATAACGGCCAGTGTGCAGTTCGACGGCTTGCGCGCCCAACTCTTTGGATGCGGCGATCTGGTCCTGGTCGGCGTCGATAAAGAGGCTCACCTCGATGCCGAGATCCTGCAACCGACGAGTGACGTCACGCACGCGGTCGCGATTGCCGATCACGTCGAGGCCGCCTTCCGTCGTGACTTCTGTGCGTTTCTCTGGCACCAACGACACTTGCGGCGGCTTCAACTGGCAGGCGATCTGCACGATCTCTTCGGCGATGGCCATCTCCAGGTTGAGTTTGACTTGAACCGTGTCCATCAACACGCGCACGTCGCGATCTTGAATGTGCCGACGATCCTCGCGGAGATGCACCGTGATGCCATCCGCACCGGCCAATTCCGCCAATGCCGCCGCCCAGACCGGGTCCGGCTCAATAGTCCTGCGGGCCTGACGAACAGTGGCCACGTGATCGATGTTGACACCCAGCTTCGGCATGTTGACTCCTCTGTTGTCCGATTCGCGATCATGCGCAACGCGACTCAAATTCTAAGGCGACGCCAGCCATCCTGACACACGCTGGCAACCTGTGGTGCGCCAGTTCTAATCGCAACCGAGATCTTGAATCAGCTTGGAGTCCAATGTGATCTCTTCCTCGTCGATTCCAAGTGCGTTCACCAAAACCTCTCGCAACACCAGATACACAGCTTCATCAGTCCAAATATAAGGTGGAGGAAGCGAGGCTCTGGCGGCTGCCGCGTTCTTGATCGCGACTACGACAGCCTCATCGGTTGTCGTAGTCTGAACGAGATGATCGACCGTCCGACACGTCGGCGGAATACTCTTGCGTGGAATACAAAACCAAACAGCAGCCGGGCACGCGCTTAATACCAGCAAGAACAACGCCAAGTCGTTTCTCGCTTGAGCTGCAGGTTTTGTGCTATTGGCCAACAGAGCTGTGAGAGCAAAGATCACACCTGCTACTGAACAATAGAACAGACAATTCGCAGCTTTAGGGCGTACGAATTCAGGAAGCTTCTTGCCGAGGGTCTCGCCAAGCCGCAACCAATGCTTACGGCGATCGTCCTTGGGAATGAGGTCATCGAGAGGCGTCTCGGGCTTGATTGAAGCGGGGGCGATGTTGAAGCACTCATTGAGAACCCGGTAGACGTCGTTGCGATGCCGAGTGAGCGTCTCAAAGCCGGTCTTGGTCGCACCAATGCGTTCGCAAATCACCTCCAGCATTCTCCACACTGGAATGTCCGTGCCGCGTTCCCAGCGGGCGTTGATCTTCTGTGGTGGAATGCAGACTTCATCCCAGAACTCTCGCCCCAACTTCAAACCAAACTCCTTCTCCATCCGAAAGCTGATGTCGAGCAAATCCATACCCATGATTGGCTCCTCACTCAGGAGAAACTCGAGGGTTCTCAAGCAGGGTGCATGACGAATAAGAAGTCAGAGAATTCAACAAGGTTGTCTACGGTTGTTGATGATCCTTTCGCCACGCCTTGGCTTCAGGGCTGCGGCTCCATTTCTCGTAGGCCGTGCCTGGGCCGATGCGGTCGAGCGGCGCGCCGCGGCCGGTGACGACTTTGCCATCGGGCGTCAGGACCGTCATGCGCAAGTCGTTCGCGGTCGTCTGGTAGACCATCGTTGGCTCGAACGTCGGACGGTCGCCGACGAGCAGGACCCGAGCTGTTTCGGAACTCGCCTCGCGACCGAACCAGCTCTGCTGCCACTGCGCAAAGTCCGCAATGATCGGCTTGCGCCCGTTCGGACCACCCACCGTAGCGAACGCGGCCAGGTCGTAAGAATTGCGACCGCCGGCCCAGTTGATCAGACGGTCCAGTGCAAAGTCGCTCGACGAATTGTTGGGCGCCGCTCCGGCAGGCCCCAGCCCGTGAATGTCGAACATTTCGTGTCGGGCATCGAAGACGCAATCCTCAGCGCGAAAGTTGATCTTTCGCATCGGCCGCGCGCCGTCATTGAACTCCGGGCCGTTGCGTCGCAGTTCGACATTCATCACGTGCGCGTTGATGAAGGTGCTACGGAGCATCTCAACCGCCGCCGGAGCCTGTCGCGGTTGGCCCATGAAGCGGATCGCTTCCACGCCTGCGTTGCACGAGTCCTGAATCACCAGCCGACCTTCGATCGGGCTTTCCCATTCAAATGCACAGCCACCGAGGATCTCTGTCGCGATGATTTCCGTCTGCTGCATCCTCTGCCCACGGATGGCAATCTGCATCGGGTGACCCGGTAACAGGCGGAACCGGCAATGCGTGACGGCCAGTTTCCCCGCGTCGACTCGCACCGTGACCTCGGGATCCACGTGCGGTCCATGATCGAACACGTCCTTGATCGTCGGACTCTTCGACTTGAACTCCAGACCTTCCAGCACAACGTCCGCGGCAATCGTCAGCAGAGGTGCGTCATTCGTCAGATGATCAGCGAGTGTCTCCACCAGGATGGGTTGAAATCCCTCTTTCGCTTTCAACGTCAGCGGCTTGTCGATGATCAGCTTCGGGATCTCGAGTTCCCCGTTCGCTTCGATCGTGATGGTCTGACCGGCAACTGCTTCTCGATACGCGGCCTGTAGAGATTCAAACCGCTTCTCTTTTTGATCCACCATCATCACGAATGGTGTCGCCTTCGCCGCAGGTGCGGGTTCTACCGGTGCTTTGGCGGCATCAGGTTGAATTAAGTTCGGCACATTTGCCGTTGCTCCATCGGCCGTACTGGAAGAACGCGGGAACTTCGATACGCCAATGCTCACCAGCGTCACAGCCGCCGCAACTCCAAGCGCCGCCAGGATCCAGCGCCGTTGCATGCTCCTGGACGCAACCGACGTTTCGACGGGCTGCACCACTGTGTCGCCGTCGTCCTCATCGCGGTGTGAGCCGACTTGAACGGCACTAACCTTGGCGCCCGGAGATCTGCCGGCGTGCTGCTTCAGCAACTTTGCGAGATCACGAGCCGACTGAAAGCGATCGACGGGACGCCGCTTGTGTAGCTTGTGAATCGTCGCCACCAGCCACTTCGGCAGCGCCGGATTGATAGACTCAATCGGCGGCACGTTGGCCTCAGCCACGTCTTTAATCAATTCCGACTGCCGCTTCTTGTTGAACGGTGGCTGCCCGGCTGCCATGACGTACAACACGCTGCCCAGACTGAAGAGATCCGTGCGGTAGTCGAGCGTCTCGCCGCGAGCCTGTTCGGGCGACATGTACTTCGGCGTGCCCAGCAGAACGCCCGACCGAGTCAGCCGGATTGCACCATCGGCTTGAGCCAACCCGAAGTCCGTGATTTTCACCTGATCGGTGCCGTTCACCAGCAGAATATTTTCCGGCTTGATGTCGCGATGCACGACCTTGCGATCGTGAGCGGCTCCCAAGCCGGCTGCGATCTGCGATCCAATGCGTGCGACCTGATCAACCGGCAGCAGACCCACACGCTTCATGCGACTCTGCAACGATTCACCATCGACGAACTCCATCACCAGATAAGGTGTGTCGCCAATCTCCTCGACGCTGTGCACGGTGACGACGTTCGGATGATTGATGGCTGCCGCAGTGCGGGCTTCGCGCAGGAAGCGGTCTACAAAGCTGATGTCGCGTGTGTACTCGGGCCGCAGAAACTTGATGGCCACATACCGGTCAAGGCGCGTGTCGCGCGCTTTGACCACCGCACCCATGCCGCCGCGACCGATCCGCGCCACGATCTCGTAAGGACCAATCTGGCCGAGACAGGTCGCTGACGGTCGGCAGATGCGCCGCAGGAAGTCCGTGAAGTCTTCTTCTTCCGAGGGAACAGTTTCTAGATCCCGCTTCGGACGTTCCGGAGCTTTGGCCTCGACTTCCGTCATCTGGGGATCGCCAACGCCGGCGGACTCGGTCCCTTCATCCAGAATGAGGTCCATCACCGCACGGCACTGAGCACACGACTGAAGATGTTCCTCTATCCGTTGCTGTTCGTCGGCGTCCGTCGAGCCGCGCATGATCGCCCGCAGGAGATCACTATCTGGGCACGGTGACGGAAAAGTCATGGCGAACTCGGGACGGGGTTTGGGAGCGCAGCCGGTCGAGAACAGAATGGTAGCCGGAAGCGGCCGGGTTCAACCCCTGACAACCAGAAATAAGAACGGCGGAGTCGCTTGCAGGACAGGTCGGACGGCAAGGAAGATCGCACGACGTGACGAAAATGACTTCTCACCTGAGACTTCGCACATGCTGAAATTCCTGGCAGGTAGTTTTGCGGTGGCCGGACTGATTGCAGCCTCGGCACCGATCATCATCCATCTGCTCAACCGGCGACGCTTTCGAGTCGTCGAGTGGGCGGCGATGAACTTTCTGCGCCAGGCCATGCAGCGAAACCGCCGGGTGCTCCAGTTGCGGGATCTGGTCGTGCTGGTGCTGAGATGCCTGGCCGTCGCTCTGTTCGGTGCGGCACTGGCCCGTCCGTTCGTGTCGGGAGTTTCCACACTCGCCATCTTCGCGGCCGCCGTCGTCTTTCTGGCGGTGGTGACAGCGTTTACCTCGGCCGTAGCCGGGATTCTGACGTCGCAGAAGAAGGCGCGAGTGATGGCCTTCGGGACCTGCGCGGCGGCTGTGGTCGTCAGCCTGATCGGCGTCGGAGCGATGCTCTCGAATCAGGACGATTCCGCTGCGACAGCGCTCACCGGGCGTCAGCCTGTGCACGCAATCGTGCTGGTGGATAACAGCCAGAGTATGGGTTACGAAGCTCTTAACCGCACGCTGCTGGACGAAGCGAAAACCAAAGCTGGTGAATTCATCGACGCGCTGCCGTCCGACAGCCAGATTCATGTCATCCCCTTGTGCGGTTCGGATGAGACGAGCGCGCTGAGTGCCTATCGCAGCAAGACCGACGCGCGAGCCGCCTTGGATCGTCTGGGCGTCGTGGACCGCATCGGCCGCGCATCGCACGGTCTGGATTTGGCGACTCAAGCCGCACGGCAGGTTCCGGAACTAGACACCAAACGCGTCGTCTTGATCAGCGATCAGCAGCAGACGTTGTGGGAAGGCGGAGCGGCTAAGAATCAACTTGCGCAACTCCCCGACGTGCAACTGGTCCACATCCCGATCGAGAAGCCTGAGAACGTGTGGATCTCCAAGTTTGAGCTGCAAGACGGCGTGGCCGACGTGGAAACTCCGGCAGTGTTTCATGTGACCGTGGAACATACGGGCGAGCAACCGCTCACCAATGTCCGTGTCGCGTTGTCGATTGATGGCGAGGAAGTCGCCAGTCGTCTCGTGGACTTGGAGCCTGGCCAGGCGCGCGAAGTCGAATTCAAACATCGCATGGAGAACCTCGCCGATACGGCCGGTCTCAGCGAAGGTGCAGGCAGTGCCGCGTTCCTCAAGGCGACAGCTACCGCGACTGCGGAAGGCAGCGTTGGTGACCGGCAACCGCGCGACAACGCTCGGCATCTGATCGCTCCGGTGGTCTCCGGTCTGCCCGTGGTCTTTGTCGATCAGTACGGCCAGGAAGAGAACCTCAACCGCAACGAAGTCGGTGAGACCTATCGTTTGCGACGCCTCCTCGCGCCTCGCACGTCGACCGACGAAGAACAGAACCGCCAGCTTGTTCGCATTCGACATTTGACGATTGATCGACTCAACGAAGAAACGCTGAGCGATGCGCGGCTGGTGGTCATTGCCGGTGTCGCCAATCCGGGCGACTCGGTGCCTTTGCTGCGTCAGTACGTGCAGCAGGGTGGTTCTGTGGTCATCGCGGCGGGAGCGGACTTCGACCCTCAAAACTGGCAACAGGCTGGCTGGCTGGACGGCGGTGGCATTCTGCCCGCGCCGCTGAGCTTTGAATCCGTCGGCCAGTTGCCCGAAACAGCAACGCAACAGCTGGAAACATTCTCACTCGATCCTAAGTCACTGCAGCACGACTTCTTTCTGATCGAAGGGGAAACGTCGGAGTCGCTGGAAGACCTTTACCGCTCGCCCATCTTCTTCAAGGCGGCGATTGCAGATGATTCGGAAGCGATGAAAACTGCTCTGGTGAGCGCCGAGCGCACGCGATTGACGGAGGCTCGCGAGTTCCTGAAGGGCTCTGACGAACGCCGTCTCGCGTGGGATGAGAAGGAGCGTCAGGGAACGCTCACGGAAGCGGAACTCAACGAACGCAAAGCGGACGATGACCGCCGCCGCGAATACCGACCCACTTGGCTGTTGTGGGCTCACGAAGACGCCCAGACGCAACTCGACGAACGCGACATCGAACAGGTGGCATTGGAAAGCCGACCGCGAGTAGTGGGCTCCTACACCAAAGACCGTCATCCCTTCCTCGTGGAACGCAGTATCGGAGCGGGCCGCGTCTACTTTGTTTCGACGGGTCTGTATTCCAGTTGGAACACTCTCACCTCAACGAATGCCATTCTGGTCTTCGACCGCATGCTCCGGCAGTTGCTGCAACAGACGCTGCCGCAGCGGAATTACGAAACTGGTGACGTTGTGACCCTGCCCGCTCAGAAATCCGACCGCGCTCGCTGGGAAGTGCTGACGCCGCTTGATCGCCGCGATCCGCTGACAATCGAAGCTCTGAGCGCCAACCGTTACGGCGTGCGCGTCCGGCGTGGACTGTGGCAAGGCCACTACGCCGTCAACGCCATCGATACATCCAGCGACGCCAAGAACGTTACCAAGACCGTTCCGCTGGCCTTCAACTGCCCGCCAGAAGAATCCCAACTAGCCGCGTTCGACGCGCTGAGCTTCCGACAGCGCATGGGTGAAGGTACCTACCGCTGGCTGGAGCAGGACGACTCAATCAGCGTCGAAGGCGCCCAGATTCGCGGCCGCGACTTATGGAAGTGGCTCATTGGCGCCGTCTTCCTCTTCCTGCTCGCCGAAATGCTCATCCTCGCCTGGCCGTATCGAAAACCGGAACCAACAGCGGCGACGGTTTGAACATAGTCGAGGGCTGTCGCATGCACTCTGCAGAAATCCCTCAGTCAGAGATCTGCGTCTCGTTTTCGCCTTTGAATGTGCCAGCAGATTGGCCACCGCAACCAGACCCAAGTTATGTCGAGCCCGAATTATCCTGGATGGATCGATTCCCATGGTTAGTAATGGCGCTGTTTCTGGTTGGAACCCTACTGCTGGCGTGGTTTGGTCTCCGGGCGTTGGAGTCATTTCCGCCACTACCCAGATTACTGGGCAGTTTGAGTTTGCCCTTTGTCTGTATTCTGAGCATATGCGTGCCGGCTTACTGGATAGTCGCTGGCCATGAAAGAATCCGAGAGAGCTACCGCTATATCACCGAACCGATCGAAGAGCAGCTCAACGCTCGACAAATTGTCTGCAGCTGGCGCGGTGATTCGATTGAGGACCGTGTTCTGGTCGCGCTCTCGGATGCGGTCGGGCTGGAGAAGTGCGTGCCGCATTCCCCGGCGCTTCATCCCAAAGACAGTCTCAGATACTTGCTGTGGGGAGCGTTCGACGACATCACACCGCTGGTGTTTCGCACGAACTTTGACAAGCAACTCAAATGCGATCCCGTAGCAGCGGTGCTTGAAGGCGTAGAGAAGGACTGGAACGTGGAAGAGTTCGTCGCGGCTTGTATCCACCTTATTGCCGACAAAACAGTTTCACTCCGAGCGTCTCAACCCACTGATTGACGTCATCCCGGCCAACGAACTGCTGACGTCTTGAGTGTTATTTCAGGTGGATGGTTTCGCCCTCAGGATATCACTCTTCGGTTTTGGCACGGCGGAACACATTGATGTGTGCACATAGACCGGACTCTTGCACTTTGGGTCGCGGTCAAAGCTCGTTGTCAGACCGAGCACAGTCTCGGCCGCACCAAGGATGAGATAGCCATCCGGCGCAAGCTGCCTGGCAACGCGGTTCAGGATGTCTGCTTTGGCCAGCGCGTCAAAGTAGATCAGCACGTTGCGGCAGAAGACGATGTCAAATCCGCCCAGTCGCAGAAAGGAATCCAGTAGGTTCAACTGCTGAAAGCTGACCATCCGCCGCACGTCCTGCTTCATCTGAAAGCCTTGCGGGTGCGGATCAAAATACTTGGCCAGCAAGTGCGGAGGCAGCCCGCGTTGAACTTCCAGTTGCGAATAGATACCGGATCGGGCTCGCTCCAGAATCTTTTCAGCGATGTCGGTCGCTATGATTTCGATGCGCCAACTGCGAATGTCCGGGATATTTTCCAGCAGAGTCATCACGATCGAATAGACTTCCTGACCCGTCGACGCCGCCGCGGACCAGATCCGCAAGACATGACGCGGACGACGCAACTCGAGCATCTTCGGCAGCAGAGTCTGACGCAGTTCTTCGAACGGTGCAGCATCACGAAAGAAGGACGTTTCGTTCGTCGTCATTTCTTCCACGACGGCCGTTGCGAGAGCATCGTTTCGACCCGCAGTCAGTTCCCGTACCAGTTCGGCAACGTTCTTGATCTCGAATTTCTGGGTCAGCGGTACCAGTCGGGACTCGACGAGATACCGCTTGTTTTCGTTCAGTACGAGCCCCGAGCGCTTCATCAGGAAGTCGCAGAGGAACGTGAATTCACCGGGGCTCATCGCAGGACTCCTTGATGCACTCTTTGAACTGCACGTCCGATGGCCGGCGCAATCTCCGGCATCGGCAAGAGCTGATGAACCAGCCCCGCCCGCGAAATGGCACCCGGCATGCCCCAGACCACGGAGGTTGCTTCGTCCTGGGCAATCACAAGACCACCGGCACGAAAGATGTCGGCTGTGCCCTCCAGCCCGTCGTCACCCATTCCCGTCAACATCACCGCGATCAGGCCGCTGCCGCAGCATTGAGCCGCGGAACGGAACAACGGATTCACTGACGGACGGCAAAAGTGCTCGGGTGCGTCCTGATTCAGCTTCGCAACCAGGCTGCGGTTCTGACGCACAACGGTGAAGTGAAAATCGCCGGGGGCGACATAGATGCAACCCGGCTCGATCAGCATATCTGATTGAGCCTCATAGGTTCGACGTCCCGAATCGACTGCCAGATGCTTGGCCAGCATCGGGGTGAAGAACGGAGGCATGTGCTGCGCAATACAGATCGGCAGATCGAAGTCTGCAGGTAAACCTTTGACGAGTTGCTCCAGCGCACGCGGGCCACCGGTACTGCTGCCGATGACCAGCAGCTCGGTTGGTTGAATCAATCGCGGTCGCCGCGGCGGCAGCAGCGAGACGCGAGGAGCCGGTTTCACAGCACTGGGCGTAGGCTGCTCACGCTGCACGTTTAGCCCACGCACCAGCGGCACCAGCTCGCGAGCCACGATCGCCACTGCTTCCGAGATGCTGTTCGCATCCGGTTTAGCCACACAGCCCACGGCACCAAGCCGCAGGGCCTTCATCGTGGTTTCAGCTCCTGAATATGTCAGAGAGCTGACCATGATCACGTAGAGCTTCGGATGCTCCTGCTGAATCCGCTGTAGAGTCTCCAGGCCATTGAGCACTGGCATTTCAACGTCGAGCAACACCACGTCTGCCTGATGCTTCTTGAGCCATCGCAAGCCTTGCTCGCCGTGCATGGCCGTGCCAACGACCTTGATTGCGGGGTCACTTTCCAGGGCGCGGGTCAACAGACCTCGCACGATGGCGGAATCATCCACCACCAGGACCCGAATCGGAGTGTCATTCACAGTTGCACTTTCTGGTCAATCAAATCACCAACATCGCGGTACTGCGATACGAGATGCCCGGGAAGGAGACGCGCAACGGGGGCGGCCGCATCTCAACTTCCCGGTTCTCGATCAGACTCGCATTACTGGTTCCGAATGCGCTTCACGAACTCGCGGGTCACCTGATCCAGGCGTTCCGACTCGCGTGTCAGAGAAGTTGCCGATGCGTGAATGTCCGAGACACCGCGACCGCTCTCATCAGCCGCCTGCGACACCGAAGTAATGTTCGCGCTGACGTCGGCCGTACCACGAGCCGCCTCTGAAACATTGCGCGAGATCTCGTTGGTAGCCGCAGTCTGTTCCTGCACGGCCGACGCAATCGTCGTCGAGATCTCGTTGATCTTGCGGATGCTGTCATCGATCTGGGCGATCGACTCCACAGCCACGCCGGTTGAACGCTGAATGGACTCAATCTTCTGGCTGATCTCTTCGGTCGCACGCGCGGTTTGCCGAGCCAGTTCCTTAACTTCGTTCGCAACCACCGCGAAACCCTTGCCGGCTTCACCAGCGCGGGCAGCTTCGATTGTCGCGTTCAGAGCCAGCAGGTTCGTCTGTTGAGCGATCGAAGTAATGACCTTGATCACCTGACCAATTTGATGACTGGATTCGCCGAGCGCCTGAATCGTCGAATTCGTGCGACTAGCCTGCTCAACCGCGTGCTGAGTCATTCGCGCGGCTTCCTGAACGTGGCTGGCGATCTCGTCGATCGACTTGCTGAGTTCTTCCGTCGCGGTCGAAACAGTTTCGACATTGCGGGTGGCCTGCTCGCTGGCCGCGGCCACCGACTGCGCCTGACGCGATGTCTCTTCCGCATTCGCCGCCAGCGTGTTGCAGCTCGCCTGCATGCTGACCGCCGCGTCGCTGACCATCTTCACGCCATGCTCGAACTCTTCCGCAATACGGATCTGATCGGTGATAACCGACCAGGTCACCATCGGACCAACAAAGTTCCCCGCGCTATCCTTGATCGCAGACACCTGCAAGTCGAGCGTCTGATCGCCAACCTTGATCGCCGCGCGGTGCGGCAGATTGCCCGCATTCGACAGCATTCGGCGTTGATGCTCAGGGTTCTTATGGAAGATATCGATCTTCTGCCCGACCAGTAGATCCACCGGACGCGGCAGCAAGTGCTCAATCGTCTTCAAGGTCTTTCGCGAGGCGGGATTCATGTAGACCAGATCGAACTCACGATTCGCCATCATTACGTTGATGGGAATGTTCTCCATCATGTTCTGTACACGGAACGCTTCATCGCGCATCCGCACCGCTTCGGTGATGTCCGAAGCAAACTTCACGACCTTAACAGGCTTGCCGTGGATGTCCTTGATCGGATTGTACGACGCCTGAATCCAGACGACCTTGCCGCCTTTTCCCACGCGTTTGAATTCGGCCGCGACATACTCACCGCGGTTGAGCTTCGCCCAGAACTCGCGGTATTCGGAGCTGTTCGCGGCCGACTCTTCCATGAACATGCGATGATGCCGCCCCTTGATCTCATCCAGGGAGTAGCCCGTCACGCTCAGGAAGTTGTGATTAGCAGTGATGATGGTGCCATCGAGGTTGAACTCAATCACCGCCTGATTGGTGCTGATGGATTTCAACTGACCTTCGTAGTCAGTGAACTTCTCCTGCATGCGAGCGATGTCCGTCACGACTTTCCAAACATGCAGGGTGCCCTCGGGATTCCCTTCCCCGTCCGTGATCGGTGTCGCAATCACGTCGATCACTTCACTGTCCAGTTCAATCTGACGTTCGATGCGCCCACCCATCGAACGCAGGTCCGGCAGATACTCGGACAGCAGGGCCACGCCGCGGCTAAGCAGCGCATCCGCGCCGAAGCCGGTACGCGGGCTGAGTCGCTGAAACAGGTCCCGTGCCGCGCGATTCAGAAACGCCACGCCGCCGCTTCCATCGACCAGGAACTGCGCCACCGGCACGTTCTCCAGCGATACCGCGAGATGTTCCACAAAACTCAAGCCACGTGCGGCACGTGGCGGGACTGATTGGCTGCGAGCGGGAGTCGGGGGCATGGACTCTTTCTCCTTAGCGTGCGACACGCTGTGACGGGCAAACTGGGAAACGGGGTTCTCGAAAGCGGCGGGATCGCCGGGGATTTGGTCGTACGACTGCGATTCACCGTCATCGTCAGTAACAACGTCGGAACGCAGTTGAGCCTCAATGGCCGACACGATCTGTGGCCACCCGGCACTCACCTTGAGCAGCTCGGACTTCTTGAGCGGGCTCAGGACTTCAATCAGTGTTTCAATCACGGGCGACTTGCGTCGCTTGTTGCCGGTCCCGCCGTCCTGGACGAACGCCGCGACATCATCGATCGCCCGCAGTGTCGCCAGCACGGACTCGACCAGTCGCTCGAACTGAGCCTCGTCGCCGCCAGCGTCGAGCACGCCGTTCAGTTGAGGCACACGACTCCTCAAGGCGTCCACGAACCGGGCGGCCTGGCGATGAGCAAGTCCGACCGGCGCGCGATCAGGTAATGAGATGGAAGAGCGGGTACGCATGGTGTTGGGCTAAGAAAACGAAGTTGGTTGTGTTACTCGGAGATGAGCCTGTTCAACTCGGGCAGCGTTCATTGTCAGGATGCGAGATTCAGAATCGCTCCCACGTTGACGACCACGAAGAGCCGTTCATCGAGTCGATAGATGCCATTCGTGATCCCGCGCCAAGCGGGGTCCAGCATGGGCGGGACTGCATCCATCGCTTGATTCGAGACATCAATCACGTCCCCGACATCATCAACCAGTAGGCTGAAGGACTCACCAGCATGCCGCACAACGACGTTCATCGAACGGCGATCGGCTTCGAGGTCCGGCATGCCGATGCGACGACGCAGGCACACGGCCGTGACGATCTGACCGCGCAGATTCAGCAGGCCGGCTATTTCTCGTCGAGCACGCGGTGTCCGCGCGATGTCCTGCGGATTCAGCACTTCCTGCACGATTTTCACGGGCACGCCGAGCAGTTGTTTGCCAATCCAGAAGGACACGAACTGACTTTCAAACCCTGAAACGTCTGTGCGAGCCGACTGTCCGGCTGATGGTGTGTTCGCTGGGCGGTTCATGCGGACGCTCCCTTCTGGCTGTGGTTAGCGCTCAGTTCGAGCAACAGGTTCTTCAACTCGAGGGGATCAAACTTCCGCATGAAGTGAGTAAACCCGGCTCGCAGCGCATCCGCTTCCATCGAGGGCTTTGTGTTGCCGGAGATGGCAATGACCGGCAGGTCTTTGAACTGTGGCTTGCTGCGAATCCAGCGCACGAAGTTCAAACCATCAACGCCCGGCATTTCGATATCCGAGAGCACAACGTCGAACTGCGTATCGCGTTCCAGAACGTCGATGGCATCCTGCCCGTCGCCGGTCGCTTTGACCTGATGGCCATCGCTGATGAGGCTGGTGGTCATCAACTGGCGGAAGAAGACGGAGTCTTCAGCCAGCAGAATCCGTAAAGACGGCCGCCAGTGATTGTGATGGAACCAATCCGGGTTCGCCTGAATCACATAATGATGAGCATCCACAATCTCGGTAGCGCGATCATTGATGATTGCCGTCCCGACCACACCCGGTTGCCGCGACGGCATGCGAATGACCAGACGGTCTTCCACGATGTCTTCAATCTCGTTGACCATCAGGCCCATCGCGCAACCGTTCTCCTGGAACACGATGACCGGCTGGATCTCGCGATTGGCGTCGCGTCTTGAATAACCATGCACGGGAATCAGCGGCAGCAGGTCGCCGCGATACTGGACGACTTCGCGATCGCCAGCGGTCTCAATGCGTTCGCTCGGAACTTCTTCCAGTCGTGAAACCAGCGACAGCGGAACGGACATCGAACGACCATCACCCGCGTTGAAGCACAGCAAGTTGGTGGTGTCGGAGTCCTGACCGCGATCCGCGGACTCGGCGAGTTCCGACGCCATGGACGACAGGCCGATTTCAGTGGCGATACCCGACACGTCCAGAATCATGATGACGCGGCCATCGCCCAGAATGGTCGTGCCCTGATAGATCGCAATGTCCTTGAGCAAGCTTCCCATCGGTTTGACGACGATCTCTTCCGTATCAAAGACGCGATCGACAATCAGGCCGAACTGCTGATTGCCCACCTGCACGACCACGATGTTGACGTCCGAATCGTCGGTGCGATTCGAAGGCAGTTGCACCACGCTATCCAGCCGGATCAACGGCAGTAGCCGATGGCGCAAGCGAAAGACTTCGTTGTTGTGAATGTGCTCGATGCGGTGTTTCTCTTCCGCCGCCAGACGGACCAGCTCGACCACTCCCAGTTGAGGAATCGCGAAGGACTCACCGCCGCTTTCCACAACCAGTGCCGAGACAATCGCCAGCGTCAGGGGAATGCGAATCCGGACGGACGTTCCTTTGTCCGCGACCGATGACAGATCGACGGTGCCGCCGATCTTCTCGATGGATGTTTTCACCACATCCATGCCAACGCCGCGACCAGAGAGAGACGTCACCTGCTGGGCCGTCGAGAAGCCCGGGCGAAAGATGAACCGCAGCATCTCGTGCTCAGGCATCCGAGCGGCGTCAGATTCCGTCACCAGACCTTGAGCAATCGCTTTTTCTCGCACACGTTTCACGTTGATGCCCGCGCCATCATCCGCGATCGAGATGATGACATGCCCGCCTTCGTGATAAGCATCCAGTTTGATCGTGCCTGTTTCCGACTTGCCCTTCTTCCGGCGCACTTCGGGAGTTTCCAGACCATGATCCGCCGAATTGCGAATCATGTGCGTGAGCGGATCACGAATCGCCTCCAGCACGGTGCGATCGAGTTCAGTTTCGTTGCCGCGCATCTCCAGTTCGATCTGCTTGCCCGTGGCTTGTCGCAGATCGCGAATGATGCGGGGCATGGTCGACCAGACGCTGCCAATCGGCTGCATCCGAGTCTTCATCACGCCTTCCTGCAGATCCGTCGTCACTCGATTGAGGAGCGTGATGGGCGCGGTGTACTTCGATTCGTCGTCACCCCGGGCAAGCTGCAGCAGTTGATTGCGCGTCAGCACGAGTTCCCCAACCAGGTTCATCAAGCTGTCGAGCACGTCAACGTGCACTCGAATCGACAGGTCAGTGGCCTTGTTGGCTTTCGCGCCGAGGTTGTCTCCTCCAGATTGCTCAAGCTGAGCCCCATCACTGGCAGCAGCCTGCGCGACCGAAACTGGTTGAGTTTCCAAAGCATCTTGTTTCAACGCTGCCACAGACTCGGCGGATGGGCGTTCGGCTTCCCGCGAATCACGTGGCTCCGTACCTGAAGCAGGAATTTGCTCTCCGCCCGAAAGAGAAACAGCGGCAATGCGCTCGAGTTGCTGAATCAGGTCGGCGGCGGCCTCTTCTGATTCCTTGCCGGACGCTTCCAGAACATGCAGCAAACGCTTGAGTTCAGCCGCCGATCGCAGAATGAGTGCAATATTATCTCGGGATGTTTCCAGTTGTCCGTCACGTACCTTCCGCAGGACGCTCTCAGTCGCCCAGGCCACTTCGCCCAGCTTGGGAAGCCCGATCAGGCCACTCATGCAATTGATGGTGTGGACCGTGCGTAACAATCCCGAGTACGCACCCGGATCTGCGGCGTTTGTCTGAACCGCGGCGATGTGGTCATCCAGCACGTTCAGTTCGGCCCAGTTGTCGGCGATGAACTGCCTGAGCGCATTGCTGTCGGAAGCGGGAAGCATTGCAGCAGTGTCCTTGATCGCGAGCTGCGCGCAGGCAGCCTGAGATTCGTAGCCGCGAATCCATTCGCTCAAACATCCAAGACCTGTTCACCTGGCACCAGTTACCGAGATCCAGGCTGCTTGCGGAGAGTGGCATGACGACTGAGGAGCCGCAGAACTCAAGGACTCAGACGAGCAACTGAGTCGATGATTCAGGATCCGATGGTCAACTATCCAATGAGATATTCACTTTCGACCACCAGGCGCGGAGTCCATCAGAGTACCTTGACTTCAAAATCGTAGATGGCGGCTGAGCGCCAAGATTCTTGTTCTCACAGTTGAAAGGCCCGTGCGATACCGCGCGAAAGGATGCTCAAAACGCACGCTTCAAACCGTCAACAACGACTTAGCTCGTGCGTTCGCAGATACACTCCACGGCACTCACCACCGTCACAAGAACAACATCGGCCACTCGGCCTTTTTAAATATAATTAAGTTCACTAGTGACATTAAGAATTGTTCGAATCAAAGAAGCACTAGCGACAGCCAACTTTTTGCGCTGCCCCGCAGAACTCTGCTTCGCGTAGTCCGGCAGTGAATTCGAGTGACCGGATTTGTCGAGGCGTGTTCGTGACACTGAACAGAACCAAGTCGCCTCATCATGAAAATCTCGGTCTCGCTTCAGTCGCGCTGTTTCCCGGTGACGCCTCGTTGTGGTCTCTCCTGACGAGCAATCTGGGCCGCTCAACGGAGGCAACACCGCTGCGTTAAGAAGTCTGCAACGCAACTGCCTTGAGAACGCGTAAGGCGGGCATACGTCCGCCGCACGCAAGGGCTGTACTGAAATGTCAGTTCGTTCCACCGAGACTCGTGCGGGTTGCATGAGTCGTACGGGATAGGTACCGGTCGGTTGCTGGTTCCCACCCGGAATTTTGAAGCCTCGAACAGATCCAGACCTATCAATTGATTCACCGCGAGAACCCGGGCCACTGTGGTACTGTCAGCGGTTGTCAGAAGCTGAGGACTTCATTGTGTTGATGACAGCACCCGCAACAACGCCTATCGCGACATCGTTGGTCGAAGCCACGATCGATGCCTTTGCGTTGATGATGGATGTGCGGTGCAGCCAGTCGAAGGTGTCGCTGAGACGATCCGACACCCCGCTTCACCCCGTGACCGCGGCTGTGGGACTGAACGGCCAGATCGTGGGCACGATGTGCCTGAGTGTGCCTGTCGAGACCGCGCTCAACATTGTGCGGCGAATGGTCGATGTAGAAGTCGCGGCGGTAGACCGTCTTGTATGCGACAGCGTGGGAGAATTCTCCAACGTCATCGCGGGCGGTGCTAAGGATAAGGTGCCGGAGTTCGAGTTGGTGCTCGGCGTGCCGATGGTCGTGCAAGGCGAAGATCAGCAGATCTCGTTTCCGCGCAACTGCCAACCGGTGTGCGTTGATTTTGAGTCAGACATCGGCCCATTCCAGGTTCTGTTCGGATTCGTCCACAAAGTGGATAACACGGCAGTCGATTGTCCGGTTTTGATCTGAACTCCCCAATCTCGTCTCAATCAGGATTTCTCGAAGGACAGCACATGACCGCTCCAGCGGACTGCATTGATGAGTTCGTAGACGATCCGGAAATGATCGCGATGTTTGTGAACAACGCGGCTGAGCTGACGGAGCAGATCGAAAACGATCTGGTTGCCATCGAACGCATCCCGCCCCAGGAGCGCCTGGATGTCGTCAATCGCATCTTCCGCGCAGCGCACACGATCAAAGGCGAATCCGGGTTTATCGGACTGAGAAACATTGGTCGATTGGCTCACGGGATGGAGAACATCCTGGACCAAGTTCGCGAATCGCGTATCGAACCAACACAGCAAGTTGTCTCGACCTTGCTCTCATCGCTCGACACCCTGCGGCAGATGATCGAGTCCGTCGAGGATTCGCACTCGGTCGATGTCGGACCGCATCTCTCGCAGTTAGCTTTGCTCGAATCCGGTACTCAGCCAATACCCTTGACGCACTCACCAAGCCCCGTCGCTCTGGCTAAAGCTGAAGCGATGTCGTCGAATCAGGACGGTCCGGTCGCGAAAGCTTCCAGCAATACGGCGCGAACCCGAGTGCTGATCGTGGACGACGAACCAACGGTCGTCGCAATCGCGAGCCGACAACTCAATAAGGCCGGCATCCCGGTCGATGAGGCGACCAACGCCGAAGACGCTCTGCAGATGATGCGTCGCAACCTTTACACCGTCGTCATCTGTGACATCAATCTGCCGGGCATTTCGGGTGTGGAACTGCTGCGAAAACTGAAAACGCTCAGTCCAATGGTACAGGTGGTGATGCTCACCGGTCACACCAACATCATCACGGTGCTCGACAGCTTTGAAGCCGGAGCGGCCGATTTCCTGCCCAAGAGCCAAGACTACACCCAACTCGTCAAGCTGGTGAACGACGCCTTGGGCCGAGTCGATCGCTGGGTCCCCCTCATGCGCAGCCGGAAGTAGCCTCAGGCTTCAAAACGAGTAAGGCCGGACAAACTTTGTCCGGCCTTGCGATCTGAGATCCAGAATCCTCATGGGTTGCTAATCAACCAGCGGGAAAACGAAATCGTTCGCGCTGGCGTTCTCACTAATTTCAGCGGTGAGATTGCTGGTCGCCGGATTGGAATACTTCAGAGGAATTTCCGGCTTTTCGGCCTCTTTCTTCTTGCCCATCTGCTCCATCTGCATCTTCCGCATGTCGTCTGGTTTCATGTCCGGAGTCGCCGCGGCATCAGTCTTCGATGGCTTGATAATTCCAACCTTCGCCATTCCAACTGGTGCGCCTTTGCGACCGCCGGTGGTCATCATGAACTTACCGCTGGCGTCAGTCGTGCCGACTGAAATGGGCTTCTTCTCGACCATGAAGGTGACAGTCGCCCCCGCGACGGGGTTGCCATTGTAAGTCACTGTGCCCTTGACTTCAGCGAGCTTTGGAGCGTCGGCTACTCCACCGCCACAACCTATCAAGGAAAGTAACATCGCAGAGCAGATTAACCGACGCATTCAGGCAACTCCCAACGGCAGTGGAACGAGTAGACGAACGGAGAGACGAGTCTATGACGGTCTACATGGCATCCCAAGACAGCACCTTGCCGTCGCGCCGACCGCCCAGTCGTTGGTATGTCTGGTAGTCAATGTTCTGCGAGACAAATCGAACCACACCGTCGCCAAACAGGAACTGCGCCCCGCCAACGTGACGACTGCGGAATCCCCAGGAAAGATTCCAGTTACTTTGAGCGGTACATGTAGGGTATTCGGGATTCGGCTCGTTACGGCAAGTCGTCATCGTGTTGATCGGGACCGACGTTGATCCGTGCGCGTTGCCCATGCCGTTGTAGTTCCACCAGCCACCGCCGTGGTCATTGCACGTCGGGATAATTTCACCCACCAGAATTGTGTTCGACATACCGTCAGTAAATGCCTGGGTAGGAAAACCAGCGTTGATGCGTCCAAAGGCGCCGGAAATATTTTCGCCAGCGACGTCATTACCGTGGTCCGCAGCGCCTTGCGGATTCTCATAGTGGACACCTGGCTGCAAGAACAGGTTGCAGTTTCCGTCAGCTGACGGCGTGCGTGTCGATCCCAAGCTGCCTGTGTAGTTGGCCTGAGCCCAGTTTCCGTCGACCGTACCCTGACCGTTGTCAGAGGGGCAGAGAGCGTAGGGAGTGTTCTTCTGGCGAATGTAAATAACACCGGCAGGACAAGGTGGAACACTTCCACCAAGGCAGCGGTCCCAAGCCGCGCCGGCGTTCATGTCCGCGTCCTGGTAGAGTGCCGCCTGATCCATCATAGGCAGAATCATCACCTGCCAGCCAACCTGTGGGGCCGCCCAGTTGTTGCCGCCGCCGGGCAGTTGCTTATGAGTTTCCTCATAGGTTGCCAGTCCCAAGCCGTATTGCTTGAGGTTGTTCTTGCATTGACTGCGTCGAGCAGCCTCTCGGGCTTGCTGCACAGCAGGCAGCAGCAGGGCCACGAGGACCGCGATAATCGCAATGACCACCAACAACTCAATCAGGGTAAAACCCTTTGGCCGCCGCAGAATCATTTGTGCTGCTCCAGTTGAGGCGAATCTAATCGTTCTTCAGTTGGCCCCGATGCTTCGTGTAGTGATGATCTCCGCGTCTTAACCAAAGATCAACATGCTTTGAATGATCTTTTACGTGATGTTCACATTAACACTGTAAGACAAATTGTCTGATATGAGTCCACCAAGCGCCACAGCCCGAAGTTCTCGAATCCAACACGTCCTTCGACGACTTGGTTTGGTGGTATTTTTGGCACTCTTAATACAACAAGGAACGTGGAGATACGCAGCGCAGCGAACGGCTGCAAACCTTGAACTCCATCGTCTGGATCAGGCTCAGTTCTGGATTGATCTCTGGGGAATGTCTTCATGGCACTCTACAGATTTGCGTCTGAGCAGAGCCCGGCTGCATCGCGTGCGGGGACAGACAGAGGACGCTCGCAAGGAACTGGACCTGGCCAGGCAATACGGCGCAGCCAAAGAGGACATTCGGACGGAAGAGATTCTGATGCTGGCTCAAGGCGGCCAGCTCTCACGCGTTGAACAAAACTTGAAGTCACTACTGATCGAACAACGAGTAGGGTTATCTGCAGTCTGCGAAGCGTACATCAACGGCTTCCTGTTGAATTACCGCTTCGGCGATGCCGCCGGGTTGCTCGATGTGTGGGAGAAAGACTTTCCAGAAGCCGCCCAGCCCAAGTTCGTCCGGGGACTCATTGAGGAGCAACTGGGGAACTCTGCCATCGCCATGAATTCCTTTCAGGCGGCGCTGAAGTTGGACCCCAGCCGCCACGACATTCGCCTGCGACTCGCGATCGCCTTGACCCGACAGCACAACTACAAGCAGGCGGTCGAGTACTTCAAAAGTATCGATTCCCGTTACGCGGACAGCGAAGAGTATCTGCTGCATTACGCGACGTGCCTGAGCGAGATGGGTGACCAGAAGGCAGCCTTGCCCGTGCTCAACCGCCTGCTTGCCCGGAATGCGCAGCATCGGGAAGCCAATCTGCTGAAAGCCCGCTACCACTTCGCGATCCGAGGGTACGCGGAAGCTAAAGCTTTGCTGGAAAAGCGACTGCGTCAAACGGAACGTGACTACGACTACCGCTATCTGATGGGGCTGGTGCTGCGTGCTGAAGGTCGCACAGCAGAGGCTGCCGAGCACATGGTCTTCGTCGAGAAAGCGGACGCAGCGATGGCCAAGGTCCGGCTGGCGATGGATCAGACGCGCGACAAACCGCGTCGAGCCGACACGCGTTTCGAGATTGGTTCGCAGTTGCTGGAACTGGGCTTTCGCAACGACGGAGCGAGCTGGTTGCGTTCCGTGCTGGAAGTTGACCCTGCCCACCTAGCGGCACACGAAGCTCTCGAAAAGTATTACCGGGAAGAAGGTCTGGAATCGCTCGCTCAACGCCACCATCTGGCGGTCGAGCGAATCGAGGCGCGGTCGCTCTAGTTGCACACCACACCGCCGCTGCAGAACATCCGCGACATGACTCTCTCCTTTAAGCAACTAGCCGACGATCGGGTTCTTGAACCGATTCATCTGGCCTTTGTGGATATGCTGCAGCGGCTGGATCCGCAAGCGGCTCCGTCCGTGGAACTGGCGGCGGCGGTGACCAGTGAGCAGCTCGCGCGCGGGCACGTGTGTCTGGACCTGACAACCGTCAATGACATTGCCTTCGTGACAGAAAACGAGGGCTTCGCGCCAATCTATTATCCTGATTGGCCGAGCCTCACGCCCTGGTGCCGCGAACTGGAACGCAGCCGCCTTGTTGAATCTCGACCAATCGACGATCGAGAGGCGAAGGCGAGCCGGCCGTTGGTGTTTGAGTCGGCTCATCAACGAGTTTACCTCGCACGCTACTGGTTCTATCAGCAGCGGCTGGCGTCGATGATCGCAGCTCGCCTGCAATCGCCTCCGCTGGTATTCGACGAAGTTCAACTTGCGGCGGACATCAATAGCTTGTTCCCAAACAAGGCAGACAATTCACAACGGGACCAGTGTCTGGCAGCAGCGAACGCAGTGGATCAACGCTTCGCGGTCATCACCGGAGGTCCTGGCACCGGTAAGACAACGACCGTCGCCAAGCTGCTGGCTCTGAGGTTGTTGCAGGGCAAAGCAACCTCGCAACACAACGCGCCGACCGGCCTGCGGGTGCTCCTGATGGCACCAACCGGTAAAGCCGCACAGCGGTTGAATGAATCCCTCAGCCGCGCCGCCGGGAAACTGCCGGTCGATCAGGCCGTTCGCGATGCCTTGAAGACCATCACCGCGGGCACAATTCATCGAGTGCTCGGCTGGACTCCACTCCCTCCCGAACGCGGAGGCCCGTTTCGTCACAATGCTCAACGGCCACTCGATGCGGACATCGTGCTGGTGGATGAAGCGTCGATGGTCGATATCGGACTGATGTGGCATCTCTTCGACGCCGTCGGCCCGGAAACGCAACTCGTCCTGATGGGTGACCGCGATCAACTGGCGTCGGTCGAAGCAGGCGGCGTGCTCAGCGATCTGGCCCGACCGGAAGACGATGCAACGCTGTCTTCCCGGCGAGATATCATGGCTGCACGCACGGGACTCGATCTCACACCGACGACAACTCAACGCAAGAACTCCGCCAAGCCAGCACAAGACTCTCAGCATCAGGCCGCCATTTCCGTGCTGAGGTTCAGTCACCGCTTTTCGGCGGAATCCATCTTCGGACAATTGGCGGCCGCCATTCGAGCTGGCGACGCGGATGTCGCCATCGATCTCCTGAGATCCGCAGATCCGCAGCGCCTGTTGTGGTTGCCTCAGTCCAACACGAACACGGCCTTGCAGCGCGTGGTCGAACTGGCAGCCGCACAGTATCGCGAGTACCTGGAGTTGCTCCGTCGCCAACCAGGCCAGCCAGCGGCCATCTTGTCGGCTCTGTCCGCGACTCGCGTGCTGTGCGCGCATCGAGAAGGTCCGTCCGGTGAGCGAGCCCTCAATCAGCGAGTAGTGCACGCTCTCGACGCGGCGGGTCTGCTGCACTCGCGACCTCAACACTATCCCGGCCAGGCCGTCATTGTGACGGAGAACAACTATCAGCAAAACCTCTTCAATGGCGACGTCGGAGTTGTCGTGCCCGGGTCCTCGGGTCACGGACTGGAGCTCCTGTTTGATGACCCGGAAACGCTCGGAACGTGCCGACTCATTCCGGCCGCGCTCGCACCAGCGACACGTGACTGCTGGGCGATGACGATTCACAAGAGTCAGGGCTCTGAGTTCCGCAACGTCTTCGTCGTGTTGCCCGAATTCGATTCACCCATCCTGTCCCGTGAGCTGCTCTATACGGCAACAACTCGCGTCAAAGACGAAGCCAATGCACCGTCGGGCCGAGCCGGATTCCTTTGCCTCGCGGCCCGAGAAGACGTCTTGCGCGGCGCCATCCAGCGCGAGATCCGTCGCACCAGCGGCATCCGAGACGCCATCCAGCACATGCTCGCGCCAGCGTCCGCATCACCTCAACGCAAGAAGGCGAGAACCAAGTCCGTCGCCACCGACCAAAAACGGTTCACTTGGGATGGCCAATAGCCACCGTCTTTACTTCCGGGAACGATAGCCCTGCTCTCTTCGCGTCCTTTGCGAGCTTCTGTTCAATCTTCTTACGGATGCAGAACCAAACTACTTCATTTCGCGAATCCATTGCTCGACCAGCTTCACGGCGTCGCGGTCAACGACGTTGGAGCCGACATGCGGCATGCGGCCCAAGCCGGTCTTGTTCATGCGAAACGCGACCAGTGATTGCTCGGGCTTGCCGGGCGCGATGTAGCGAGCACTTTCCACCCCGAAGTTACCTTGTCCGGGCTTAACGTTCACGGTCCCGGTTTCTGACAGCGGATGGACTGCCAGCAGATGGAACTCGGCATTGCCGCCGCCCCATTTGCGATGACAGTGAGCACAGTTCCCATGCAAATAGGATCGAGCCCGCGCATCCACAGTTGCGGCGGTGTCTTGAGGACTTGCCAACTTGGGCAACTCAGCCGCAGGTTTCGGCAGCGGCTTCGTAAACAACCTCATGCGATTCATCACGTCCAGTTGATTGGCAGCGAAGCTGCCGTAGTTGTGCGACTTGTTCATCTGCAATGTGTCGATGCCGAGCACGTACTTCGCCGACATCGTGTGACACAGCGTGCATTCGGCTCGGCTGGGGAAGTGCCACGTCTGCTGCCGCTTGCCGCCGGGAACCTGCGAGTCCTTGATCTCGAAGGTGCGATCCAACCCCTTGGCGTCGAGCAAAGTCGCATCCGTTTGCTCGTCATTCCAGACGTACGTGTAGCCATGCCAGACTTGGGCTCCGTATTCGTCGTCGTTACCGGGGACGAGTTCTCGATGCAGGATGCGGGTTTCGAGTCTGCGCTCACTCTTTGGGTTACCCGCTTCCAGCTCCAGCGAGAACGTCTTCACCAGCACCGTGCCATCAGGGAAGCGCCAGCCGGCCGGAGCACCTGGCGGTGGCTGCGGGTAAACCACGACATCAAATTCAATCTGTGAATCACCGGGCAGCGCGAGATACCGAGTCTTCGCGGCGCCATCCGACCACAGCGGCGAGTTCACCGTGTACGGGAACAGACCCTTGGCTGGCTTGTGATCGCGAGTTGATTCGAACACACCGGTTTGGCTGAGAAGCTGAGGAAACTTCGGAGCATCCGCCGATGGCGGCGGGGCCTTCACGAGCTGATGAATCCCGCCCGCAAAGTCGAGGATATAAATCTCACCGGCGGCATCCTGAGCGAACGCGATCACTCGGAGGGATGTGTCAACCAGCTCTCGATGCTCGGTAAGCCGGCCATCCACGTAGCGCAGCGACCAGACCTTACCGGTATCGAAGTCACCGTAGACGTAGGCGTCTTTCAGCTCTGGCAGGCGCGACCCGTGATAGACGTAGCCGCCGGTGATCGAGCGAAAATCAATGTGAGCGTGTTCCACGATCGGCTTCAGAATCGGAGTTGGTCCCAACTTCCGGGCTGGCCGGAAAGAATGAGTCCCCTCCTGGACGCTCCAGCCATAATTGCCGCCCTTCTGGATCAGATAGATCATCTCCCACAGGTCCTGACCGATCTCGCCCGCCCAGAGCTGACCAGTTGGCGGATCAAAACCAAACTTCCACACCTGACGATGCCCGTAGGACCAGATCTCCGGTCGCGCATTCGCCATCCCCACGAATGGGTTATCAGCGGGCACGGCGTACTTGCCGCTCTTGTCCGGATGATCGACATCAATACGCAGCATCGAACCCAACAGGTCCGTCAGGTCCTGCCCGGTCTGCAATTCGTCAGCAATGCCGCTGCCATCGCCCGTTGAGATATAGAGCATCCCGTCCGGGCCGAACCGCAAACAGCCGCCGTTATGGCCACCGTTCGGCCATTCGATGATGACTCGCTCAGATTTCGGATCGGCCTCAGTCGCGCCCGCGGGCCACATGTATTCTGAAACACGAGTGCCCTTCGGTGTGGTCTCCTGAGTATTCAGAATCGAAGTCACATAGAGCTTGCGGTTGCGCTTAAAGTCCGGGTGGAACGCGAGGCCATACGCCGATCGGCCCACTTCCAGAAAGAGTTTCTTCTCACTCGCGGCACCTTGGTTCTCCACCAGGAAGATCTTGCCGCGACGTTCGAGCACCGCGAGTTGCTTGGCTCCCGGCACCGCAGTGATCTCCAGCGGCTCATCGAATCGCACCTTCGGGAAGATGGCTTCCGTCCGATACGGACTCGGCGGTTCCGGCGACCCCTTGATGTTGGACGTTGTCCACAGTTCGCGTGGCAGAGGTGTATCCGCAGCCGAAGCCCAACTCGTCCAGGCAGCAACGCAACACACAGCCAGTGAGCACAACTCGAAGCGCATCGCCATCTCCTGAGTGAGCCGCCGAGAAACCAAGACCCCCAAAGTAACCTCCCCGCCGACACTCGCAACCGAGCGGAGCTGCGCACAACCATTGATCCGCCTGCGATCGATAACTGCTGGGTGTGCAGGACTCTTGAAACAACAGGCAACGCCCGTGACGATCCAGCCGTCGTCACCCTGCTTTGTTGTGCCTTCGGGAGCTTGCCATGCGCTTTGGTATTCAGCTTGCGGGAATTGTTCTCGTTTCTCTTTGCGCTGGTCTTGCGCAAGCGCAAGAGAAGAAAGCTCCCGCGAATCCCTTCGAGAAATGGGAGAAGTCCATCGCCGACTTCGAACAGCAGGACGCGAAGCAGGCACCGCCGAAGAACGAGATCCTGTTTGTCGGCAGTTCGAGCATTCGTCTGTGGAAGCTTCAGGATTCATTCCCGAATCTGAAAGTCATCAATCGCGGGTTCGGCGGTTCGCAGATTGCCGACAGCGTGCACTTCGCTGAGCGGATCGTCATCAAGCATGAACCACGAACCATTGTCTTCTACGCGGGTGACAACGACCTCGCGGGCGGAAAGTCTCCCGAGCAAGTAGCGGCGGACTTCAAGAGCTTTGTCGATGTCGTGCGCCCCAAACTGCCGACGACGCAAATTCATTTCATCGCCATCAAGCCGAGTCTTCAACGGTGGAAGAACGTGGAGAAAGTTCGAGCCGCGAACGGACTCATTCGCGACTACATCATCCAGACGCCCAACGTCTGCTACATCGACGTGTTCCATCCCATGCTGGGCGAAGATGGCAAACCCAAGCCCGAGCTCTTCGTCAAAGACGGCCTGCACATGACGCCCGCAGGCTACAAAATCTGGGCGAATGAACTGATGCCGTTTCTGGGCGGCAGCATCCAATGATCGTAGCTTGGACACCCCCGTCCGAGCGTCTTCTCGCAAGGTGATCTGCGTGCAGAGGCGACTGCAACCTGTGTTAAAGAAGCTCGGACGAGGGCGTCCAAGCTACAAGCTCTACTAATCGCGGCGCATCAGTTCATCGAGCGTGCGTTCCAGCCAGCGGGTGTCGACTTGGCCGGCTTGGAACGTTGGGTCGCGAAGAATCTTGCGCAGCAGCGGAATGGAGGTCTTCACGCCTTCAATGACGAATTCATCCAACGCTCGCAGCATGCAGGCGATGGCTTGATCGCGGGTCGGGCGATGCACAATCAGCTTGCCGACCATCGAATCGTAGTATGGCGGAATCTTGTAACCCTCGTGCACGTGCGAGTCGAAACGCACGCCGCGTCCGCCAGGAATGCGCAGTTTGGTGATCGTGCCGGGGCTGCCACGGAATTCATTGTCCGGGTCTTCGGCATTGATGCGCACTTCGATCGAGTGCCCGTTGCGCTTGATGTCTTCCTGCTGGAACGGCAGCTTTTCGCCAGCGGCTACTCGGATTTGGCTTTCAATCAGGTCGATCCCCGTGATCTGCTCAGTCACCGGATGCTCGACCTGAATGCGGGCATTCACTTCGATGAAGTAAAAGTTGTAGTCCTTGTCGACGATGAACTCGCAGGTGCCCGCGTTGTAGTAGCCCGCCGACTTCGCCAGTCGCACGGCCGCTTCGCACATCGCATTGCGGACATCATCGGGCAGAGTTGGCGCTGGCGCTTCTTCGATCAGCTTCTGGTGTTTGCGCTGCGTCGAGCATTCGCGCTCCCACAGGTGGCACACGTTGCCGTGCTGATCGCCGATCAGCTGCACTTCGACGTGTCTTGGATTCTCCACGTACTTCTCAAGAAACACGCCAGCGTTCTTGAACGCTTTCTCGGCTTCCTGCGAGGCTTGCTTCACGCCGATCTTCAGGTCTTGTTCGTTCCGGGCGACGCGCATGCCTTTGCCGCCACCGCCCGCGGTAGCCTTAATCAGTACCGGATAGCCGATCTTGCTGGCGATCTGCACGGCTTCGGCTTCGTCCTTCAACAAGCCTTCGCTGCCGGGAACCGTCGGCACGTTGGCCTTCATCGCGACGATGCGTGACGAGACCTTATCGCCCAGGCCGTTCATCGCGTCGACGGGGGGACCGATGAACTCAATGTCACATTCGCGGCAGATTTCGGCAAACTTGGCGTTCTCGGCCAGGAAGCCATAGCCCGGATGGATGGCCTGAGCGCCGCCCACTTCAGCAGCGCTGATGATGCGATTGATAAGCAAATAGCTGTCGATCGCCTGAGCGGACCCGATGCAATAGGCCTCGTCCGCCAGACTCAAATAATGAGCCCCGCGATCAGCCTCTGAAAACACGGCTACGGTTTCGATGCCGAGTTCACGGCAGGCGCGGATGATTCGCAGAGCGATCTCACCGCGATTGGCCACCAGAATGCGTTGAAACATGTGAGCGTTGTCTTTGAGGAGTGAGACCGGCCACGGCTCGGAAGAATCGGCGGAACGTCCTGGCTTACCGCAACGGCAAGCCAGGCGACCGACCTGCGACTACGACTTGATGCGGAACAGCGGCTGTCCATACTCGACGGAATCGCCGCTCTTGACGAGCACTTCAGCGATCGTGCCGCTGACGTCAGCCGTGATCTGGTTGAAGACTTTCATGGCCTCAACGATGCACACAACCGTGTCAGGTTGGACCTTCGAACCAACTTGCACGTATGGGGGATCATCCGGAGTCGGCGAGCCGTAGAAGGTACCGACTGTCGGGCTCTTGATGGCGGGCAGGTTGCTCTCAGCGGCGGCCGCTGGAGCAGGTGCCGCTGCCGTCGATGCCACCGGCGTCGGAGCGGGAGCATGAGCCATCGGGGCCGGAGCGTACTGCATCGGCTGTGGCAGGTACGGCATGGCCGGGACCGTCGCAGGTCCGCGGCGAATGCGCCAGGCTTCGTCGCCATTCTCGAGATTGATTGACGTGGCGCCGTGCTTGTCCATCAGCTCCATCAGTTCTTTGATGGCAGCCAGGTTAAAGGGACTTTTCGACTCGGGGATATCAGCCATCGGCTCAGACCCTTTGGGTTTGGGTTGCGATGCGGAATTCTTGGACGTCTTCTTCTTCATGGGCGTGCTCAAGAGCGGTTCCTCAAACAAGACCGCCGTGCCCCGCGGATAGCCACCAAGAGCACGGCGTGCGTTGAATATTACTTGTGCTGCCCCTGTCCAGCAACTTGCCGCGACCTCACTTAGTACCGTCCATGAAAGAGTTCAGCGATGTTGTACGCATTCAGTAAACCGTGTCGGCGTAATTCTTTACCATCTTCGATCAACACGATTGTGGGGAGCGATTGTACGCCGTACTTGGCCATCAAGTCCGGTCGCGCATCGACGTCCACAACCTGAATGTGATCGGTGTCGCGATCTCCGACTTGCCACTTCACGGCCTGCAGTTTGGGGAATTCGTAGTTCAGACCCTGGCAGGCGCCGCACCAGGCCGCCTTGAAGACCAGAACCCGTCGCGAGCGAGCTTGGGCTGGAGCAGGTTTCGATTCAGGTCGGTCATCCGATGAGAGGTCAGCTTCAGTTGGCGTTTCCGAGTTCTGTTCCTGGCTGACGAGCTTCAGATCGAAGGCATCGCTACCCAGGTTCATTTCTTCGTCGCGGCTGAGGTCAGTTCGCCAAGCCACGGCATCATCTTCATTCGTCGCGGATTGCGTGAACTCCTGAATCGCTGAGCTTTGCCCGCCCAACTGAATCTGTGGCACAAACTGGGTCTTGCCCAATCGTGGCACCATTCCGGGGATCTCATTCCCAAAGTCAGACACTTCCGAAGCGATCGCCCTTGGCACCAAACCCGCTGCCATCAAAACAGCCGCCACCCCATGGATTCGTCCCATGAAACACTCCATTCAAAAGACTCCGTAGTTGGCCCGAACTTCGATCGCGGTGGTCAGTCCGAGATTGAGGTTCGCGTAAGAGGGGAAGACGGTAGGGGTGGTTGCGGGCACACGCAACCAATTTGGACAAGTCGCGAGATCCGGCGTGTTGGGTGAGAATCTTCCAACAACGTGATTTACGGGAAATTCAGCCACTTTTTCGATTTGATAATCCAGGTGACGACGCACAACCGCCAAATTTTCAGGAGCCAGAACTGAGATTTCGCCAGTCGAAGAACGTGGCTGCGGACAGGCGCAGTGGGCGAACGACGCCGCTAAATTGAGCGTCTGACAAATGCCTGCGTGCTCGACATCAATCGGTCAGGCATTCGTTTGTGAGCGAAAATCAGGTCCTACTCCGACACTGAAACCCACCATGCAAGCACTCGACTACGCCCAGCAGCTTGTCCGCTTTGAGTCGCCCAGCCTGGTTTCCAACGTGCCCGTCGCGAACTTCATTGAGGAGACATTGCGGCGGCTCGGTTTCACCTGTGAGCGGCTGGACTACAACGACGCGAACGGCGTCCCGAAGTCCAGCGTCGTCGCTCGCAAGGGCGAGGGCACCGGCGGCATGGCGTATTTCGGCCACTCGGATGTCGTTCCTGCCGGCTCGTGGTTCACGACCGAGCACGGTCCCTTTCAGCCGACCATCGTCGGAGACCGGCTCTACGGTCGCGGGTCCTGCGACATGAAGGGCTCCGTCGCCTGCATGCTGGCCGCCGCCGAGCAATTTTCAGCCAGCGAACTCAAACACCCGATCTACGTCACGGTCACGGCCGACGAAGAAATCGGCTACGGCGGCGCCCGAGCTGTCGCTGTGCGTTCAAAACTGTTTCAGGAGATGGTGCGAGGCGACGCCAACGGCATCGTCGGCGAGCCGACCAAACTGGAAGTCGTTTACGCTCATAAGGGCACATACGGCTTCACGGCGATCTCACGCGGCCGCGCCGCCCACTCGAGCACACGGGAAGGCATCAACGCCAACCTCAAGATGATTCCCTTCCTCGCCGAGATGAAACGCATTCACGACGAGGTTCAAAACGATCCACAGTGGCAGCATAACGAGTTCGATCCGCCGGGAATCAGTTGGAACATCGGTATCAACGACCATACTGAAGCAGTCAACATCACGGCTCCGCAGAGCATCTGCACGGTCTACTTCCGCCCGAGTCCCGGCCAGAACGGCGACGTCCTGATCGAACGTGCCAAGCGAGCTGCCGCCGAAAACGGACTCGAAATCTCCGTTCGAGACGCCGCCAACGCGCTTTATGTTGACCGCAACTCCCCGTTCGTCCGTGAGGTGCTCGATCTCGCCGGCCAGACCGCAGCCAAAACCGTCTGCTACGGCACCGACGGCGCGGTGCTGGCAGCCCTCAAGAAACTGCTGGTTCTCGGCCCCGGCGACATCGCCCAGGCACATACTTGGGATGAATGGATCGCCCTCGACCAACTCGACCGCGGGACTGAGCTCTACGCCAAACTCATCCGCCATTGGTGCTGCTGAGTTCGTGAAGCGAATTTCTGGAACAGCAGGAGGAGCCCTCGATCTGACACACCGACTTGCGCTCCATTGTTTAACCCCTACGCCATCGGCGTGGGCGCGCACGCCGATGGCGTGGCGGTTAAACGCTGGGCTGCCATCGCATGCGATCAACCGCTCTCAACAACCCGATCAGGCTTCCGTCGTGCCGGTGGTGTCCTGCTTGTGAGCACTCCACTTCATGGCGCGAGCGATGGGTTCGATCCGCAGCACAACGTTGCCGTCCTGAAAGATACGTACGGTGCCGGTCGATTCGGAAACGGCAATCGCGATGGCTTGCGTCGTCCGCGAAATCGCCGCTGCGGCCCAGTGTCGCGCACCCAGCCCCTTCGAAATCGTCAGCCCCTCGGCCGGAGCATCCAGAATGCGTCCCACGGCCTCGACATAGCCATCGGCCGAAATGATGAACGCTCCGTCGATCTGAGCGAGTTCTTTGATGCTCTCGCGCACGCGAGCCAGACGTACCGAACGTTCCTTGCGCGGATAACCGTGACAGGGATCGAGAATCTGTTCGTGCGATTGAGCCAGCACCTTGCGGTGATTCCCAACCACAAACAGCGTCCCGACAGCTTTGCCTTCACGCCCCTCTTTACCGATCTCAACAGACAGATTCACCACCTGCCGCAGAGTTTCCAGAGGCACTGTTGTTTCAAGCCGTTGCAGGTCTCGGCTGGTCAGTTTGGTCAGATGCTCGGCCAGATCCAGCACGCTCAGCGAATCGACGTCGTCGGTTTCGTACGACGCATAGATGGCCACAATCGTGTCGCCAGTCTTCAACAAGTCATCCGCGATGGCTTCCAGCAGCGCCTGCACCAGCTGCAACTGGCGAGTTTCAGGCTCTTCGAGCACTGGCACGTGATTGATGTCGTCCAGCTTGGCCGCCTCGATCACCGCCGGTTTGTCAGACGCAACGATCAAGCGGGTTGTTTCCAGCGTCGCCTGAATCCCACGGAAGTCATATGGCAGCTCAGCCAGCAACACGACTGCGGACGCTTTGTGGTCGCGGGCCAGTACTTTGGCCGCGTTGATCAGTCCGACAGAATGGGACGAGAGCTGCGCTCGAATCATTGACACCTGCTCGACAAACAGGGGCTGAGAAGCTGCAGGCGGCCCGATGAAAAGTATCACGGACCGCCAATACGTCCGGCGAAGGCGGGGGGAGTTTAGGCCAATCACCCCTTCGGTCAACGTGCCTCCTCACGTTCTCCGGAGATTGTGAGGAACTGGACGAACCTTCGGACGCGTTACGTTTCGATGTCGGGTTTGACGGCTGAATTTGCCATGCAAACTAGGCCGCTCGTCGAACATCAGACACCGTGGGATGCGCGTGCAGGCAGCAGGGACCGTCCAGTACCGAACTGGCCTTCTGACCGAGCCGATCCCACTCCAGCGTCGAACGCGGCTGACGGTCCAGTTGCAATGTTGCAGCCCGAAACTCAGCGGGTTCGGAACCTGAATGGAACCGGTCAATGCGGCATTCACCGGGGAACTGCGCCAGATGTCGTGCAAAGCACAGCACATCATGTTCTGGTTCCGCCTGCGAATGCGTTGAACACAGAAAGATCAAGACGCCGCGCGGCTGCAGACAGCTCAGCAGGCTGGCCGTTGTCAGAAACGCCTGCCGCGAGAACACGCTGTCCGACCATGCCGACAGGCAGCGAGCGAAGATCAAGTCGTAACCCGGTGTCCGCAGTTCAAACTGCTCGCGCGGGGCACCGCCCACGATGAATTCGAGATCGGGATTGAGCTCGCGTGCCAGTTCAACTTCCGCTTCGGATTCGTCCAAGCCGGTCGGATCAAATCCCAAAGACGCCAGGTAACGAACCAGCTCTCCGCGACCGCAGCCCGCATCCAGAATGCGAGCGCCAAGCGAGATGTTGTTGCGCAGCAACAGCTCGCGCAACAACCGCCGCGGATACGGCGGTTCCAGAACGTGATTATTTTCGAGCTGAGTCCACCCCACTCGGGGCCTCCTTGCCGACCTGCGAAATGACGCGTAGCGCGAGCACAAACAACCAGACCCGACTAATCTACGGCCGGTCAAAAAAAACGGTCAATACGCCTCTTAGCGACGACTCATCCCATGCCTGCCAAGAAAACCACTCCGGACGCCAAATCACCGAGCGCCACGCCGAGTTTTGAAGATTCTCTGGATGAACTGCAGCAGATCGTTTCGCAGCTTGAAGCTGGCTCGCTGTCGCTCGAAGACTCGATGGCCCAGTTCGAACGCGGCGTCGGGCTCCTGCGGAACTGTTACCAGGTTCTGGAAACCGCAGAACAGCGGATTGAGATTCTGACTCAAGCCCACCCCGAGCGAGCGGTCACGGAGCCCTTTGACGCGTCAGCCACGTTGGAACAGGACACTGCAGCTCAACACCAGCCGACGCGGCGGCAGCCTCCTCGTCCCGCTGCCGGCCAACTGTTTGGTGAGTGAGCAGGTTCGACACGGGCAGCCCTGCGCCTGCGATCATGCGTAGCGTTCACGATCGCGACGCAGCCGCTCGAGCTGAGGCATGAAGTGCGTGCCAAGCGACCAGAGGTTGAAGCCGCTCGCGGCCAGCATCGTCAGACAGGTAAGGATCGCCGGAATCGCGAACCAACTCGTAATCCCCTGCTGTTCAACCAGGGCGAAGACGAACAAGCTGCCTGCGGTCAGCATCCCATGAAACGTAAAGTGCTCGTTGACCATCTCTTGAGTCGCCCGGTCGAGCAGCATCTTGCCCAACCGCCGCAGCAGCAGGTAAGTCGGAACGCTCTGCAGGCCGTAGAGCAGCAGCAAGCCGTAGCCTTGCGCCGAATTGATCGACATCACCGGCGGAAACTCATGCAACCCGTTCACGATGCCGAAACGGGGAGCTCCCATGGCCACCATGGCGGTGGTCAGTCCAGCCAACACCACAGAAGCCGCTGCGAGCATGCGACTTTTGGGGTCTTCTGCCAGCGACGCGACCGCAGCATACAAACCGGCGGTAACCCCGGCAGGCGCTGCCAGCATCAACAGGGCCAGCGTCGTCGCAGTGGAACCACCCTCCGTGCTGTTGATGAACGCCGCCGCAAACATCGCCACCACCAGAGTGATGCCGTACTCAATCACACGCCCGTCGATCTTGATGAGATAAGTCAGTGGAAGAACCGGCAAAGCAATACTGCAGGCCATCGCGACGCCCGCAACGGCGAGGTTCTCCTCACCGAGCGCTTCAGACGATCCCTCGAAGGGGATGAAGACTTCCATCGAAAGTATGAACAACCGCTTGAACGCGGCGTAAACCAGCCCGTTGACAACCACTGACATCAGGCACGCTTGAGCTCCAATACCCAGCAGCAGCCAGTCCAGAGAATCCCCGAAGCGACTCGCCACGACCATGGTGCGGATCGAGCGTTCCTCGGGCGTCAGCAAGGGCGGTGGCGCCGCGGTTGTCGGCAGTTCTACATGCGAAATCCGCGGGTCATGTGACGCCAGGTTCGCGAGTTTGGAAAAGTCGAGTTCGGGAACAGACTTCGACGATGAAGGCTCGGGAGGTAACAGGTTAACCGGCTCTTCATCCTCGTCGTCATCAAACACGCTGCGCGGCTTGAAACGCCGATGCTCGGGCAGAACTTCTGGCGCCTCGCGGCCGCTGGTGCCCAGCAATTCGGCTTCCCGTTCTGAGTCGGCATCCAGACGAAACGTGTCCGGCAAGTGCAATTCGCCGGAGCGTTCGGAACTGGTCAGCGGTGAAGGCAAAGGCGCTGGCTTCGGCTTCTTGCGCGGAGGTGGACTGCTGGGAGCGGTCTGCTCCGGAAAGCTGAATGGCTCCTCATCAAAACTCCTGGCGACTTCGTTCGGCCGTGCCGACCTGCGTCCCCCGCGACTTCGTTCACGCGGAGGCGGACTTTCATCAACCCGTGGGAACTCATCATCAGGCGACGGAGGCACGTAGCCACTCGGCACCTGAAACTCAGCCGTCTGGAAACGAAACTCATCCAGAGAAGACGGTGTCTCTCGCGACGACTGATGGTCCGTGTCATCCGCTCCGTCGTCATCCGACCACTGAATACGCTGAGGATGAGAACGGCGCGGAACATCGCCCGTACCTTGCTCACTAGCGTCATCCTCTTCTTCCGCCCGCCGAGACTCGGCCCGATGTCGGAACCAGAGCGGAACCGCGTCCGGTCGCTGCTGTTCTTCCAGCATGAACGGTGTGGGTACGGGAGGCGGCCGGCTTTCGTCGTCCTCGTCGTCGACGTCAACAAGAATCACTTCGTCTTCGTCGCTGCCAAAACCTTCTTCGGGAATGAAGCGTTCGGCAGCCTGCCACGAACCCACGTCGCCAGCACGGACTAAGTCACCCTCCCGAAACCAACGCTGATCAATCATCTGTTGAAGCTGAGCTTCAAAGATGGGACCAACCTCCCAGTCTCGGCGGGTGACGAAGTACTTCCGCATGCCAGGCTTTTATTTGGCAGCTTGTTGCTGCGGTGGATTGTAACCGGGGGCGGCAATGAACTTCTTCACTTCCATCCCGTCATCAAGATTCCAGATGCGGACTTCGCCGTTGTAACTCCCTGCGGCGACGCGCTTCGCTCCCTGATGAACTGCAACCGAATACACCCAATCCGTGTGCCCGCTGAACTGACGCACTTGTCCGCCATCAGCCACTTTATGCTGCCGAGCCGTCTTGTCTGCGCTGCAGCTGAAAATTTGTCCATCCGGCGTGACATTCACGCGGAAAACTTCACCGCCAAAGCCCATGTTCCGGATCTGCTTGGCATCTCCCGGCTGCCAGATACGCACTTGCTTGTCGTTACCACCAGTGATGACCTGGTTTCCGTCCGGACTGAAGGCCACGCTGTAAACGGCGTCACCGTGACTGTTGAACGTCACCTGCGAATCACCGGTCGTCGAGTCAAACACCTTCGAAGTCTTGTCACGACTAGCCGACGCCAGTTTCTTGCCATCCGGAGACCACGCCACGTCCATCACCCAGTCGGCGTGATCTTCAATCGCGAGTTCCTGCTTCTGAGTCGCCACATCGAAGACGCGGATGGTGCGATCGGCGCCGGCCGTGGCCAATCGCTTGCCATCAGCACTGAGGCTCACAGCGAACACGGCGTCATCGGTGCGAACGAGGTCACCGAGCAGCTTGCCGTCAGCCACGTTGAACAGCTTCGCTTCGCCGATCTGAGCGGGAGTGCCCGCAGCGACGACGACCGTCTGGCCGTCCTTGGTGAATTCAATGTCATAGACACGTTCGGCCACGTTGGTAATGCGACGCACGACGGTGCCGTCGGCAGCGTTCCACAGCACGACTTCGTGATAACCGCTGGTCGCCAGCAGCGAACCGTCATGATTGAACGCCATCGCCGTGACCGGTACGGGCACTGGATACGCTTCCGGAGCCGGTGGCTGAACTTCCTTCGGAATGATCTGGATCAGCGGCTGGCTGGCCGTGAACCCGGCATCCAGCACAGCTCCGGTATCAATCCACTTCTTGACGAGTTCGATCTGTTCTTTGGTGAGCGGGTCGGCGTCCTTGGGCATCGATCCGTCAGCGATCAGCGACAGCAGGGACGAATCGCCACTGTGCATCGCCTTGACCGCTTCACCGGACTCGCCTCCCTTCACGATGCCCGCGAAGGTTTCCATGTTGTAACGGCCCTTGGCCGTCTTCGCGTTGTGGCACGCCAGGCAGCGCTTCGACAGCACCGGCGCGACGCTCTCGGCAAACGAGACCAGCTTGCCAACGCCAATCAGAGCTTTTTCAGCTTCACGGCGCTTGGTGACGTGTTCGGTGCGCACGGTGGTAAAATCGGCTTGAGCCTTCTGCACCTGCGGCACAATCGCGGCGATCTGTTCTTCGAGTTGCTTAGCGTTCGCGGTGCCGGTTTCGACCGTCTTCTTCGCTCCAACGATGCTGTCCTGCAGTGTCTTCAACGCGGCTTGAGCATCACCCAGCGCCTTGGCTGCAGCATCCACTTTCGGCTGCTCGGCTTTGAGCTTCGCGTCTTCAGCGTCGGCAGCTTTCTTGGTGTCTTCTTGAGCTTTCTTCGCGGCGACCAGTGCTTCGTCCGCAGCTTTCTTGGCGGCTTCGGCCTTGGTGACTTCCTCTTGAGCCTTCTTCTTCGCTTCTTCCTCGGTCGCGTCGGCTAGCACCTTCTGAGCATCAGCCAGAGCCTTGGCAGCAGCTTCCGCCTTGGGTTGTTCTTCTTTGGCTTTGGCATCCGCGGCTTCGAAAACCTTCTTCGTGTCTTCGGCGGTTTTCTTGATGGCTGCAAAAGCGTCGTCGACGGGCTTCTTGGCAGCCTCGGCCTTCTGCACCTTCTCCTCTTCCGGCTTCACCTTGGGCTCGCTGTCCTTCACGAGCTTGTCAGCAGTGCTCAGCTCAGCCTTCTGCTTGATGAGTGCTCCCTGCAGTTCCGCCTGTTTCTTCTGGAGGTCTTTGAGGACCTTCTCCGCAGCGGTTTCTCGCACCTTCACTTCGTCAGCGACTTTGACCAGCTCGTCAGCCTTTTGAATGGCCGCAGCATCTTGAGCGAACGTCAGGTTCCCGGAGGTCAGAGCGATCGCCAGTGCCAGACAGAGCCAGCGAGCGGAACTCAACCAGCGGGAAGCAAGGTGACGGAGGGGCTTCAACATGAACGAGCCTCTTTTCAGGGGAAGTGGATCGGAGGGCAAGCAGAGGATTGCAGGCGGGATTGATGCCACCATCAAAGTTACCGAATGTGACATCAACAACGGTTGATAGCATCCGGCGACCCCTGCGCGCTGTCAAGCAGCGGATGCCGTCTCGACGAATTCGGCAGCAAGTACGCGACAAGGCCCAGATTGGATCCGCTGAGCAGCACGTCTTCATTGCCGCCGAGCGGCTTACTGGCAATAGTGAACAAGTTGTTCAGAGCAAGGCCGTGAAAAGAACCTTTGGCGGCAATGGGCGCCGACCATTGGTCCTGAACATCCGGCATTGGAATCAAGTCAGCACTTTCTGCTCTGCGCGGCAGTCAATTCAGGAGGCATGACCATGAGGCGTCTCTTCTGCATCGTGGCACTACTTTGTGGTTCCTCAAGCCAGACCACCTACGCACAGGATGCGAGACCAGATCGATTCGCTGCATTTCGTGAAAACTCGCTGGCCTATATCAACTCGATGAAGCTGCTCGAAGCCTCCATGCGGGCCAACTACGAGCAGTTGAAAACCTGGTCAGGACGGTACGACCTCGAAGAGTATTCAGCGATCACCAGGATTCAGCTCATCACCAAAGACAAGCGACTCTACGGCTTAGAGGGAGACCTCGCGCTGGATCGAAAAGTGACGGTCCAGTTTGCAATCGACCTGCCCAAGAATCTCCTTTTCACGACCTACGATTTGCCCGAGTCGGTCTTGGTCACGAATCGCTCCACCAAGGAGAAAACCAATGGCCTGGTGATTCCAAGATCGTCCCGACATGTGCTCACTAAAGAGCAGTGGCTTCGTACTGACCTGTCGTGGAACGCTCCCGCATCCGAACTGGTGGGCACCAACGTAGGAATGCGTTCGACCGCAGAAGACGCACTCCAGTTTTCGGCTTATTCGTTCCTGGTCGATCCTCGAAGCTTCTACGAGTCGTCGACAGGCCTTTCCTTCATTGGTGGCCTACGCACTTGCATTGACTACGCAAACAAGGGAAACGACCTCCCTTTGGTGATCACGACCGACACTTCGGAAGGGAATGCCAAATGGAGGCTGACCCAAGAATATCGGCTCGGCGACGACCGCATGGAGCCACCCACTGTGGTGGAGAAGGTCTTTGATTCGACCGATGGAATTACTCCTCTGTCGATGACTTGCAAGAATCCTGAAGGGCTCATCACAGATCAACGTGAATGGACATTCCGCAAAGTAAAAGGAATTAGTATCCCTGAGCGATATACACTGAGGAAATACAAGCAGGACAAGTTGATCTTGAAGCGGGCTTTCCGCCTGGTGGAATGCCAGGTCAACGAGCCTTTAGCAGACAGCATTTTCAGCTGGGAAAACCTAGGTCTTGCAGAAGGCTACCGTGTCGTCGACAAGATTCAGGGCACCACATTGCAGTATCAGAACGGGAATCTAGTTCCCGTCGTCGATCAGCGATGAAGCAACACCGTTGGTGAATATGGACCACTCGCAACTGCTGTTTGGATTGCGAACGCCTGCAGGCTCCAAGTCGTGGACCTAAGGGGCAACTACCTTCGCCAACACGTTCTTTAGAACGTGCGCCGAAATCAGATGGTCCCGGTGAGTGTCGTCGATGAACACCGACCAGTCGCCGTTGTTGATGCCCTTGGTCAGCTGCACGAGCGGTGCGTCATAGGTCTTGTAGACGTCTCCGCTGAAGCAACACAGATCGAATTGATTCAGCACCTGAATCTGTTTACGCGGACGGCCATCCTGCTGCGCGATCCCACCCAAAGCGAAGACTTCCAGCCACGAGGCAATACCAGTCGCTCGGTCGAGGACGCCGTCCTTATCGGAATCTTCCTCGCCGAAGATGGGGCGATACTCTTGTTCGGCATCGCCCGCGCTGCCGGGGCTGAACGGTCGCGCGTATAAGGGCAGGGCACCAGCGACCGGAATCGAGACATCGATCCGGGTATCAACCGCCGCGTAGAGATGCGTCGTCCAGCCGCCGCCGGAAAGCCCAATCATCAGTGTCTGCTTAGGATTAGGATACTCCGCCAGCATCTCGTTCAGGGCCTGAGTAATCGGTTCGAGAAAGAACCGCATCGTGCCCGCTTTCAAAGTGGGTTCGACCTTCGAGAACAGTTCGTCGTGTCCGGGAGTGCGGCGTTGACGGATCTCGAACTTCCTGCCCTCAATGACGCAGTCCGTGTCGCGATTCCAGGCAACCAGAGGCATCTGAATGATGGCCACCACATAGCCATCTCGGAGTAGTTGATTCACAGAATCGCTCAACCCGGCCACCAGATAGTTCGCCGCGCCTTCGGGCATGTGACCGCCGTGGACAATGGCCAGCTTGGAACCGGCTGGGCCGTCGGACTTAGGCGTGACCACATACACATCCGCGTGCCAATCGAACCCCGACACATCGACATCGAGCCGCCTGGCTACCGCGTACAAACTCGCATCAATGCTGGCGAGCTCGGGAACCCCGTTTGTCAGGTCGTGCTTGGCGGGGCGAGTCTTAGGCAGCCCCTCGGGCCAGATCGCGCGAATCAACCGTTCGCGTGTCGCCTCGGCTTCGGTCGAGTTATGGAACCGGACCAGGCCCTCGATCCGAAAGTCCTTCAACGCTTCCAGCTTGGCCTGCGCAGCGACATCACGAGCCCACAGCAGGCACAAACCAAGCAACAGGGCAGTACGCCAGAAGCGACCGGAAACCGACGCGGCTTGTCGTTCAATGTCACGCATCTTCAATTCTCGTTTCTGTAGGCAGTCATTCGGAACTTAGAGAATCAGCGTCACCCAAAACGGTTCTCTCCGCACGTTGAGGACGCGCCGGATCGGACTCCGATAGTCCCCGTTTGCTTCGTGTGCGATGTATACCGGCGCTCCGGTAATCACGACGAGCAGCGGGGCGGAGATCCTGGAACGCACTGGCCTTCGCTTGCCTTGGCATGGCAACTACCACTGTAGCCATTGTCGCAGCTCCTCTGAGATTTTGGCATCTTGAGCGACCTTTGTAAGGACGCGCCCCAATCCGTCGGCGAAACGACCTGAGTCCTTTTCATGTTGGTAGAGCAATTCATCCAGCCCAACATTGTTGGTTTCCGGTGTTTCGACCACATATCCACTCTCGGTGTCCTCTTGATAGTGGAAAGTGCATCCCAGAACTGGCGCCCGCATCAAGTAAACGCTGGAAAACTCACGGTTGTTGCCTCCATGAGGCAAGGGGCTGTCGATGGTAAAGCTGTACTCTTGCCCCAATCGCCGCAACTGGCCCAAGCTCCACGCTAAGGGATTATTACCTATCGACTGGCGGAGTTCCGAGTTCGCCTCCCGGAGTGCAGTTTCAAGCGACGATCGATCCCCAGGTGTTTCATGACCACCAAACGCGTCGAGTTGTCCGGCAAAGAGCACATCGGAATGGCGATACTGAACGACTAATGTTCCAGGACTTTGGCTAAGCAGTAGAATCACAGTGCGATGCATGAGTCCGTTCCGATGGACCGTTGAGTAGAGTTCCGGCTCCAACTCCTGATTATCCTGATCGACAACGCGAATCAGAGTGTCGCCAGCTCCGTTCGGAAACGTTGGCGAACGGGCCACTCCAGCTTGGAACAAAAACTGTGCGATCTCCCCGTGCCCCGAAGCCGAGGCCTGCGCGATCTGATGAATAAGCTCTTGATCGCTGAGAGCTGCGAGCCTGCCCAGAATGGAGGTGGCTCCGACTGGCCGAGTGAGTTCAGCCGCTGTTGTGCCCAATGTTGTGGCGAGGCGGTGAAGTATGGCGCGCTGGATCGATTCCGTCAGGTTCTTGCTATTAGACTTATCTCGAATCGTTCTTTCCGAGACGTCGCTAGCAATGGCCAATTCCTTCGCAGTGATGCATTTCATGGCCATGAAATAATTTAACGTCTTGGGATAAATTAATTCGGTTCCGTTTTTACTATCCATTCTTGAGCCTGTAAGAAAAGAAGCTCTGGGGAAAGAATCTAGAGATGAGAGCCCCGATGGGCGCTCATCTCCTTCACTGGGTGCTACGCGTTCGCCGCGATGCATTCCTTGAAACGCCGCGTCACTGGGTCGGTGGAGTCGAGTAGCCGCTTAAGCAGCCGTCCTGCCCCATCGGCATAGTTCTGTGGGCTCTTCGCATAGTCAGCTTTCAAGTCATCGAGTGTCAGGGCGCGCTGGTTGAGTTTCTCGTGCCGCCCGTGATCTCCCTCGTCCGCACACGACACCCGCACATCCTCGGGTACAAACAAGCAATACCCGGTGCTAAGTTCCATGTTAAGTTCTGACTCTGCGTACAGTTCCCCGTAGTCGGTAAAACGAACGAGCGCCAAGTCATCTACTAGCAGAGGCTCCCCATCCTTGGTAAGCCGCGCTTCTTCAGATGCTTCTCTCAGAGCGGCGCAATCAATTACCTGCTGCAGCAAGTCGGGGTTATTGATAGCGCGCATGTCAGCGGTGACGTGCCCGCCCAGGATATCAAATGCGCCTGGATAAAGCCTCTTGGTATGGGGCCGCTGCATAAGGATGATCTTCATCATCGGACAGAGCATGAGCACGATCAGCACCGTGGTGTGTACTATCCTATGCGCATGCGCATACGGGTAACTAACCAGGCCCCCGGCATTAAGCCGGTTCTCCTTGTTCATCTCTACTGCAAATAGCAGTTCTTCGAGTAGTCGCTTCATCTCTTTCGGTCTCCGCGATAGTAAAAAATGTGAGATTGTTCAACTGAGAACGCTGGCCAGCGTGTTTGAATTGTGCGATTGGTTGGGGCGTCCTTGAATAGCGGCAAGTGCAAAACGCGAACTTTCTAACGCAGCTCTTTTTCCTCATTTTTCCATTCAGGCGATCAACCCTTGTTCGGTGAACGTTCAGCATCGCTGTCTGAAGTCCGCCACCGTGTTCCGCCGGAGAGAGATACGAGGTGTTCGGCTCGATGGGTGAAGGGCAAGAACACGAGTTAGATTGGAGGCAGAAAGCGCCGCGCATCTTGTCGCTGCGACGCCGCTAGACCGCAGACAGTCAACCGGGCACGCCCGTGATTGCCGACGGTCTAAACCTTCTGTTGATGGCGGTCAGGTACAACGTGATGATTGTTCCGCTATTGGACACGTTCTACGGAGCTTGGTAGCCAGTCAGCTCTATTTTGAAGATATCATTTATGCTGGAGGCGATCAGAATGCCCCAACCTGGGATGGCGTTGCGATTTCGACCTAGTCCTGTGCGTCGACGTTGGTTGTCAGTTGCGCGGATTCTGATCGTGATCGCGGCTGTGATTCTATCACCGCTCGCGACGAGGGCGGATGAAAATCCATTTGGGCTACCGGCGCCGGATGATCAAAGTCGGCTCGGATCGGTCATGTTGCATGGCGGTGGGCAAGGCCTGCAGAGCGAGGTCCGCCACGAATTCGTGCGGCTGGCTGGTGGTCGGGATGCTCGCCTCCTGCTGCTGCCTTCCGAGATGTGCCAATTTGGCAAGGATGAAAACGGCGAATCGCGGGACAAGAGTGAATCCGCTGACGAGTACGAAAGCCGTCTCAGCCACTTCGCAACTTACGGCCGGTGGGTGGCGCTGCGCGAAGATCGCCAAGTCGCGGACTTTCAGTTTCTGTATCGCGATCCCAAGAACGATCCCAACGACGCACGGTTCTTTGCGTTGCTCGAAAAGGCGACCGGCATCTGGATGCCAGCGCTCGATCAGGGAACGTTGCCGAACCTCTTCAAGAAAGAACCTGCCAAGCAGGAGCTGTTTCAACGAGCTTTGCGGGAGATTGTGGCTCGCGGCGGCGTGGTGGGAGGACTTGGCGGCGGCATGGCAAGTCTGCCGGAAACGATCATCGCCGGTGATGCCTCGAAGGATGAGGATGCTGACGGCTGGGTGCGTGCGGAACTGGACTTCGGATTGGGGCTGCTCAGCGGAGTGATCGTCGATCAGACATTCAGTTCATGGAAGGGGCGCCTGGAGCGATTGACCGACTTGCTGCGCAACGGGCCGCGACTCGATCGTCTGCAGCGCAAACCGGGTATTGAACGCCGCACGATTGGCCTGGGCGTCGAGGCACATACAGTTCTTATATTATCTGGTAATACCATCCGGGCGTTCGGCGAAGGACGCGGCCATATCTTTCTCAAGAGCAACGGCGATCGCACAATTACCTGGCGAACGCTCGAAGCCGGCGACGCGCCACTCGTCGTGCGAACGCAATCGGCGAGACTGCGGCGATTGGAACATGCTCAGGCCGATCCGGCGGGAGTCATCTTCAATCCGTTGGGTATTCCCGCTGCTCTCGACCCGTCTCGTCCGGGAACCGTCGTTCTGCACGGTGGCGGCGACACGGATGAAATCGTGGACACACTTCCGAAGCTCGCCGGTACGCCGAAGCCGAGGCTGGTGCATTGCCCGGCCGCGCGGCAAAGCTGCCGACCTCGCGACGGAGTGAGCACTCAGCAATTGGCTCAGCATCTGGAAGACACCTTCTTCGAGTGGCGACAGTTACAAACCCAGGGGCGGCTGAAGTCACTCTCGTTCGCCACTACGAATGATCCCGCCGATGCCAGCCGCGAGGAATTCGTTCGCGACCTGAAGCAAGCGGACGCTCTGTGGTTCTGCGGCGGCAATCAGCGACCGCTGGCTTATCTCTTCGTCGATCACCTGCGACCGACGCTGTTTCAACGTGAGGCTCTCCATATCGTTCGCCGAGGAGGCGTGATCGGCGGCTCATCCGCAGGCCTGGCGATCATGGCTGATGTCATGATCGAGGGAGATGATTCTGAAGACGGCGGACCAGCCGCAGCCAACTTGTCGCGAGGGCTCGGCGTCCTGAAACATTGCCTCGCCGAGCAACACTTCGACGCCCGCAGCGGTCGCATTGAACGCCTCACCGGCCTGCTGCGCGACCATAAGCGACTGGCCAACTTCGCTCCGACGTGCGAACCCAAGAAGATGATCGGCCTCGCGGTCGAAGAAGACACCGCCCTGATCGCTCAAGCCAACCGCCTGCGAGTCTCCGGCAAGAAGCTGGCGCACATCTTCCTGCAAGCCTCCGACCCGCGAGTCGTCACCTGGCACGCCCTCCAATCCGGCGACGCCGCCATCCTGCAACCCTCAGACAACGGCTACGTCCTGGAACTCGAAGACTGGGTAGTTCACGAGTAGTCTCAACTCGCCCGCGAGTTCGGTGATTTCTGGCCTTGGAGTGCTCCGGTTCGACGGAGCTTTCCATTCTTTGCGGCGCAGCGGTAACAGATGCCAAAGCGGCCCATGCCGTCATGAATCAGTGTCCGAAAAGGCTCTCATCCCAACTTGGTTGAACACTGGAGTTGCTCTCTTCAACCATCTTGATTCTCGCAAACATATGCAGGGCTAGATCGAGCCTCAGCACTTCAAGTTGGTCGCTCTAAATCAGAGTGTGGGAACGAAAAATATTCGCGAGATTTCCCACGCAACTAGGCGAGATCTACGATCTTTTAACGGTGGAATCCGTTTGCTGGGAGCACCGACTTCGCCTCTTCATGACCCTCGATTTCGATGCCGTAATGGCGTGCCATTCTTCATCCACATGCCCAAGAATCTCAAAGATTTCCCTCGTTGATCACGGGGGCTTCGAGCGAAACCCAAGGCGTTGAGAGTTTCTGCTTCATCGTCTGCATGAAGTGAGTATCCCGACTCGATGTTACTCCAACCATCTCCAACCGAGGCAAGCATGGACCGATACTTCTTCTACAACACCAACATCCCGAGAGATCTCAGAAACGTTGATTTCTTGCTCAGAGAACGTTGCGCCATCACAAGTGGCGGTGCGAACTACGGCGAACAGCTTGCAAGTCTTGAAGTCGGCGACACCTTGTTGATGTACGAGAATGAGACTGGCTTTATTGGAGTCGGCACAGTTGTTGAAACTTGGGATGGCAACCAAGCCTCGCCCACGCCGTACTACCCAAATCGCGCCCCCGGCTTAGATGAGTATCGAATCACCGTGGATTGGGATCGCGAACTGACTTTGCAGCTGATGGACAACCCAATTAGCCTTGATGAACTACGGCAAGAATTTAAATCACCGAAATATACGCCGCGTGGAGTGCATTCCGCCGTACTCAAGATTGACAAACACAACGCGGCAGCGGCTCGGTTGGTCAAAGAACTTCGGACGCATCGCAGATCAGCGCCAACGAGCGAAATAGGAAGAGATATCCAGGAGACGACTAGTCGAAGTGACATCGGAGCGACGACGAAAGCGACTCAAATTGAGTCTCGAATTGGTCAGGGCAAGTTTCGAGATGATGTGCTCAAACGATGGCAGGGTCGTTGTGCTGTAACGGGGTCAACGACTCGTGGTGCCATTCGAGCGTCGCACATCAAACCGTGGAGCAAATCGACCGACGAAGAGCGACTGGACCCCCACAACGGCATTCCGCTCATTGCCACGCTGGATGCCCTCTTCGATGCGGGGCAGATCTCGTTTGACGCGACGGGCATGATGTTGGTTGCAGATACGCTGAGTGACGAAGAGCGACACATCCTCGGCGTCTCGAGGCCGTGTCGCATTAAGCCAGTATCCGCAGAGACCGCAATGTATCTTCAGTTGCATCGAACGACTCATGGATTTGCGAAATGAGCGAGGACTGTCTGGGTCATCCATGTAGCAAGTTACTCGGTTGATGCTCTCAAGATTGAAGCATCAGAAAGGCAACCTCATCCCAGTTGCAGATCAACGCTGATCGAACACAGAACTGGCTCGGACGAAAACGACTCGGTCGATAACCGTGGAAGGCAGAGTTGGGATGCCGGACTCAGGCGATGATCCTGTGCCGGCGTTTCCAATCGGCGCGCCATCCAGATCAAACCACGTTTCCCGATAGCAGCGAGACTGAAAGCGTTTGGCTGACGAGTCATATTCTACAGCAGCTCCCAATCGCCCATGAAAGGGTGCGAGAACCTTAATCTCGTGCGTGGCTGGATCGCGGCGGGCGTAGACGTAGCCGACGACGCGATCTCTCAGTCGTACCCAGGCGTCATGACGCGGCGCAGCGATACCGAAGACTACAGGATCGCCATCCTCGGGAACCTGTGACACGGGTCCCACGGCCAGCCATTCCGAAACAGAATCGGGCCGTTCGGTGAGGGGCGAAGCCACGAACGCCAGCCCCACCGAGCCTACGAACAGGAATGGCACGATCAGCAGCACAACGGTCACGATCTGCGTGGCGGCTCTGTTCATGATGCGTACTACTCAGAGCAAAGAGAGTTGCAACGGCCAGGCTTTATCTGACACGACACTGTGTCAATCTCATTTTTGCGAAGTCTTCATGTCAGATTCCGCTTGTGATTGGGTTAACAGAGCCAGAGTTCCGCGAACTTCTCAACCTTTCACTTCCGGGGTGTGACATGCGAAGACTTGTTTCGTCACTTGCAGTTCTGTTGGCGCTGGTTGCCAGCGCCCAGGCAGAAGTCATCAATGTTCTGTCATGGAATGTCGAAAGCGGCCAGGCCGAGCCCGAGGTCATTGCAGATCAGATCGGCGCGTTTGAGGGCTATGAGTTACTGGGATTCTCTGAAGTCGATCCAGACGATGCCGCCGGCTACGCATCTGCCTGCACCGAAGGAGAATCAGCCAACTTTGAGTTCCTGCTCGGCACCACGGGGAGCAACGACAGGTTGATGCTCGTCTGGAATTCCGACCGCTTCGAAGCGCTTCAGGAGCTTGAGTTGATGCATCTGCGAGCGCAAACCGGACGTGCGCCGCTGGCCGTGAAGCTGCGTGAAAGGAATACGACGAACACGTTCTGGTTCATGGTCAATCACCTGCATCGCGGCAGTGAAATCAAACGCAACCAGCAGGCAGCCGGATTGCGTCAGTGGTTCATAGACCAGTCAATCCCCGTCGTCGCCTGTGGGGACTACAACATGGACGTTGTGCCCTCGACTGGACTGGGGAACGAAGCCTTTGACATCATTCGACAAGGCGACCACGTTCGCTGGGTGGAGCCACAGCCCCGGATACCAACGCAATCATCGGCTCATCAAAGCATTCTGGACTTCTTCTTCGTGAATGATGACGCCATCAGTTGGCAGATCAGTTCGAGAATCATCCGTATCCCGAGCGAGTTCGAGCCCGTGAACGAGAAGAGCGACCATCGTCCCATCGATGCGACGATCAACATCCCCACGGTCACTCCGAGTCCGTTCACGCGAGGGCGCGGATTCGGCCCGCTGGCAGCGAACTCCACCGAGCGGCCAATTCGAGGAACGGCAGAGCGAAGCGGACACGAACGCGGTAACGGTATGAACACTCGCGAGCTTGAAATACGGCCTCGATCTTCTGACAACCGCAGCACTGACGAGGCGTTACTCGACGAGATCAAGCGCCTGCGCGAGCAGCTCGAACGATTGGAACAGAAAATTCGAGAGCGCCGTTAAGCGTCGGGCCAAAACCAGCAGCAGCAAGCCGCGCGTCTATCGCGAGCTTGCTGTTGTCTGAGCAATCCCTTCCGCGCGGCCGGCGGCATGACGCTCGGAGTCGTTGAGCACGACTCGCTGATTAACCAATGGCAATTGCTGACGCGGTGGGCGCGAGCAACTCCCAAACTGACGCCAATGTGACTCCCGTTCCCGTAGTCAGTAACCCAGCGGCGAACCAAGCATCTCGGCCGCGGCTGAACTCGGCGGAAGCAGGATCGCTGGGCGGGAAGTAGCCTCGAACTTGAGCTCCAACCACCCGCACTGGTCGCACGGTGCCGCATTGGCCGCGGATCACCCATTCATGGTCGCCTGTTGTGAACGACACGCGCGGGTAGTAGTAGGTCGTTGCCTCACTTTGTTCGCAGTCGTGGCCGATGACTGTTCCTTGTGCAGAGCCGCTGGCCGCGATCGCGAACCGCAGCGTCGGGATCAGCAGCACCGCGCCGAAAGTTGCGGCCAGCAGTCCGAACACAGCTGCGATCAGCCAGACGAGCATGATGCTCCCCTTGCCGCTTATCCGCGGAGGTCACTCTCCAGCGCGAACCGCCAATAGCCACCCCTGGCCAGGCCACGGCTGGAGACAATGGTGTGAGTCGCGCCTTCATCCGGCAGCGTTTCGTGCGGCTCCAGGATCATCGCATATCGCTCGCTGGGTCGCTGAGCGTCTTCGCAAATCGCCACTGAGGCTCGGGTGAAGCGATACGTCTTACGAACAAGAACGCTCCTGGTTCTGTCCGACAGTTCGTTTCTGATCGGCAGCGTCATATCACACCGTTTTCGACTCGCGGGAAGTTCGTCACGGCTTCGTGCCACCTCAGAACGCGCCGCAAGTCGCGCGTCCCCCGGTCGGATGATCCTTCTCAGAAACCTGCGCCGCGTAGGGTAACGCCCGCCCTCCGCAGTCCGTCAACCGTCAATGTTAAGAACGGCAATTTCGTCGAGCAGATCACGGAGGCCGCCGCTGCGACTGGCCTCGTTCGAACAGGTGTCAAGAGAACTGGCTTCCTGTACGGTGCCATGCGAGCGTGATCCGCGCGGCCGCTTCCATACTGGAATCCCGGTCATTCTTAACGGTGTCCGCGGCTGCTGCCGTCTTGAATCAGGGAGTCTTCACGATGCTGCGAACGCGACTGAGATTGTTGTGCGTGGTGTTGAGCGTTCTCTCAACGTTCTGGTTGACGGAGCCCGCCCAGGCCCAGTCCAAGAACCCGCCTAAGCTGGCACATGCCGCTGACGAAGAACCACTTGCCGCGATCATCTGGAATGGGCTGGGGGAAGCGAATCCTGGCTCTACCAACCGCACGCAGAAGCTGCTGGCCGAAGAATCTCTGCGCGAGTTCGTGAAGGAACTCTCGGCGCAAATCGATGGGCTTTTTGCTCAGGCGATCGATCGCGTCAGCCGTGAAGACGGCAAGTGGGTATCAAAAGCCGCTCCCTTGCTGAGCAAGTCCGTTCTCATTCATCCCTCCGCGATCATGCTGAATCAGATCGGCGCGAACCCCGATGAACTCAGACTCGCGCTGGTCGTCGATGCTGGGAAAGACATTGATGTTTTGAGGGAGACCCTCGATCAACTCGTCGAGTTGGCGTCCAAGTCCGAGTCGGACGATGCCCGTGTGGATGCGCTGCAGATTGGCGGCGGAAAGTTCTATCGGGTGGCGGCGGGGAAAGATCGTCCGCTCATTCATTTCGGCACGCTGGGCAGCCGTATGATTGTGGCGTGGGGTGATAACACCTTTGAGCCGCTGGTAGCACGGCTGCAGAAGCCGCAGACGCCCAGGTGGGTCGAGAAGCAACTCGCAGATCTGCCAGTCGATCAGCCGAACCTGTTAACTTTTGTCGATGTGAAGAAGATCGTCGCCACTGTTGAGAAGTCCGGTGCCTGGCCTCACTTCGATATGATTGCGAAGACGTTCGGCATTGATGGAGTGAATCACGTCACGCTGGTCGGTGGCTTCGACGCGGTGGGCATGCACGTCAACACGCTCATTAGTCTGGAAGGTGAGCCACGCGGCCTGCTGGCGATGTCGCCCAACAAGCCGCTTAAGCTGGAAGCCTTTCGCCGCGTGCCAGCGAACGCATCGAGCGCGACCGTGGTGCGATTCGATCTCGATCATGCGCTAAACAATATCCTGAACATGGCGAGTGCCATGGCCCCGGCAGCCAAACAGGATGCGGAAGCAGGGCTCCAACATGTCGAGCAGCAACTGGGCTTCTCGATCCAAAAGGACTTGTGCCAGGGTCTAGGCGACGAATGGATGCTTTACTCATCCAGCAACGCTGGGGGTGCGATGTTCGTTCCAGCCTTCGTGCTGTCTGGCTCAGTTCGCGACCAGAGCAAAGTTCAGAAGGTGCTGGATGTCGCGGCCAAGTTGCTCCTGGTTGCTTCGCAATCATTTGGGCCGCAATCCCCATTCACCGTCCATGAATACACAATTAAAGGTAACAAGGCGGTTCGAATACAGATCAATAATATACCGTTTGCGGTCACGCCCGCCTGGGTGCTGACGAAGGATGAGTTCGCCTTCAGCCTGTTGCCTCAGCTCTTGAGCAGCCACTTGTCTCAAGCTGGCAAGCCATCGCTCGCTGATTCTGAAGCGCTGAAGGAAGGATTCAAACGCACGCCGAATCCATTCCTCGTCGGCTACTCGGATCCAAAACCACGATTGGGCAGTCTCTATTCGCTGATCAACACTTTTGCCCCGATGGCGGCCGCGGATACCGCTCGATTCGGTTTCGAGTTCCAGCCACCGCCGCTGCCTCCATTGTCAGACATCGAACCTCACCTGCTGCCGAGCGTCACCACGTTTCACTTCAGCAAGGACGGGCTGCGTTCGGAAACTCACGGTGTTGTTCCGAGTGGAATCGAAGTCGGACCAGCCTCGGCGGGCATCTTGCTGGGCTTGTTCCTGCCAGCGGTGGAAAGCGCTCGCGAAGCCGCCCGGCGGTCAAACAGCAAGAACAACATGAAGCTCATTGGCCTGGCGATGCATAACTTCGAAGAGACCTATGGGCGGCTTCCGGGACCAGCGATCAGAGACAAGAAGGGAAAGTCATTGTTGAGCTGGCGCGTCCAGATCCTCCCCTACATCGATCAGCAGACGCTCTATGAGCAGTTTCATCTGGATGAGCCCTGGGATAGCGAGCACAACAAGACTCTGATTGAAAAGATGCCCAGCGTCTTCGTGTCTCCCAATCATGCGGATCTCGCGCAGCAAGGCAAAACAACATACCTCGCGCCGCGTGGCAAGGGCACGATGTGGGATGATCCAGAGGGCAGTCGATTCCGTGACATCATTGATGGCACCAGTAACACGATCATGGTTGTTGAAGGTCCTGGAGACGCCGCTGTGATCTGGACGAAGCCTGATGACCTGCCCATCGATTCCAAAAATCCCTGGAAGAACTTGAAGAGCGTACGCCCTGGCGGATTTCAGGCTCTGTTTGTTGACGGCTCTGTTCGCTTTCTCAACGACTGGATCGATCTGGAAACGCTGACTGGTCTCTTCACGCGGGCGGGCGAAGAGGAACTCGGAGACTTCTAACGCCGCGGATGAATTCGAAACCCGGCCGTAAACGAACCAAGCCGGCTTCTGTGAGGAAGCCGGCTTGAGGGACGCGTTGGAAAAGACTTCCGGCAGCTGGCTGGGGAAGTTCCGATGAAAAGTTTGTTAACCGAGTGCGGGATCTGGCAACAGCGGCGAGCGGACCTGAAATGTCAGATCCGGGGCTTTGCGGCGAGTGATCGCTTCCGCGACCATTTCCCGCAGGCGGCTTTTGGCTCGCTGCAGGTGATCCAGCACGGTCACCACGCTCGGAGCAGCCTCCGAAACACTGGGTTCGACGACGACCAGTAACTGAGAACTTCCGCCCATCGGACGGACTGAGGTGACAATCAGATCCTGCAGGACTTCGTCGTCGCATTCGCCTGACAGGACAAGGTTTAAAGTACGCTCAACCTGCTTGCAGAGTTGCAGCGTCTTACGGTCGACCCGCTCGGGGTCGTGGGAGATTCTTCGGGCAGACATGGGCCAAAAACTCCAAAGCAGACGGAGTGGATGTGAGAGACACAACGATTGAATGACTTCTCGGACTCATGGAATTCTGCGTCATATTGATCCCCCTCTGTGGCGGCTTGGTTCGTAGAGCATCAGCGGTTGCTGCGAGCCTTTAAGGACAGCCTCCAAGTGTCGGCGGTTCGCATGCTGACCGAAGTCGGCGTTTGGGTGAATGCGAAGTTTTCAGCCTGCCAGACCTATATACGCCGGAAGAATCGCGGAACGTGGAGCGAATGGGGCGTCGGGGTCGCGGGGAGTGGTTGACCCGCCGCCAGACAGGTACAAAACGCACCTCCAGTCGAAACACCTCTGAGTCCGCGTGCAGGGAATGAAGGAGACATCATGCGTCAAGGAATGCTTATCGCCGGCTGGCGGTTGGCGATATTAGTGACCGTCCTGACCTGGACGGCGATCGGACAGGCTCAGCTTCCCGATCCGATCCAGACCCACGTTTTCAAGGATGAAACGGGCGATCATCGCTATGCCCTGTTCGTCCCCAAGAACTATTCGAACGACCGTAAGTGGCCCGTACTGATGTTCCTGCATGGAGCTGGCGAACGCGGCAACGACGGAAAACTGCAAACAAGTGTTGGCATCGGTCCGGTCTTGCGGAAACGTGCGGCGAATTTCCCATTCATCGTCGTGATGCCGCAGTGCGAGGACACTCAGTCCCGTTATCTGGCGGGCTGGCTGCACGATACGCCGGACGCGCAGCGGGCGCTGAAGATCTTGGCCTCCGTGGAGAAAGAGTTTTCGGTTGATCCCGAAAAACGGGTCCTGAGCGGCTGGTCGATGGGTGGTTTCGGTACGTGGAGCATCGCATCGGCGAATCCAAAGATGTGGTCTGCCGTCGTGCCGTTGGCCGGTGGTGGCGACCCGTCGCTGGCGAAAACTCTGACCGAAGTTCCCATCTGGGCGTTCCATGGTTCCAACGACGCCGCCATCCGGCCCGATCAGTCGCGCGCGATGATCAGTGCGATTCGAGTTGCTGGAGGCACGCCGCGGCTCACGGAAGTGACCGATGGCGAGCATGACATCAACCCGATCGTCTATGACAATGACGTACTCATCGGCTGGATGCTCAACCCGAAAACAACGGAACCGACCAGTCTGGTGTTGCGCGCCGTGCCGACGCTCGGAGCGACCTCACGCGAAGCCTTTATCCCCGCAGCCGAGTTGTCGCATGCGATTACTTTGCGGCTGGGCAACGAAACGCTCGATGCGATCTCGGTGTCATTGCATCAGATGATACCGCGAGAAGCCCTGTCCGGTTGGATTAACGACATCTATGACTCGACGTCCGTTGACGGCCGACAATTCAGTATTACGTTCGGCAGTATCAGCTATGCGGGCAATGTGGCTCGCGTGAAGCTGAATGCGTATCGGCAGGATCGGCTCAATGTCGCAGTCGCCATCAGCAATGCTGTGCTGCGGATTGGCGGTACGTCAGTGGTTGGTCGCAGCCATTCGGCGTCAACGGGACCGATCGACATTGTGATCGGTCATCGTGCACCCGTGTGGCTGAGCGTCGATGTGACACCCTACATCGAAAACGGCAAGTTGCGACTGAAGGTCGCGGGTGCCAGCTTCAATATTCCGTGGGACAACTGGTATGTGACGGCTCCGGCCGGGGTGTCAGTCAATGGCTTCGGCATGACTCGCGAGCGTGTTTCGCAAGGGCTGGTCGATGGCCTCTATGGAAACAAGGCGCGCATTGAAAACGAAGTCATGGCCGCCGTGCCGCGACTGGTGGCGGAACTGGAGCGCAAGCTGGAACTGGTGGACGCCGATCAGATCGTCGGAGCCATCTGGCCCCTGCCCGTCTACAAACCGCGTATTCGAGTCCGTGCCGAAGACATCTCGGTGGACGACAAGGGCGTCTCAGTAGTCCTGGGCACGGTCGTCGCCGCGATTGACCCGAACAAGCCGGTGAAGAGTATCGTTCGCCAGCGGGTTACCAACGCGACGGCGAGCTCGATCAATAAGTCGACCGTGCTGTCGCTGGGCATCGCCCCGCAGATGCTGGGAGAACTCAGCCGCATGCTGGTGGAGTCCGGCGTGGCTCACATTCACGTGCTGGATATTCCCGAACCGTCGTTCGCACGATTCGTCGATCGCGAGGTGATGACGAAGGCATTCCCGGAACTGAAGCGTTACGGCGAAGACCTGCAGTTGCGGGCGGAACTATCTCTCGAACAAGCGATGTCGATTGAGGACGGCAGCAGCGAGGGCGAGTTGAAGTTCCAGTTGCCGGAATTAAAAATCGCAATTGCGTATAAACCCAACAAGGACGCTCCGAAGTTTCTGCCGTTCGCGGATCTGAAGATCGCTCTGGTTCAGGGAGCAGAGCCGAAGCTGCATCGCCCGGACTTTGAAACGCGCATGTTCCAGTTGAACTGGACCGGCGACGCGGACATCAAGGTGACTCCGACTTTCGCTGAATCCTACAAAGCCGAGAACACCGAGATCGATCAGGCGCATCTGACCGAACTGATGCAGTCATCATGGAAAGGCTGGGCCGGTCACGGCGCGGCCTCTCAGACGCCGATTCCCGATCTGGAATTCGGCATCGCGAAGATGCGTCTGAACGACGTGAGCTGGAAGTCGCCGTTCCTCGGAGTCTCCTTTGCGGCGCCGGGCGTGAAGCTGACTAATAGCGCGAAGGAAGCACTGGTCTACGAGACCAAAGGCCCGTTCAGCGACTGGGGCGGTCCTTATACGCTCGAGCCCGGTAAGTCGCACGAGTTGCCGATTGCGTATCCGCTGACTTACCGCCAACGCAGCGGCGATCAGTTGTTCGTCTACACGCTGGCACCCGGATCACACTCGGAATACCGGGTGCCCCAAACCGGCGGCAAGCCTCAACTGTTCAAGGCCCGCGAGGAACTCGCCACCAAGCCTCCGGAGCAATCCGCCGCCCCCCAACAGTAGCGGGGATTCTCCGAATGTGGGTCGCGTTTGCAGCAACCATAGTCGCTGATCACGGAGCGATCAGCGACATTCTGGCCTCTCAAAAACAAAAGGCGTGGTCCGGAGACCACGCCTTTTGTCTTGATTACATCGTCACGGTCGACAGAGAGCAGACCGGAGTGCGGCTGCTCCCTGTGAATAACCGGGTTTAGCCGTTCTGGCCGGGGACCGAGAACAGGCCGCCGGAGCCGCCGCCGCCGAGACCACCCTTAAGCTCCTTGGGAGCTTGTGGTGCCGCAGCCGCGGCCTTCTCCTTGGCTTCGGCTTCTTCCAGAGCCGGATCAGCAGTGAGCTTGCGGCTCAAGCCGATCTTGCGGTCAGCGAGGTCAACTCGCAGCACGCGGACTTCGATCTCGTCGCCGACCTTGCAGACGCTTTCCGGATTCTCGACCTTGTGGTCAGAGAGTTCGGAAACGTGCAGCAGGCCTTCCAGTTCCGCTTCCAGCTCGACGAACACACCGAAGTTGGTGATCTTCGTAACCTTGCCGGTAACGACCTTGTTGACCTTGTAGCGATCGGGAATATCGGTCTCCCACGGATCGCCACCGAGTTGCTTCAGGCCCAGCGCGATTCGCTTGCGCTCTTGATCGACTGACAGGACGCGGCAGGTGATCTCCGTGCCCTTCTTCAGCATTTCGTTGGCGTGCGAAATCTTGCGGGTCCAGGACATGTCGCTGACGTGCAGCAAACCGTCGACACCTTCTTCGAGTTCGATGAAGGCACCGTAGTTCGTGAGGTTGCGAACCGTACCGGTGACCGTTGCACCTTCTGGATACTTCTCAGCAACGTTGTCCCAGGGATTGGGCTGCGTTTGCTTCATACCCAGGGAGATTTCCTGCTTTTCCTTGTTGATACCGAGCACAACCACGTCCACTTCATCGCCAATGTTGACGAGTTCCGTGGGGTGATTGACGCGCTTCGTCCAGGACATTTCGCTGATGTGCACCAGACCTTCGATGCCGTCTTCCAGCTTCACGAAGGCACCGTAGCTCATCACGTTGACCACTTCGCCACGGACCTTGGAAGTGACTGGATACTTGTCGGCAACCTTGTCCCACGGGCTGGGCTGGAGTTGCTTGAGACCCAGAGCGATCTTCTCGCGGTCGCGGTCGATGTGCAGCACTTTGACCTTGAGGCGATCGTCGATCTTGACCATCTCGGTCGGATGAGCAATGCGGCCCCAGCTCATATCGGTGATGTGCAGCAGACCGTCGATACCACCGAGGTCCACGAACGCACCGAAGTCAGCGATGTTCTTGACGATACCGTCCTTAACGTCGCCTTCCTTGAGCTCAGACAGCAAGGTCTTCTTGAGCATCTCGCGCTGATCTTCGATCAGCTTGCGACGCGACACGACGATGTTGCGACGCTCTTCGTCGATCTTCAGGATCACGCATTCGATCGTCTGATCGCAGTACGTGCCGATGTCCTGTGGACGGCGGATATCAACCTGGCTGGCTGGCAAGAACACGTTCACGCCGATGTTGACCAGCAGACCACCCTTGATCTTGCGAAGGACGCGTCCCTTGACGACATCGCCTTCCTTGTGGGTGTTGATGATCTTTTCCCACTCGCGGATGCGGTCAGCCTTGCGCTTCGACAGCACCAGCAGACCCATCTCGTCTTCGAACTCTTCGAGGAGCACCTCGACTTCGAGTCCGGCGTGCGGGGGCGTATCGTCCCATTCATCCTTGGGAACGATACCTTCGCTCTTATAACCAACGTCGACGAGGACATCATCGCCCTCAACGCGAATCACTTTGCCCGTAACAATCTTACCGGCGTCAAACGCCATCGGGACTTCGGTATAAACCTGATCGAAGTCCTCTTCCGCCGTATTGTCGCCGAGGATTTCGCGGAACTGGGCATCCAGCTCGTCGTCCGAAATCTGGTAGCTCCACATCAAATTAACATCAACCATGAGAACCAACTTTTCCTGACACAGATTCAAGCGCAGACAGCCAAACAAAAAAACGCGTGTTGCAAACAGTTGCGAACACGCGTTAAAGGGCAAGATCCATAGCCGCCATCGCTGTGAAGGGTGATGCTTTCGACGGCCAGAGGTCCACGACCCCTTAAAATTCCGCTTCGAGCAAGGGGCGAAATATACCGGCGCTGGCTTTACGGTTCTACTTCGACACGCCCCAGTTGCGGGTCTCCCCGGCGATTTTTCCCGAGGAATTTGCCCTCTAACCGGTGTCTGGCGAAGCCAGAGAAGCTCCATTCTCCGCAAGTCGTGCCGCCACCCACTTGGCTGGATCTGCCGACTCCCCTGTCAAACTTTACCGCTTGGGGAAGCTGCCAAGTCCGCGCATCTGCTAAAAGCGGCAAGATCGAACGTTGTCGTAGAACCTGCACGACCATCCCGAACGGCTCAACCGATAGCTCTTCTCAGAGTCAGTCGAGTTCCGTCTGGGGAGAACCTCGTGAGTCTGTGTCAAAGACCGGTCACCGTCAGAGCAAAAGGCCGCAAAGCACTACTAGCGAATGGTTTGCTGCTGGGCTCTGCGTTTGCCACGGCGGGCTGCCAGCACTTGGCGGCTCCGCACCCACCGGCCGCCCTGCGAACAACCCTACCAGCTCCTGCCAGTTCACACGCAAGCGTTGAGTCCTCGGCTGGCCGACACCGGAACTCGTCTGCATCGACATCAGGGACGATCGTACAAGTTTCAGCGATCGATGAGCCGCCCGCCGACGAGTTCGTGCCGCCGAAGTCTGTTCCGAAGCCCAAGGCGCGCTTCGATGTCCCGGCGGACCTGCCGGGTTCGTCCACTCCGGCGTTAAGCCTGCCGCCGTTCAACCCTGACGACTCAATCGAGAAACGCCGGTCCGCGATCGAAAAGCTGTATGCTGAGTTGCCGAAACTTCCCGATGAGCAAAGCCTGCTGCCGGGATCGAGCACAGAGAAGGTGGCGCTGGCGAGCCTCGAACAGATGGCCTGTGAATACAGCCCTGCCCTGCGGCAGGCTGAAGCCGACGTAGAAGCCGCGCGAGGCAAGGCAGTGCAAGTTGGCCTCTATCCGAATCCCACTGTCGGGTACCAATCGGACACAGTCGGCACGAGTGACACAGCGGGGTATCACGGTGCGTTCTTCTCGCAGGAGTTCGTCACCAAGGGCAAACTGACGCTCGCACAACAAGCGGCGATCGCGGACCTCAACAAGTCTGAATTTGAATTACGCAAAGCGCGCATCACGCTGGTTTCAACCGTGCGACGTAATTACTTCGCGGTGCTGATTGCTCAACAGAAGGTGCGTTTTGCGAAAGCGCTGTCACAACTGAGCGATGAAATGTACCGCGCTCAGATCGAACTTGTGGCTGGCGGCGAATCCGCGGCGTACGAACCCGTACAATTGCGAGTACTCGCCCTGCAGGCGCGCAACGACGTCGTGCGGGCCCAAAATGACTATATCAGTGCCTGGCGCGCTATGACGGCTACATTGGGCGTTCCGGACATGCAACCCACCGGGCTGGAAGGAATCGTAGATCGCGCGGCTCCCGAACTGAACTACGACCTCGCACGTGCCTGGTTGGAATCCACACATTCCGACCTATGCGTGGCTCAGGCTGAATTGTCTGGAGCATCCAGCAACCTCAACCTGCAGCGAGTGACTCCTTACCCGAACATTACCGTTACGGGAGTCGTGCAGCGCGACTACACCGCACCGCAGCTTGATTCCATGAGCTACAACCTGCAAGTTGGTTTTCCTTTGCCAGTCTTCGATCGCAATCAAGGGAATATCTACTCTGCAGAAGCGGGCGTGATGAAGGCCCAGCAAGCCTGGTCGAAGTCACGCAATAAGCTGCTCACGGATCTAGCAGACACATTTCGCAGCTATAACACCGCGCGACAGTTGGCTGAGGTCTATCGCACAGATCTGCTACCCAGCCAAGTGCAGGCATATCGCGGTGTTTACGACCGCTTCCGCAATGGTTCCGGGGACATTGACTTTGCCCAGGTCGTGGTCACTCAGCAGACGCTGGCGCAAGTCGTGGGCGAGTACCTGCGAGTGCTGAATGATCAATGGCTCGCCGCGGTAGCCATGGCCGAGACGCTGCAGTTCGATGACCTGCATGCCATGGAGCAACAGCTCGCGCAACCCGGCGCTCTGCCATAGAACGCTGTCGTCTCAATGACGACGATGCGTGCTCCGCTCGTGGAGCGAACTGCTCCGAGCGGAATGCTCTTGCGATCAACGAAACATCTTCGCTGCTGGCTGAGGTATCGCCACGTAGCGGGAAGTTGGCTATGGTCGCCATCGAAAAGACCGCTGTGCTCTTTTCCCGGAACGGTTTGGAGCGAGCAACGTCCATCACGCGAAGGGTCTTGCCGATGCGCACCGTCATCCAACTGAACCTTCTGGTCTTGATGCTATTGCTTCTTGCCGGCGATCAAGCAGTGTTTGCTGAGGAACCTTCGAGGGCAGTCACAAACCAGGGACCGCTGCTGGGTAGAGTTCCAGTTGTGCGTTTCTCCGGCGAAAGCTTTCGCGGTGAACTGCCGAAGCTGACCGACAACGAGGCTCGCTTGGCCAAATCGCTGCGTCAGACCGTGGAAACATTGGCTACCGAGATTGGCGAACGGAACCTGCGTGAGTACGACAACCTTTGCATCGCAGCCAATTGGCTGGAGAAAGTGCTAACCACTGACGGGTATCAAGTTGAACGCCAGACTTACAAAGTCGACGGACGCGATTGTTCGAACTTGATTGTCGAGCGACGAGGCAAGCAGCGGCCGGATGAGATCGTGCTCGTTGGAGCACACTACGACAGCGCTCCGGGAACTCCTGGTGCGAACGACAACGGATCGGGAACAGCGGCACTGCTCGACCTGGCAAAACGATTCGCCAAAACTGAACCCGACCGTACGCTACGCTTCGTCTTCTTCGTCAATGAAGAGCCGCCTCACTTTCAGACTGCCGCGATGGGTTCGCTGGTCTACGCTCGCCGCTGCAAAGAGCGCAAAGACAACCTTACCGCGGTGCTGAGTCTGGAAACAATCGGCTATTACTCAGACGAAGTAGGCAGCCAGAAGTATCCGCCACCGTTGGGGGCGGTGTTCCCCAATACCGGCAATTTCATCGGCTTTGTGGGCAACGTCGATTCCGGACCGCTCGTCCATCAAGTTCTGACATCCTTTCGGAAGCATGCCGAGTTTCCCTCGGAAGGAACGTCTCTTCCGGGCACCATACAGGGCGTCGGCTGGTCAGACCAATGGTCGTTCTGGGAGTTCGGGTATCAAGGTGTCATGATTTCTGACACAGCCACGTTTCGCTACCCACACTATCACCGCACAACAGACACGCCTGACAAACTGGACTATGATCGCATGGCCCGCGTCGTGGCTGGTATAGAAAAAGTCGTGAATGACCTGACGAAACTGCCTGGCGACGACTCAGAACCCAAAAAGGTCATCAAGAACTCCTCGGACGGAAAGCTCAGACTGCCCACAAAGAAGGCCGCTGACAAATAACAGCAGCGTGCAGTGCAAACGGATCATGATGATGGCAGCGCACGCAGAGGCCGAAGTTCGTACGAAAACGCGCCCAGCAACTGAGCGGCCTTGACCGAATGACACTTCAAACACGTTTCCTGGGCACGCAACGCACCCAGCATCAGAATCTGATCTGGCTGCTCTGCTACGACAACGTCTTCGTCATACCACAATTTTGTCAGGGCTTGTTGCTCAAACTCGCTGAGTTCGCGAGTAGGCACTTGCTTGAGCTTGTCCATCCGGGGCAACTCCGCAGAGACATACACTCGCGGCTCTTTGTGTTTCAATAAGCTAACCAACTCCAATCGAGTGATCCGCCAGCCACGGTGAGAATCACCCGCCGTTAACGCGAGCTGAGCTTTGCCGAAACGATGGGAAACAAAGCCAGCAGCCCTCTGATTGCCTGCGATGTAACCCAGCGATGCCGGATTGAGAAAACGTGCGATTCCATGATCGTGCATCAGGAGCAGAGATTCCTGATGCGACTCGGTTTTCCGTAAGCGGGCGTCATTTCGATGCGGCGTGTCCTCGAGCAGAGTCAGATCGTCAGGCAATGCCGGAGCTGCGATGAGCCGTGGCAATGCGTTCTCGCCATATTCCAATAGTTGCAGATCAAGTCGCGGAGGAAACATCGGCATCCTGCCTACTCCAAACCCGCTGACAACTGCAAATACATCTACATTGCGGTTGTGCAACATCCGTAACTCGTGAGACCGCTCGGAATACCAATTATGCTCTGGATTCGACTTCTCCCATCTCGCCCTGACTGTTGGCGAGACAGACCGCTGCTCGCGAACCGCAGTTGTGAACGCCGCCGTCGGATCGCCAAGCGTCTCCTGCTCATACTCCAGCCTGCTGGCTAGTGACTGGACGGGATACTTTACGCGAGCGTGATACCGCTGGAGCAAGTGCACCACCCCCGGACGGAACGCAAGAAGATACATGGCCACAACAACGCCCACGCCGATTCGTAGTCGAGTTTTGGGGTTGATATTCGCCGGCATCAACGAGGCGGTGAAAAGCAGCCCAACTCCGATCAACGCATTGAGCCACGAGAACGTGCACGCCAAGAACAAACTCATCAATAGCCAGCCCGCTGCCCAGCCGCGAAAATCAGCGTTGCGCGCCCGATGGTAAGTGGACAGTAACCAAATCGATAAACCGAGAGAGACCGCCGGCCAGATGAGCATCTCAACCACCGCCATTCTCTAACCTGGTTAGCGGACCGAGTGTGCTACCGGGCAAAAGACCGTCCGCCGTGCCGATGCGTCAACTCTAAATCCATAGACTCAGTCACGCCAAGCTGATCTTCAGGCCCATCTTCTCTTTCATGGCAAGCAGAGCCTCAGCGTTTCCCATTGCGTCATCGACCGGATGATGCGTGTGCTTTGTTCGCCGCAAATGCTTGAAGTTCACAAAGGTGTCTTTCGCCAACCCCTTGTAGAGCGAACCCAAATTCGTCGAGCTGAATCCGAACGGGTTGCTGCCGATAAAGTGGTGGAAATACCAATTGATAAACTGCCAGTCGAAGCCGTTGTTGTCAGAAACGAACATGATTCGCCCCTGACACTCGACGTGAAGCCAGTCGGAGAATGACTGCATGACAGTTTTGGGATCATCAAACGTCAGCGTCGTTTCTCGACTGAATCCGCTGACCGCTAGAGCGTCTGGGATGTACCTGTCGGAGATCGGGAACAGCCGACCGTAAAATGTTCGCTTCAACTCGGGCTCGACAATGACCGCCCAAAAACAGACCATCGAGTAATCACCGGGAATTGGCCCGTCTGCCTCGACGTCAACCATTACATATGGCATTCGATACTTTCCATCAGCGTGCCAGCAACTGCTGAGTCGACCAAAGCCGCTCGTCCGCGACTATGCATCGCGAGGACTTTCCGCCAGCAGGGCACATAACCAGACGCAGCTCACCATGAACCGCGCAACACTTTTCTTCATTTATTTCGACGGAAAATATCTCACAAAAGGAAGGCGTAGTCAAGTGACTCAGCAAGAGAGACAGTGAGATGCAAACTATTATCCCACTCAATTCTTGAACCACGCGAAGCGTTGCGATACTCAATCAGAAGGCACTCCATTCAAGCTGCAGAGTCGAACTCCACGCAGTCGCGCCGCCTACCGGGAGATCCATGATGTCGCGAAGATCTGTACTCGGCATTTCAGTGGGTATTGCGATTTCTCTGGCTGTCGTTCTTTTACTCACCACGCGCAGCGATGAACTCTGGCCTTGGGCAGTCGACGCCAAACGACACCGCGCACTGCGCGAGCGGTACCCGATCGAGAATCTGGCGCCGCGGCTGGAGTATGAGAACGCCGTCGTTGGTGATTCCAACACAACTTTTGGCGCGGTGTACTCAACGTCGAAAGCGCTCTCTCCCGCCGTGAGCGAGCGTCTAGCGCGGAGCGATGCAGACAACTCCGAGTCCTATCGGGCTTTCGCACTGAGAGAACTGCATCGGCAACAGACGAGCAAGTTCATCACCAGGCCAGGGCAGGGACGTCGTCGCGTCGCAACCCCTTCAGAACTTTTGGAGGCTGAGGTTCCGCTGGCGGAGTCACTGCCATTGCCCCAGCGTGATGACGAAAGCTTTATCGCCATTGATGGTAAAACAATTCGCAGCAAGCCTCTGACAGAGGATGACCAACATCCAGAAGCTGCAATTCCGGAACAAGACACTCTCCTGAAACTACACGACGACGGACTCGGTCGATTCGCGAACTCATACTGGTGGGGCGCGACGATGGGAATGCAACGCGCTGCAGGCTTTGTCTCACATCGCTTCATGGCACAGATGCCATCGCTAGACTCGTCGGCCGCCGATCTTGCGTGGAGTATCACGCGACTGGAGTTAGTCAGTTTGCTCAAGCACAAAGAGCCGCGTGTTTATGTTTCTAAGGAGCTTCCACAGCTTGAAAAGCTGCAAAGTGTAGCCACCCGTGAACTCGACCAGTTTGAAGAGCAGTCACTCGCCAAACTGTGGCACGACGAGGATATCGTCGTTGTGGAAGAGTCACATCACATTCGCATGCTGGGTTCGCTGCGTGCTCAAGAGGCTTGCTTGGAGTGCCACTCGGTGAAGCACGGCCAGTTGCTGGGGGCATTCTCATACGAGCTGGCGCTGCGGCGAAAGAGTTCTCCGCAGTGAGAGCCAGCGGCAACTCTACCGAGCGATGAGCCGCAACGCGCTAGCGGCGGGTGGTTGGTGCGTCGAGAACGCGTCATCACAGAACCGACGGCTAGCGCCTTACCGCTCAGGATGCGACGGATTGTCTGTGAACAGTGTAAAAGCAAAAAGCCAGGAACCGCAGTAAGAGCAAGCTCTCATCACGGTTCCTGGGCTTTCGTCCAAGGCGGGGAGACAACCACCTTGCGGGCTGGAGCGAGAGTACGGTAGCCCTCCTGGCGCGGACTCTCTTCCCGATGAAGAAAAGATGCAGTATTTTCCGAATCAGCAACTGCGATACAGACTCTCAAAACAAGTATCTGATCGAGTTGCTGATGTATTTCTTAATGAACATCGAAGATCAGCTCGCTCCCGGGACCTGAGGTGCCACTGGCGTTGGCGCTGTATAGACTGGAGCAGGGCCTTGAGGAACTCGAACCTGAGGCGCAGTCGGCACTGGTGTGGGATACGCTTGCGGCGCGTACCCCGGTTGCGACGGCACCTGTGACTGTGGCTGATAATACGGCTGCGGTGCCGCGTATGTTTGTGGATATGTTGGTTGATAGACTGGCTGATACTGCGGCACGTAGACGTATTGCGGCGCTGGATGATACTGTGGAGCGTAGCTGTATTGTGGCGCCATCACCTGGTAGTTGTGCTGGCAGTTACAAGGCGGCTGAGCTGACGGCATGGGCTGATACGCAACCGGCATCTGCGGAGCATAGGCGAACTGGTCATAGGGTGCTGGTGACCACGCCGCGCCGGGGTAACCCATATCACTGACGACATATCCATCAGAGACAATTTCGCCGCCAGCGTAGCCGCTGTTGCACGGAGCCTGGCAGGGAGAGCATTTCGAGCAGCCAGACTTCTTGGAGAACAGATTGAAGCCGGACATCATGCTGCTCATCTTGCAGCGATCTTTTTCCATCTTCATCCGACAGCGATCACCGAAGCTGGGTTTGCAGGTGTCGCACGCAGACGGGCAGGTCGGGCAGCTATTGCCTTTGCTGAAGAAGCAGGTGCGCTGAATCGGCGTCAGGCCGGCGGTTGGCACGGGAGACTCGGACTCTTCCTCGGGTGGTGGCACCTGGCTGGGGGGAGTCAGCAGCGGCAGCTGAGAATCATCTTGCGGTACATGATAACCGTTGCGGGGCGTCGGCTCGACCGGAACAACTTGATTGCCGCCGCCGCGATGGTGCCCGTGATGGGATCGATGCAGTTGGCAACCGATGATACCGGTGGCAAGCGTGATGCTTGCCGCTGCCAACAGGCGAGTGCGAAATGAAAGCTTCATATTGGCGGTTGCTTCGCGGAAACGAAGTGAGAACGTCAGAGGAGCATTCCGCTTGAGAGCGGAAGAATGATCGCGAGATGCAAGCCACGTCCGTGCGTCTGGCAGGTGTTTGATTTGGTGTCGATCAGCCTGCCGCAAATGAGATCGGTCAGACTCGCGACGGCAAACGCGTGGAAAGCGATCGCTGTTTTCATTCGGCTCGGCATGAGCCCGGTTGGCGCAGACTTCCGGCGCGTGCCCAATGTCTCCTCTAAGACTGATCTCCGTCCTGTGTCGATCGTGTCGTCCAGAGCAGGTCGCGACTCAACGAATGCTCTGGCAGTACCCGATGGATGCGGCGGACGAGCGGTAGCGATCGCGCCAAAAAGAACACTTTCGCTGAACCTGACCTGCGGCAGCCGGGTCCGTTTTCTCAACTTTGGCGTCGCCGCAGTGATGACGAAAACTCTTTGAATACAGCGATTTAGAGCTTTTCAATGAACCCATCAGCCGGCCCGGCATTCAGGCAGATCGACGTCTTGACCCCTTTTAGGGGCCTGACTAGCATCCGCCCCGCTTTGCCCGACCGGCAAAGTCTTCGGCTCCGTAGCCAAGCGGCTAAGGCAGTGGATTGCAAATCCACCATCCCCGGTTCGAATCCGGGCGGAGCCTTTTCAGATCGCAGTCTGTTTTGGTCATCAGACAACACATTGCGACGCAATTACTATTCGCCCAGGCCCGACTTGTTCGGCAGCCTGGGCGATTGCGTTTGAAGACATGTCTGCGGAGAGATTCCCGTGAACGGCCCGAACTTTGAAAAGTCAGATTTGATCCCGGTCATCGCTCAAGATGACGCCACTGGCGACGTCCTGATGCTGGCCTACATGAACGCCGAAGCCTACGCCGAGACCCTGAAGACCGGCCGCGTGTGCTACTACAGCCGCAGCCGCCAGAAGCTGTGGCGCAAGGGCGAGGAGAGCGGTAACGTGCAGGAACTGCGGAGTCTCTATTATGACTGTGACGCAGACACCCTGCTGGTGAAGGTCAATCAGATCGGCGGTGCAGCCTGTCACGAGGGCTTCAGGAGCTGCTTCTTCCGTCAGATCAATCCACAGACTGGAGAAGTCAGCGTCGTCGGCGAACGCGTCTTCGACCCCAAGCAGGTCTACAAGAAGTAGCTCAGCGAACGCAGTTGAACGCCATTCGCCCAGTTTGCGAATTTCCTGAAAAGGATCTCACAACCGCCGTTGCCCGATACGTATCTGGGCCGCATAATCACGACACTTGGCAAATTCCTTCGTGAGAGTTCTCGTGCCTTCAAGAGTCTTACAGTTCGTGCTGGTGATGTACTTCGCAGGGATCTCCCTGCTGGGGTCGTCGGGCCTGCACACCCTGTTGGGACTTTCGCACGGGCACCTGCACGGAGTGGTGAGTGTGACTTCGAAAGAAGAGTCGCACTCGCATCCTTGCAAGCATCACCATCACCATTCGAACGCGGTTGACGAGTCGCAACCGCGTCACCATCACCACGATGACAGCACTCCTGAGCATGACTGCCCAATCTGCGATTGGGCCTCTCAGCCGATTGCTGACCTCACGCCGCCTCCAGTTGAACTGACGTTTGAGCGGCCTGTATTGCGACCACTGGCTACGGAAGTGGTTGCGCCGTGCGCTGCCTTGGTGACCCCACCGGCTCGCGGCCCTCCGACTGTGGGATAGTTTTCGGAATTTGTCTGGCCCCGTGCTTTGTGGCGTTCCCAAGAACCCGGTTCGGCCGCTGGACAGACTGAGTTCTGGATTTCGCGTAATGCCTCTGTGAGACGACCTTTACGTCTTGAAATCCGTTTCGCCTGACTTGCCTCGCCCTTATTGAATTGAGCGATGCTGAAGCAGCGATGACTCAGAGTTCTTCCTTCTCTCGACGGCCTCTTCGGTTCGGCAGATTGAGCTGAGTATTCAGCGGTCTCTGGGCGGCTCATCTGACGTCCTCAGAACCCTGCGATCTGTCGCTCAAGAGGCATTACGAGCGTCTTTTCCACAGTGCTTTCCTAGTCCGTTGTCTGGTGCGAGCTGCGTCTCTGCATCGAGCGGACTGCGATTACGGAGATATTTATGTCCTCAACGTCTGTCAGTCGTCGCGTCCGACGCGGCTTTACTCTGATCGAACTGCTGGTGGTGATCGCGATCATCGCTGTGATCGTCGCTCTGCTGCTGCCAGCGGTTCAGCAAGCTCGCGAAGCTGCCCGCCGCGCTCAGTGCAAGAATAACCTGAAGCAGTTGGGAGTCGCGCTGCAAACCTATCACGAATCCCACAACACCTTCCCCAGCGGTTGGATTGCGGTCGATCCTGTCACGCGACAGATGTCACCACACGCTGGACTCAGCGGCGCCGGCTGGGCGCTGATGCTGCTCCCTGTGATGGATCAACTGCCGCTCTATGAGCAGTTCAATTCCAATCTGTCGATCGTCGATCCCGCCAACGTGTCCCTCGGGAAGCGAGCCATCAATTCGCTCCTGGGCCCTTCTGATTCCAACATGGGATCGTGGGTCATTAACGACGAGGGAACTGGGGCTCCTTTAGCCACGCTCGCGCACGCCAATTATGTCGGCGTGTTCGGGACCGCAGAGCTGGATGGTTGCGAGAATCCCAATGGCACAGCTCCGGTTTCCGCTGCTGGCCAGTGCATTGGCAACGGAGCGTTCTATCACAACAGCCGCGTCTCGTTCCGCGACATCACCGATGGCTCCAGCAACACATTCTTGATTGGCGAACGCCGGACAGATGCGTCGCAAGGCTGGAACTCAACCTGGATAGGTTCTGTTCCGGAAGGCGAGGAATCGTTCGCTCGAATCCTCGGTGCGGTGGACCACACGCCCAATCATCCAGATACTCACCTGGATGACTTCAGTAGCCACCACGTGGGCGGCACGCAGTTTCTGCTGGGTGACGGTCAGGTGCGGTTCATTGGAGAGAACATCGACGTGAATGCCTATCAGGCACTCGGCACCATCAACCAAGGCGAAGTGGTCGGGGATTACTAACGGTAACGGTTTGAGCAGTGTCGTCTTTCCCACTGCGAAAGTACGCCCCTTTCGCGGAGCGAAAGGCGACCATGACGACACTGCTCCAAACTGCCCCTGCCATGACGCGAAACCGAGAAAGATTTTCGCATGACCCCGTTCTGGCAGGGCGTATTTCCAGCAGTCACGACTCAACTGCATTCCGACCAGTCACTGGATCTCGACTCGACCGCGAAGCACTGGGAAGCCTTGATTGCTTCCGGCGTAAGCGGCTTGGTCGTGTGCGGATCGTTGGGTGAGAATCAGACGCTGGACCCGGCCGAAAAGCGAGCGGTCGTCAAACGTGCGGTGGAAGTGGCCAAGGGGCGAGTCACGGTGCTGAGCGGCGTTGCTGAGCCGAGCACTCAACTGGCGATCCGCTACGTGAAGGACGTCACGGCACTCGGGGCCGACGGCGTCATGCTGATGCCGGCGATGAACTACAAGGCTGACCCGCGCGAGATCGTGACTCACTTCAAGGCCGTAGCGACGAACACGTCGCTGCCGATCATGATCTACAACAACCCGATCGCTTACGCGAACGACATCACGCCCGCGCTCTTTGCTGAACTGTCCGACGTGAAGAGCTTCGTGGCGCTCAAGGAAAGCTCCGGCGATCCGCGACGCATCACCGACCTGCACAACGCGGTCGGTGGACGTTACGCGCTCTTCACCGGCGTCGACGATCTGGTCGTGGAATCTTCAGTGCTCGGAATCGATGGCTGGGTCGCCGGAGCAGGTATCGCGTTCCCGTTCGAGAATCAGTACCTGTGGGAACTGACTCGCGCCGGAAACTGGGAAGCCGTACGAAAGCTGTATCGCTGGTTCACTCCGTTGATGCACCTCGACACGCACATCAAGTTCGTGCAGTACATCAAGCTGGCCGTGCAGGAATGTGGCCTGGGTGCCGAATGGGTGCGTTCGCCGCGACTGACGCTCGCCGGTGCCGAACGCGAAGCGATCCTGAAGGTCATTCACGACGCGATTAACAATCGTCCGCAGATTCCGGCGAGCTGGAAGCCCGGCACGTGGAAGTGATGCGCGCAGCGATTCGCGTCGCGTGAGTGGAGAACGCGGCATGGAGGTCTCTATAAATCGGCAAGTAGCCCGGACGAGGCGTCCAGGCAAGGGCTATTGCGGCGACACTTTGAAGGTCTTTAGGAATCTTGCATGTCTAGCGCGGCTTCGTCCGTTGAACACGTTCTGGTTGTCCCCACCATGCTGTTTCATGAACTGGGGCACTTTCAGGGCTTTCACGACGACGTGCAGCGCTACTTGTCGACTCTGCTGGACCCGATCCACACGCGGTACATGCCGCGCGATGAGGCTGAGCATGATCCCAGCTACAAGCAGTTGATTCCGTACTGCATCTTCCGGCATGGGGATTCCATTTTCTGCTACACGCGCGGAACGGCTCAGGGCGAGGCTCGTCTGCACGCCAAGCGATCCGTCGGTGTGGGCGGCCACATTTCGACGCTGGATCGCGACCGCTCCAAAGAACCCTATCGGGCCGGCATGGAACGCGAGCTGGAGGAAGAAGTCTCCATTGAGACAGGCTATTCCGAAGAACTGGTCGGCCTGATCAACGACGACCTGACGGATGTCGGCAAAGTGCATCTCGGCGTCGTTCACATTTTTGACGTCGACAACCCGCAAGTTCTGCCCCGCGAGAAGTCGATGATAGGATCAGGGTTCGTACCACTCGCACAATTGGTGCGCGATCGCGATCAATTTGAAACCTGGTCGCAAATTTGCCTGGAGTTCCTGCAGCGTTAGGTCGACAGGACGTCGACTCGCAGGGCCAAGACTTGGACAAAGGAGTGTCTGTGATGTCTCTGTCTCGACGCGGATTCATGGCCGCTGGTGCTGCCGCAGCGATCACTGTTCCCACCACTCTGGCCCTGGCGGCCGACCCGGTGAAACCAGCTCCGACCTCCGCAGGTCCTGCTGCCGCCGCACCTGCCGTGGCCGGTCAGCTCACCGAAGATTCACTCGGCAACCTGCTCAAAGCGATGGGTTTGAAGCCGGAGAAAACTGAGCAGCGGTACGACTTCACGTTCCGCTCGGTTTACAACAAGGAAGACTGGGACCTGTCGATGACCGCTGTGCTCAGCGCAGACAGCAAGTCCATCTGGATCATGGCGTGGCTCGATGAGCTGCCAAAGTCCGCTCTGGATACGCCCCGCACGGCGCTATTGCGTCTGCTGGCCGCGAACGACCGTCTGGGTAATGGAAAATTCTTTGCATACGTCGCGACGAATCGCCGCTTCGTGTTGCAACGCATTTTCGCGAACGAAGGCATCTCGACGAAGATGTTCCGCGACGCGCTGCAGGATCTCGGTACGAGCGTCTGCGAAACCTATCCGTACTGGTCCGTCGCCAACTGGAGTTCGGAGAAGCCAGCTTCAGCGAATACCGCTCAGAAGTCTGACGAAGGCGTGCCCGCCAGCCAGACCGGTCTGCAAGGTGCCGGCAAGGCTCCAACCAAGACTGCTGCTGGTGACAAAGCTTCGTCCACGAAGTAGTCAGGCAGCGTGATCACAAAACAAGAAGGGCGTCAGAGAGAGGTCTCTCTGACGCCCTTTTTCGTTGCAAAGTTCAATCAGCCGCGGGCCGCTGCCCGAATCAATTCTGATTCGGCATCGGGTTTGGATTCGGAGGCGGGAAGACACCGGGAAGCCCCGGGAAACCACCCGGACCTCCGGGAAGCGGCATTGAGGACGCCGCTTCGGTCAGCTCTTTGATGATGTCGCTGGTCAGCTTGATCGAGACCACAAAGACTTCTTTGCGTGCAGAGCCTTTGATCGATTTCAGGACATTGCCTGCCGCGCTGCCCAGCTTCGGAGGCATGCTGCCTTTGAAGAGTTCAAAGAGTGGCGTGACTTCCTTAATGACGTCGCCAAACGCCTTGCTGGCTTCCGTTGCAGTGGCGGCGTCACTGACCAGCACGGCCGTTTCGATGTCGATCCCTTGAGTCACGTGCAGGCTGATCGCAACAGCTTGCTGCTTGCCTTCCAGGATGTTCTGCAGCTTCTGAATTCCGGGAGTTGAGAAGCCCGGCGCCCCGGCTGCTTGTGGCGGTTTCTGATTGAGCAAGGCAGGATCCTGCGGTGCAACCGCCACCACAAAGTGCTTGCTGCCGTCCGCGAAGCTGAAGCGGGGCGAGAGGTCATCGCTTTGGTCAGCACGATCCAGCACGGCCTTCACGGCGGCGTCATCGGCGACCACCAGAGTCCGCGGATCAGCGACATAGAGGCACGGATCTTTACCCGACGAGTCAGTCGCTCGGTAATAGGACTTACCTTGATGGTCCACCTTTTCGTACTTACCGGTGGCTTCAATAACCTCAGGCTTAAAGTCGACTTTGGTACGGACCACAACCGTGAATCCATTCACTTTCGGTGGCGCGCCTGGCGGTGGGGGGGCAACAGACGGAGTTCCCGCAGCGGCCGGCGGTGGTGGCGCTCCGGGAATCTTGATGGACGAGAGATCCAGGTCGATGCCTGCCGTGACGGATTCAACGTCATCCGGCGTAAGACCAGTCGCGGCCTTCATCTCGTCTAGACCTTGAACGACCTGAGGCTGCGCTTTCAGTGGGGCGACTAGCGGAGCTTTCCACAGGTCGGCGATGCGGGCGTAAACCACAACCTGCGTGTTGGCTGGCAAGTAGGTCAGTTTCAGAGGGCTGCTTGCTCGCGAGCCAGACACAGCCGCTGTCGAACCTGTCGTGGCCGACGGAGTGGCCGAATCTGGATCTGGTGCCTTCGGTACCACCTTGGGAGCGCGCGATGGCGTCGCCCCACCAGTCACCCGGCGGGCCGCTCGCGGCTTGAGTGCCGGCGCCGAGTCATCGCTGGGCTTTGAAAAGCTCGGCAAGCCAGACTGCACAGAAGCGGGATCAGCGTTGATTCGACTTTCGACCAGCGACGCCACGAGTTCTTTGCGGGCGAGCCGTTCTTCCTCGCGAATCACGGCCAGCATTTCGCTGCGATGAGACTCCAACACTTCGCGAGCTTTGCCCTGCACTCGCAACAGGGCGCGATCGACATCAATGCGATTTCCGGGCGCGGTCTCGAGGTCCACTGCCTGTTCGAAATCCAATACCGCATCATCCGCCTGGCCGAGTTCATGCTGGGCCAGACCGCGGAAGTAATAAACTCGAGGATCCGGCAGATCGGCTTCGGCGATCGCATCCAGCTTGCTCTTGGCCGCGGCAAATCGACCCGCGAAGTAGTCTTCGATCGCCAGCGTGAGGTCGCTCTTCAGCGCCTTCTCTTTCAGGTGGTTGCCACCCTCCTTGGCGAGAGCCTGCTTGGCTGCACGCCGGGATGATTCAATTTCAACACGCACCGGGCCCTGAACTCGCTCTAAGGCCTTGCCGATATCAACTCGGCTGCGGCCTGAAGCTTCCAGTTCGGCACCAGCTTTGAAGTCCGCCGCGGCGGCGTCGGCCTTGCCTTGAGCATGCGCCGCCAAGCCTCGGAAATAATAGACGCGAGGGTCAGACGTCTGCTTGTCGACCAATTCACTGAACAACTCGGTGGCGGTTTCATAGTCGCGAGCGTAGTAAGCTGAGACGGCGTCGCCGTACATATCCGCCGGGGCCGCAGCGGCGAGACCGCATGCGAGGCCGCACGCTGCGGCAAAAATGAAGAATCGTTTGAGGGAAAGCATCTCGCTGCTCCTGGCAACTGCAAACTTAAACGGCGGACGGGCGACGCAATCGGGGCAATCACCCGTCATGTATAGACACGGCTGGATCACAACTCCAGCAGCGAGTTGGATCGCGGCTCAAGAGCGGCCAAGTTCCTAACGAACACGCCAGACTCAGCGATCAAGGAACCCAGCGAAGTTGTGCGGGCAATTCCGACCTTAACAGTGCACGGGCGGTGCTCCGGACGAGGCACACCGAACACGTTTTGAAATGGCATAGCTCGTCGGGTGAGATCCAATCTATGGTGCGTCTTTCACTGCAAAAAAGCTGGTGTGGAGCACGCAATGGATCAAGAACCACAATGCGAAACGGCGCCAGCCGGACGTCTGAATCGCAGACGATTGCTGAAGCAACTCGGTCTTGGATTGGCTGGCCTCGGATTAGGCGGAGCTGGCTATGTGGTGGGTGTCGAACCGCACTGGGCCGACTTTCATGAACGGACGATGCCGCTGAGAAATCTGCCAAAGCAGCTGGTTGGCAAAACAATCGTCCAACTGAGCGATCTGCACATCGGGCCGATTGTCGCTGATGACTATCTACGACGCGCTTTCCGTCAGGTAGCGGACTTGAAACCTGATCTGGTCGTCATGACCGGCGACTTTCTGACGCTGGACAAGGGCCAGATCCCCCGAGAGCAAATGGCGGCGGTACTAGCAGACTTCCCGCACGGCTGCCTGGGAACCTATGCCGTACTCGGCAATCACGACTATGGACGACGCTGGTCCGAACTCAAAGCCGCATTAGAAGTCTCGGAGATGGCACACGCTGCAGGCATCACCGTATTGCGTAATGAATGTGTTAACACCCACGGATTGTTGCTGGCGGGCGTTGATGACTACTGGAGCCCTACATTCCGGCCGAACCAGATCGTCAATCAAGTTGATCTGAACACGCCGACGATTCTGCTGTGTCACAATCCCGATGCGGTGGACGCCAACGTCTGGGGACCATTTCAAGGCTGGGTATTAAGCGGTCATACTCACGGCGGCCAATGCCACATTCCGGGTTATGGATCGCCGATCGTCCCGATCAAGAATAAGAGGTACGTCGCTGGCGAGATCGAGCTAGGCCACGGCCGGACTTTGTACGTCAACCGTGGCCTTGGATACTCCTGCCGAGTCCGTTTCGCCGCTCGTCCGGAAGTTACGATTTTCCGACTCGCTGACACTCAGGACCCAACGGCGTGAAGTAAGAGCACCGACGCTCAGATCGCGTTGACCCAACTGGGGAGGACATCGAATGCGAATGTCTCATCGATCTCGCTGGGGTCAGCATTGCGCGTATCACCGGGATCCGCCGCACCACTCGGACCGCCGCTGCCGCCGAGGATCTTGTCGAAGCTGCCGTTGCCGTTGACGATGTCTGAGCCAGCTCCGCCAATGCAGGTATCCGGATCAGCGGCGCCAATCAGGATATCATTACCATCGCCACCGAAGATCGTGTCCCTGCCATAACCACCGACGAGCGTGTCATTGCCGGTGAACCCTGAGATGCCATCATCCCCGTCCCCGCCATCGATGGTGTCATTGTCGGCGCCACCATTGAGCGTATCGTTACCAGCTTCACCAAACATGGTGTCGTTACCAGCACCGCCACGCATGGTGTCGTTGCTCGCGCCACCATACATCAAGTCGGCTCCATCACCTCCAACAAGAGTATCATTTCCGTCATCGCCGAAGAGCGTGTCATTGCCGACACCGCCATCGACGCTGTCGTTGCCGTTACCACCGTAGAGCATATCCAGGCTACCGCCCTGCCCTTGAATGGTGTCATTGCCGTCGCCGCCCTTGAGAGTATCAGACCCGGCCGCGCCCAGCAGAATGTCATTACCGCCGCCGCCGTCGACACTGTCGTTGCCGTCATCGCCAATGATCAGATCAGCCAGCGAGCCAGTCGTGATCGTGTCGTTGCCAGCCGCGCCATAGACGGTCACGGAACCATTGAAGCCCGTGGTGTTGATCATGTTGGCCGAGGCGCCGCCGGTCAGAAACGCTGTTTCCATCGCAATGACGGAATCATTACCGATGCCAGTCAGAGTGGTTGAGGTGAGCACAAAACTCGCATCGGCTGTTTCCACAATGCGATCAATGCCTGCTCCACCGCGAACGGTGTCATTACCGACACCGCCGCTCAGGAAGTCATCGTTGTCATTGTCGCCGTTGAGGTCGTCGTTGCCTTCCCCACCCTGCAGGTTGTCGTTGCCATCGCCACCGAACAGGAAGTCGTCACCGCCAAGGCCAAGAATGGAATCGTTACCGGCACTGCCGCGAATTGTGTCGTTACCATCGTCGCCGGAAATCGTGTCGTTGCCGTTGCCGCCATCGATCGAATCCAGCCCGGCACCAGCATTGATGACGTCATTACCGTCCAGCCCGGTAACCGTATCATTGCCGCTGCCACCGGTCATCGAATCGTTGCCGGAGTTACCACCGAGGACGTCGGACGCCGTACCACCAATCAACGTATCGTTCCCGGCACCGCCCACCAGGGTTACGGACCGAGTCGCCGCGGAGGCATCGATCAGGTTGGCTCCCATACCACCGACAACGCTCATGCCTTCAATGCTGACCAGCTGATCGGTGCCCATCCCCACGATCTGAAAGTTCGTCAGCGTGAAGTTGAAGTCACCGCTCTCGGCGACAATGTCATTACCGTCACCACCACTCAAGGTGTCATCGCCCAGGCCGCCAGTGAGAACGTCACCATCACCGTTCTGGCCGAGCAACACATCATTGCCATCGCCGCCAGTGAGAGTATCAGCACCGGCTCCGCCGTAGACGCTGTCATTGTCGCCCGAGCCACCCACCGAATCGTTGCCAGCGCCGCCCATCAACAGATCAGCCAGCGTGCCACCCGTGACAGTATCATTGCCTGCTCCACCATCAATCGTCGTCGCCAATGTCGCAGTGCTGGCATTCACCTGATCGTTGCCATCACCAGAAGCGATGTTGAGTGCTCCATTGAACACGGCATCCAATACGCCAACCGTTACTGTGTCGTTGCCGGATCCAGAAGCGAGCGTGAGGCCGCTCGTCGGATTCGAAAACGTGACCGTGGGACTGGACGCCACACTGCTGACGCGAGACATACTGTTTCCGCCGACAGCATCGTCCTGCAGAGTGATCGAATCGGCTGTCGAGCTAAACCCGAACACGCGTGTGCTGGCACCAACCGAGTCCGTCAGGAACTCGGTCTGCGAATATGTCACCGTCGTCGAACCGATGGACGCCAGTTGCACATCGCCGCCACCCGCGGCCGTGAAGTTGTAGGTCGCCGCAGTTACCGACGAACCATTCAATGTCAGAGTGTCTGAATCGGTACCACCATCAAACGCCAGATCACCCGCGAGGGTGTGGATGTAATTGACAGTATCATTTCCTGCACCGGAATTAATCCGGAACGTGGACGTGAACAGAGAATCCAACCCGGAGAACGTGATGGTGTCGGCCATGTTGCCGCCAGCCACGGTGATGTCATCCGAGCTGGTCGCAAACGTCACGGGCACTCCACCATCCAGCACGTACTGCGACATCCCGTTGCCGGCCACACCATCGTCGCTGAACGTCAGCGTGTGCGAAGTGCCATCAGCGAGCTGAATCAGGTTCGGCGTTGAACCTCCGCCTCCCGCACCGTCCGCGACACTCCAACCAATGTCATCCAACGCAGCGTAATCGAGGGCGGTCATCGTCTTGCGAGTACCCTGCAGCAGCGATGGATCCATGGCGGTCTCACGACCACCGTCCGTCACCCCGTCATCCCAGTGCCCCTGGTCATTAGACACAGGTGGATTGCCATCGCCGTCGTACTCCGCGATGGACTTAGGACCGCTAAAGGAGTCGCCGGATACCAGATTGTCCCAAGCTGGTGACGTTCCGAAGCCCAGCAAGTGCGTGAACTCGTGCACGGCCACTGAATAGAAATCAGATTGGCTATTTGACATTCCGGCCGTCGTGAGTCCGAAGAACCAGTTGGTGTCACTATCGAACGCGAGTGAACCGCCCCACGGAGCAAAGTCCGTTTCGGTCGAAAGCAACGCACCTAAATTTCCTCGACCGATCACGCGGTCCAACCAGTTCTGCGTGCCGGAAATGGTCGAGGCGCCACCGTAGCCGCCGATGCCCAGCGTGGATGAACCCAACTGACGACCACCGACGTAAACGATGATTTCATTCTCGCCCACGATCAGATCGTCAATGGTCTGGCTGGCCCCGGTTCCCGGATTGGTGAACAACGCCGTCCAGGTATCGAACGAGGCGTCTTTGTGGGGAACGATCTCGCTCAGCGTGTCGTTAAGCTGGCTGGCAACGTCATTCACTGCAGCTTCGAGAATCTGACGGCGACCGCTCGCTTCAAAGAAGTCGCCCGTGTCATACGTGTAGTCGATCGTCACGGTGATCGCCGGGAGGACGCGAACTTCCAAGCGTTCAAGCGTCTGCAGCCGTCGCTGAGCCCGCGAACGGGGCTCGGTCCGGTAAGCATTCAGCAGCTGCGACAACGACCACTTCAGCAACATCAAGGCGCTCCTCTTCCAGCAAACTCGTACCGGCCCATGCGAGAGTTTCGGGGCAGAGGACCCCTCAATCCAGTGGGGTGTGGCCTCGTTTTCCTCATTATGTTGATCTGGTTTTCCACCAACAGATTCCATGTCGGTTTCGCGCCAGATTCCCGCATGTCATCGCGCAAGCGAAAGCATCGCGAGCATCTCAAATCAACATACAGGAATGCCAATCTGGACGTTCTCCCGTAGTGAAAAGTTCCGGCAATACGCCGATCCCGTCGGAAATCCGGGAACCATTCACCAAGTCTGCCAGAAACGCCCCGCTTCTCATTCACGGGCTCGATTTTCAATCATTGGCGGCCCTGCGCCACAGTCGGCAAAGAGATCATCACGAGCATATCGCTTAAGTGGAGCTTGATACGACACGCAGTATCCCGTGACCCATGGAGGAGAAACGCCCTTCCCCGAAACCCGTGGAACATACTCACTGACCAATCATCCGCACTTCGATGAATTGAGTGACTGGTTGTTTGAGCTGGTGAATTTCGGCGTCGAGTTTGGCAACGATCGGTTCGAAGTCGTCGACTTCTTTGGCGTTGTTGCCTTGCTCGTGTTTGCGGAACAGGAAGAGGTACGTGACGTTCTGCGGGCGCCAGCGGTGGAAGTACATCGTGTCCTTCTCGATGACCTTCTGGCGCAAAGCCTCAACCGCGGCAGCGTACTTGGGGCCGCTCAACGAGAGCGTTTTTCCCTGGGCCAGATCTGATGCAGCGACTTTGGCGACTTCTTGGCCGTCGACAACAACGGCATAGGTGCCGTCTTTCAATCCGGCAATCTGCAGTGTTGTGTCAGCAGAGGCTGTCAGTGGCGAAGTCCAGTTGAACTTCGCAGAGTCCGTACTCGCCTGCAGATCGGACATCGTCCCACCAGTGGCCTCACCCTTGTTGCTACCGGTGATTTTCACGCTGCGAGCTGCGGCTGGACCGAACCACAACGCGGGGACTTGAGCGCCTACGACGCGATTGCCCACACTGTTGAAGTGCAACCCGTTGTCGGAAGCGTCGGTCGATTTGACGCCTTGCCAATTGAGCTTCAGCAGATCAATCACCGGCAAGCCGCGCGCTTCAGCAACGGCTTTGACGGCGTCACCGTAGAGGTGCAGGTTTCGATTCCGCGCATCGGGTTTCGGCAGCGGCGCTGGCATTTCCAGATGCAGGTGCGCAGTCATCAGCACGATGTCCGCGTTCGTACCAGCCAGATCACCGACCAGCTTTTCATACTGAGCGATGAACTTCGGAATGCCAGATTCGCCGTTGAAAGATTCATTCGCTCCGTAGTTAACGACGATCACAGAGGGCTTGATGTCCTTCAGTTGCTGCAACATCCGGGCATAGCCCTGAGCAGGTGCATCGAAGATGCCACGCGATTCGGACAGCGCCGTATCGGCACTCCAGCCGAGGTTGCGAAACTTCAGCTTGCGATCGGGATAGCGTGCCTGCAGTTCGCTTTCGAACCACCCGTAGCGTTGAGCCCGCTCGATGAACGTACCACCCAGCAGCACGACGGAATCGCCATCGACCAACTCAAACGGCGTCTTGCGCGGCATCTTTTCCGCCGCCTGCGAAGGCAGAGCAGACAGAGCGACCAGCGCCGCACAGATCCACAATGAGACACAGCGAGCAATCGGCATGACGGTGCTTTTCTTCCGGGATGACACGTGGCGCCAGTCTGGTCGCACGGTCGCAGTTCGGAAGCAGCGCGAAGCTCACGTCCGACACAGTCTGCGACGAGACGGGAGTATCAAGACGACGCTGCCGCGCCGCAAGTTGTGGGTCCGTGAGAAGCTCGGCAGTCCATCCCTCTTAACTGACTTCTCCATGTTTTCGCTGTTGTGGACGTTATGCTCGCATCAACGTGCTTAAATCACTCGCGTTCTGACGATGCGTCGCAAATACTGCTGAAACAGAACCGATTCGCGAGCAATTCCGTCGGTAATGTGCAACAACCCTTCGGCCTCACGGATGATCCGTCGAATGAACCGCACCACGAACTCCATCCGACTCGTGGACGGGTTTGCCAGTGGAGTGTTCCGATTATGAAAGCGACCGCGAAGCAGCTGCCGGGACTGAGCGTCACGGTGATCAGCCCTGAGGGCGACCTGCTCAACGATCAGTTCTTCGAACCGCAAGACTCGATCTCGATCGGGCGGTCCTCCGAATCGGACATCGTGCTCGCAGACTTCGGCACCAAAATCTCCCGCTGTCATGCGGTCATCCTTGGCGAATCTGGCATCTGGGAGTTCTATAACCTCGGCGTTAACGGTTCTTATGCCAGTGGCCAGAAGATCGACCAGGTTGTCCTGACGAACGGTGCTACGATACGGCTCTCAAAGCACGGCCCGATTCTGCACTTCAAGTTGTATGAACCCGGCGAGCGACCCGAGGAAGCCAATCACGAAATCTCCGGTTGGATTCGTCGCCTGCGCGACGGTGACGAAGAGGCGGCGTCCCACATCTGGGATCGCTACTTTGATCGCATTCTGGAAATCGCGAAACGCAGCCTGAAGCATACTTCCGCGCGAGTCACCGACGAAGAAGATGTCGCGATTCAGGCCATGAAGAGCCTGTTGACCGGCATCAAGGAAGGGCGTTTTCCCGAACTGGACCGGCGCGATCAATTGTGGCGACTGCTGATGGTGATCACGACCCGCAAAGCGGCGGCCATCATCGAACGTGACCAGCGCCAGAAGCGCGGGGGTGGCGAAGTTCGCGGCGATTCCGCGATGATCGCTCCCGAATACGAGGACAGCATTCTCAAAGGCTTCGACCGCATTGACGGCCAGTACGATTCGCCCGACTGGCCTGCGCTGATGGCCGATGAAACCAAAGAGCTCATGCGCATTCTGCCCGACGACATCTCGCGGCAACTGGCCATTCTGAAGATGGAAGGTCATACCCACGAAGAAATCGCGGAGAAGCTGCAATGCAACGTCCGCACCATCGAACGCCGCCTCAAACAAATCCGCGAACTCTGGGCGAAACGCCTAGGCGATGACTGATCATGGACCCGGAAGCGCGCGAAACCGCGGCATGGAATTTATACTCGTCACACAGCTGGCAAGTTCGGCGGTCGAATGAAAAGTAGGGTGGGACCAGCGCAGCGCCGGCCCACCATTTCGAGAATGTTCTTGGTGGGCCGGCGCTGTGCTGGTCCCACCCTACAATTCTCTGCTTAATCCACGAAGACGAACTCGTTGGTCATCAACAGGGCATGAGCCAGCAGTTGCCAGCGGTCGGAGATAGCTCCGCCCCGGAAATCCTTTTCAGAGTTCCAGAGCTGAGCTGCGTTGCCAGCGTTTGAGACGTCGCTGATCTGACGAATCTCGAAGGGGGATTCGTGTTCGTCGTGAGTGATCTCGCCGGCGAAATCGACGACGAAGTCCAGCGTGTCACCGGTTTGAACTTCGGCGGTCAGCGTGCCGAAGTCTGCCTCTGAGGCGTGCGCCTTCCACTCCCCGAGTTGCCCCGCGCGGCTGCTGATCATGCGGGCGTGCACGCCATTTCCGGCCTTCTGTTTGTGGATCAGCTTTCCAGTGACTTGCACCTTCCCCCTAATGGGCGAGATCCAGCGACGGATGACGGCACGGTCGGGATGCTCAGCCGGATGTCCTCCACGTTGATCGATGAAGACCCAACCTTTCAGAGGATCTGGCAAGGCAGGCCCCACTTGCCAGCGCATGCCGGTCCAATGCGCCAGTTCGGTGAAATCCGCAGTGCGTTGAGTGGCCGCGTCGACTCGACCATATCCATAGCGCCAAGGCGTGGGCTGCGGTGCATCAAGACCGCGCGCTAGCACGAACTCCAGCGCCAGCGTTTCTTCCTCAGGCGTCGCCTGTCGACCGAACAACGCCGCATAGAGCTGTTGAACGCGACGCTTTGGATCGGTGAGCGCCTGCAACTCGGGACGATGAGCAACTCGTCGCGCGCACTCGGCGACGAAGTTGTGATTCATGAAGAACAGCGCCTGCGGCGCGACGGTTGTGGCCGAACGCTGACCGCTGCTGGCCGCCGGATCGGGGAAGTCGAACGTCCGCATCTGAGTCGGCAGATCCAAGCGTTCGATGAAGCCGTACAGCGTGCGGCGCGGATTGACACCGCTGATGGCATCGATTGGAGGACCACCCAGCGCGGGATTCAGCGAACCGCTGACGGCCAGCAATGAATCGCGCGTGGCTTCGTAGTCGAGGCGTCGGCGCGGGTACTGCCACAGCAGCTTATTCTCGGGATCAACGGCCGCGCCGCTGCCTTCCGCTCGCTGCTGGTACGTTGCCGAAGCCATGATCTGCCGGTGCAAAGTCTTGATGGACCAGCCCTGCCGCATGAAGCTAGTCGCGAGGTGATCCAGCAGCTCAGGATGAGTCGGTGCCTCACCGCGTATTCCAAAGTCGCTCGGCGTCCGCACCAGTCCCTCGCCGAAGTGCTGCTGCCAGATGCGATTCACGATGACTCTCGCCGTCAGCGGATTGTCAGGACTGGCGATCGCCTGCGCGAGTTCCAGTCGACCGCTACCGCGCGCGAAGGATTTCGCCTCTTGATTGAGCACACTTAAGAAACGTCGTTCAACCGGCTTGCCGCGCCGATTGGGGTTACCTCGCAAGAACACCACCGGGTCATACAGCGTTTCTGAATCCTGTAGCACCATCGCTCGCGGTGGAGCGGCGGGGCCCGTCCTCATCCATTGCTCAACCGCATCCAGCAGCTTCTTGTATTCGCCTTGAGCCGCACGGTCCGGCAGCAAATCAAGAAATCCCCAGCCCAGCGATCGCGGAATCACGGCTGGTGATTGAGCCCCATACAACACCTGACGCAGCGTTTCGGAATCATCATCCGGAAAACGTTGCGGAGCGGGTTGATTGGCTTTGGCCGCAGCCTCAACCAGTTCCTGCCAGCGTTTGTGAGTCCCGGTGAGCACCCCTCCATACCGCGCCGCGACGTCCTGCATTGTCTTCGGCTGCAGGTCCTTAAGGGCCTCACGAATCGTCGGATGAACGGGCTCGGTGGCTGATCCATCAGCAGGACTGATCAGCGATGCCAGGAGTTGCGGCGCTTGCGCGGCAAAGTTGTCGTCGGTGAGTTCCGAAAGTTTATGCCACGCCGTCCAGATGGGATCGCGGCGCTGCTTCGCCTCTTTCAAGGCGACTTCCCAACGCACGATCACAGCCGGATTCAAACCGCCGGGATTGGTGATCAGCATGAAGTTTTCGGTGCTGGGTTGATTGCGTTTGGCATGCACCGCCAGCAGATACTCGGCCACCGACTCACGCGACTGCTTCGTGATCTCCGTGCGTTTGCGGTTGATGAACTCATCGAGCTTCTGCTCGCGAGCCGTCATCTCGGTTTGAAACTTGCGTGCGTCTTCCGACTCAGTCGGCTTGATGAACGTCGGCGGGACCAGCGGCTCGTTCGAGCTGCGGAAGACTCCATAGAGTGCGTAGTAGTCGTCCTGCGAGAGCGGGTCGTACTTGTGGTCGTGACAGCGCGCGCAGGCCAGCGTCATGCCCAGCAAGCCGCGCGCGACGACGTCGATGCGGTCGTCGATCTGATCGTGCACGTTGCCCATGAAGTGACTGCCCAGCGTCAGATAGCCCATCGCAGCCAACGCTCGCGGATCGTCGCCGAGGTCCAGTTGATCCGCCGCAAGCTGCTCCAAAATAAACCGATTGAACGGCAAGTCCTCGTTGAAAGCCCGCACGACGTAGTCGCGATAGGCATACGCCCACGTGTAGTTCTTGTCCTCGAAGAACACGTAGCCCTTGGTGTCCGCGTAACGCGAGATGTCCAGCCAGTAACGCGCCCAACGCTCACCGTAATGCGGAGACTCCAGCAGCTTGTCGATCAGGTTCTTGTAAGCGTCGGGTGACTGATCGGCCTCGAACGCGGCGACTTCTTCCGGTGTGGGCGGCAGACCGAGCAGATCAAACTTCGCGCGGCGGATGAACGTGCGACGGTCCGCCATCTGAGCCGGACTCAGCTTCGCCGCTTCCAGTTTGGCGAGCACGAAAGCGTCGATCGATTGCTTCGACCAGCCGATGAGCTTTGTCGCTGGCGGTTGCGGATCTTTCACCGGCTGAAACGACCAGTGCGACTTCGCCAGTTCGCTTTGAGTCCCCTGCGGTCGTGATTCCGTCGCCGGCCACGCAGCACCGTGCGTAATCCAGTCCTGCAGGATCTGAATCTGCGCGCGTGACAGTTCGGACTCCGGCGGCATCTGCAGGTCGCCAGTACGACGCACCGCCTTGATCAGCAAACTGGCTTCGGACTTCCCGACCGTCACCGCTGCGCCCGAGTCGCCCCCCTTCAACAGAGCCGCACGCGAATCGAGACGCAGGCCGCCTTCCTGCTTCTTCGGACCGTGACATGCGAGGCAGTGCTCAGCCAGCAGCGGCCGCACGTGCTTCTCGAAGTGCTCCAAAGCTGGAGCGGAAAAGGTAGGCTCGTCTGCCGCTCGGCAATTGAGACTCAGGCAAAAAAACAAGAAGACAATGGCTAACAATCGCCGCATAGATGACTCCTGAAGCAGCCGCGCCGCAGCCTCATATTAGTCGCCGGAGAATGCTGCTGACGACCCATCAACATCGAGCGATTTGTTGGCTGGGGAGATTGGCGAGAAGCAGGCGCGAGGCGGGAAACTCCCCGCCGTCCGATCACCGGTCGATCTCGAGAAATCGAAATGCGAAAACTCAGGCTAAAATGCAGTGAATTTCAGTCTGAGAAAATGCCTGTGCGCCGACTCCCGAACCGTCCGGTCGCTCGACATTCACGGGAATTGTGAAGACAACTTCCTAGAGTCTTAACAATTCAGTTTTAGCATCGCGGGCAGTGGCCGCTCTGAAGTACCGCTGTTCGTAGCCCTTCGCGTGGCCGTTTGAGCACCGCAAGATTACTTCAGGAGTTGACCCCTTATGAAACGGACGAGCCTTTTTGCTGTTGTGCTGGCTGTGATCGCCGCAGCAGGCTGTACGGTTCAGGACGCCACGCCACCCTCATCGGGCACCGCACCCACGACTAAGACACCCGGCGGCGGGAACTCTGAACCAGCCTCGACCGGAGCCGCTGTCGCCGTCGAAGGCGAAATCAAGATCGACGGTTCCAGCACCGTGTTCCCGGTGTCTCAAGCCATGGCGGAAGAGTTCCAGAAGATCCACCCTAAGACTCAAGTCGTCGTGGGTGAATCGGGAACTGGCGGCGGCTTCAAGAAGTTTTCCGCTGGCGAAATCGACATCAATGACGCATCGCGTCCCATCACCGAAGCGGAAGCGAAAGCCTGCGAAGAAAAGGGCATCAAGTATGTCGGCTTCAAAGTGTGCATTGACGGCCTGTCGGTGCTGGTCAATCCGCAGAATGAGTTCACCAAAGTTCTGACGACTGACCAACTCAAGCAGATCTGGCAACCGAACAGCACCGTTAAGACCTGGAAGGACGTCAATCCGGAATGGCCAGCCGAGCCGATCAAGCTCTATGGCCCGGGCACCGCCTCTGGCACGTTTGACTACTTCACGGAAGTGATCAACGGCAAGGCCAAGCAGTCCCGCACCGACTACCTGCCCAGCGAAGACGACAACGTGCTGGTGAAGGGCATCGCCGGTGATAAATATGCATTGGGCTACTTTGGTTTTGCGTATTATTCAGAAAACAAGGACAGCCTGAAGCTGATCAGTATTGCCAAGGGCAGCGACCCGGCCGCGGCAGTGACACCGTCGATTGAAACAATTCGCAGCGGCGAATACAGCCCGCTGTCTCGTCCGCTGTATGTGTATGTGACCGCACCCGCACTGAAGCGTCCGGTCGTGCAGGAGTTCATGCGATACTACCTCAACGCTGGCCAGAAGCTGGTGTCTGAAGTCGGATATATCGAACTCGACAAGCCAGTGCTCGAAGAGCAAGTTAAAGTCTTGGAAGACGCAATTACTGGTTTGAAGTAATCATTTGTCGAAAGTTGCTGCTCGAAAGAGGACCTTTCGGGTGGTAGACAAGAAATGCGGGCGGACTTTGTAGTCCGCCCGCCTGATTGTTCTGGTTGACGGATCGCTTCGTTTCCATTTCACACAAGACTGTTGCCGTGTCCGTAACTCCTGACTCGCTCACGACCAGTCCCGCCTCACAGAGCAACTCGCTGGTACGTCGCTTTTCACTAACGGCGTTCAAAGAAGCGATCATCAAAGGCTTGCTGTTCGGCTGCGCTTTTTTGTCGATCTTTACGACGATCGCGATCATCTGGGTACTGCTCACGAACACGCTGAGCTTCTTCGAGGATGTTTCGCTGGCAGAGTTTCTGGGCGATACCCGCTGGACGCCGCAATTCGAGGGTGAGCAGAAGCACTTCGGTATCTGGCCGCTGATAACCGGCACGTTCCTGGTTG